>JABRWC010000163.1:0-11200 GCA_039961675.1 Phycisphaerae bacterium
CCCTGGACCCCGGCTTCTTCCCCTCCGCAGAGGACGACCAGGGGCCGGCTCGGAGTCGGGAACTAACATGGAACGTGGTATCATGAATGGGGGCAGGTCAGCAGCACGGCGTTGAGAAGACGACCGTCTACGACCCGCTCGCTGGCCCCGTCGGTTCATTCATCGCCGCGCCCAGCGAATTCTGGTGCCTGAATGAAGACAATTGTCCGGGTTCCGAGGTCTTTACCCGCCGCTGGTAACCCACACTCACGCAGCTCAGCGCCACGCAGGTGCTCAACACCGACGGCTGGGTCGGCACGCTCGGCGCCGACGGCAACAGGAACATCCCCGCGATCCTCAATGTCGGCGACCCGAACCCAGCCAACTGGACCTGGGAGCCGCTGCATGACGCCGAATACTGCTCGCAGCCCTATCTCGAAGACCAGTGCAATCCAGGCGCGCCCAACCAGTTCGATCTTGACCTCTACCCGTTCATGTTCCTGCTGAGCTCCGGCAAGGTCCTCATGGCCGGGTCGCAGTACCTCAGCACCGACCCGAACAACGCGTCCGATTTCGCCAGCAGCCGGCTGCTCAGCGTCGGACTCGGCCAGTGGGACGGCGCGTTTCAGCCGAGCTCCACCATCCTCGGCGGCAGCGCCGCAATGTTCTCCCAGGACAAGGTGCTTAAGGCCGGCGGCGCGACATCCGTGCACAACTCCGGATGCGAGCACTCCCCGCCCACCGCCGCCGCGTACTTCATCGACATGTCGCAGCTCAACCCGGCGTGGACGCAAACGAGCGACATGTATCATCCGCGGATCAACCACGGACTGGTGAACCTGCCCAACGGCCAGGTGCTGGCCGTCGGCAGATCGAAAGACCTCGACGACTCCTGCGCGGCCGCCGGCGGCGCGCTGGAGCCGGAAATGTGGAACCCGCTCACCGGAAACTGGACGCGCATGGTGCCGATGCCGTCACGCGCACGCAGCACGCGGTCGAACTGCTGCTGCCCTCGGGCGCCGTGTTCGTCGCCGGCGGTCAGTACGGCGACGGTTCCGGCAACCAGACCACGTACCAGGAATTCAAACCGCCGTACTTCTTCAACGGCCCACGACCCAGCATCACGCTCCTGCCGCCGGTCGTTCATTACAACACGGGCTTCAACGTCGTGACCCCCGAGGCCGCCACATCGCCGCGGTTCGGCTCATCCGTCCGGGCGCTGTGACGCACCATTTCGACCAGAGCGCGCGGATGATTGAACTGGAGTTCACGTACAACCCCGCCAACCCCACGCGCATCCGCGTCAGCGCCCCGGCTCAAGGCAACATCGCCCCGCCCGGGTATTACATGTTGTTCGTCGCGACGGGCCAGAACGGCAACACGCCGTCGGAAGGCAAGTTCATCCAGTTGCAGCCGTAGCGCGCGGTAGGGACGAATTCCCGGCGATTGTCTTCGCGGCGGGTGGCATGCTTTCGCTGTACGCAGCGTAGGCATGCTCCGCGCATGGGTCCGGTGGCACACGCGTCGGGTGGCGTGCTTTCGCTGTACGCAGCGTATGCATGTTCCGTTCACGGGTCCGGTGGCACACGCGGCTGGCAAGTGCCGCTCGATCGACGAGCGTTCGTGTGCCACTGCCGTGTCGGCAGTGTCCAGCGCGCGGACGACCGCCGGCTGCACTTGGTTGGCGGCGCGTGATGATGGGAATCTGCCGCCGCGCGCTTTCGCTCTAATCCGCCCGGCGGACTTGCAGCGTGGCGACGAGCTGCCGCAGGACGTGCGTCGAAATCCCGAGTTGCTTGGCCGCCGGCCCGTAGTTCCACGCGTTCTCGTGCATGGCGCGCGTCACCAGCAGCCGCTGCGCGTACGTGAGCGAGGAGGGTGATTCGCCGGTTTGCGGCGGCAGGAAGCCGCCCACGACTTCGGCCGGCAGGTCGCGCTCGGTGATCGTCTTGCCGCCGCCGAGCAGCAGAGCGCGCTCGATGACCGCCTGAAGCTGGCGGGCGTTTCCGGGCCAGTGGTAGCTGACGAGCAGCGCCGTGGCGAGCTCGCTGAACCCGGACTGGCGCGAGCGGTTGTGCCGCGCCGCGGACTCGAGGAAGTGCGTCGCCAGGCGCGGGATGTCCTCGCGCCGTTCACGGAGGGGGGGGACGTGGATGGGAAAGACGTTCAGCCGGTAGAGCAGGTCCTCGCGGAACCGGCCGTGCTGCACCAGGCTGCGCAGGTCGTAGCGCGTGGTGGCGATGACGCGCACGTCGATCTCAAGATTCGCCGTTCCGCCCAGGCGCGAGACGCGCCGCTCCTGGAGCAGCCGCAGCAGCTTGGCCTGTGCCGCCCGCGGCACGTCGCCGACCTCGTCGAGCAGCAGGGTGGTGCCGTGGGCGCGCTCGAACGTGCCGCTGCGGCTCTGGATCGCGCCGGTGAACGCGCCACGCTCGTGCCCGAACAGCTCGCTTTCGAGCAACGTGTCGGGGACGCCGTGGCAGTTGAAGACCACCAGCGGCTTGTCGCGGCGCGGACTGTGGCGATGGATGTAGCGGGCGACGAGCTCCTTGCCGGTGCCGGTCTCGCCCGTGATCAGCACGGTGGCGCGCGTGGGGGCGACGCGCCGGCACAGATCGAGCACGTGCTGCATCGCTTTGCTGGCGCCGATCAGTGTGACCGGCTGTTGAGGCAGCATGGGTGGGTCGACCATAGGCAACGCCGGTGCGAGCGTCATGTTGCGCCTGATGCTGTCGCTGAACCCGGCGCAGTGTGGCGGATGATGCGGAGTTTGTCCACCACGACCGAAGCCGGCGGCGTCGGCCGGCGCGCGTCGGTGTACGCCGCGCCGCCTATCGCATCACTACCCGCGGGCGCCGATCCACCCGGAAAGCCTGAGACCGGCCGATGAGCTTGGGAAAGCACGGGCGGAGCAGGCCTGCGTGCCTGCCGTTCGACGCAACAACCCCGCCAGGGTCGCCGGCTCCACGCTTTCCTCCCAAGCTCAACGGACCTTTCGCCGGCACCCCGGCTCGGCGTCCGAGGGTCTGACGGCGCCGGATTGCGATTCTCACTCTTCATTTTCCAATTCTCACTTGGCCGCCGTGCGAAAACGACGCCAGTCGATCCCGAGCTTCCGCATTCGGCTCCGCAGCGTGTGGGGGTTTATCCCCAGCTTTCGCGCGGCGCCGAACGGGCCCTCGATTCGCCCATAGACCGACCGCAGCACCTGCTCGATATGGCGGCGCATCACGTCGTTCAGCGTCGCTGGCGGCGCTTCTGAGATGTCCGAGGTCGTTTCCGGACCACCTGCGTCACGCCACGCCCGCGCCGCGCCGCCGGACTCGTCGTGTGCAAGCTGGCCCACCGGGGCCGGAGCCGGCGGCGGAACTTCCGGCCGCGAATGCGCAGCAGGAGGCGCGCTCGCCGGCGCCGCGCACGGCCCCCGAGCGAACACGCCGCCGATCGCCGTGGTGATGTCCAGCTGGCCGCCGTTGCCCAGCAGCGCGGCGCGGTCGATCACCGCGGCAAGCTCACGTACGTTTCCTGGCCAGGGGTAGGCCATGAGCTGATGCATGTCCTCGGGCGTCGGCATGACCAGCGGCAGACCGAAGCGCGTAGCGGCTTTCTCGGCGAAATGGCACGCCAGCGCGGGGATGTCCGCCGTTCGCTCGCGCAGCGGCGGCAGCGGGATCGGGAACACCGCCAGCCGGTACCACAAGTCTTCGCGGAAACGGCCTTCCTGGACCATCGCCGCCAAGTCGCGGTGCGTCGCCGCCACGACCCGCACATCGACGTGGATCGACTGGCGTCCGCCCACGCGCTCGATGAAGCCGTCTTGAAGCACGCGCAGCAGTCGGACCTGGGCCGCGGGCGGCAGTTCACCGATCTCGTCGAGGAACAGCGTCCCGGAATCCGCACGCTCGAACCAGCCCTTGTGCGTGTCCACGGCGCCCGTGAAGCTGCCGCGCTCGTGTCCGAAAAGCTGCGAGTCGATCAACTCCGACGGGATCGCGCCGCAGTTCACGCGGATGAACGGCTTGTCGTGGCGCGGCGAGCGCAAGTGGATCGCCCGCGCGATGACTTCCTTGCCGGTGCCGGTTTCTCCAAGCAGCAGCACGGGGACGTCGGACTTGCCGACGATATCCACGCGCTGCATCACTGGCTGGAGGCCCGCCTCCGCTCCGACGATCTTCTCGCCGGCGTCGCGCCGGCCGAAGCGCGCCAGGAGCGAGCGTCGCTCGGCTTCGGCGGCTTCGCGCAGGCTGGCCAGCTCGTGCAACCGCCGGTCGTTCTCGAACGCCGCCGAGAACGGCTCGAGGAGCGCTTCAATGAGCCGTGCGTGTTGCTCGGTCAGCACCTCTCCGGGAGCGGCGACCGCGAGCAGGACGCCGAGCTGCCCCTCCGCGCCGGGCAGGGGACCGGCCAGGCAGTCGCCCTTGAGCTCCCGCGGAAAGACGATGGCCAGCTCGCGCTCCGGTTCACTGCGGCCGCCGCACCGGATGAGTCCCGGCCGCGACGACCATGCGACCAGCCGATCCATCTGGGAGGATGTACACGGCGTCGGTTCGAACGGCCCCACCGGCGCGTCGCGGACTGCACCGATGGCGATCGTCTCAAGCCGCAGGCTTTGCAGGTCCGCGCGGCGAACGAGCAGCGCGGCAACCGGGCACTCGCGGGCCACCATGCGTGCGATGTTCTCGGTCGAGGCCGTGATCTCGATATGCCGGCACGCCTCGCGCCACACGTCCAGCAGCAGACTTCGGATTCGCTGCATAGGTTTACCGTCAAATATGACAGGTCAAAGCATCAGAATAGCGGATATTCCGTGAAATATCTCCAATAGTCGTGCAAATACCGTTAGTCCTATAACAATCGGCTTGGTGTCCGAAACTGCGGCACTATCGAACTGGCACGTGTCTTGCCGCCTGACGAATGAACCTCTCCTTGCGAAACCGACCCCGTCGGCCGGGTGCGGGAGCCGGCCGGCGGGGCCGTGTTTTCGGGAGCCGAGCGGCGCGTCTCGGGAGCGGAGAATGATCGGCACACCGTGGGGACTTCAGCGTGTGGACCTGATGCTGGTCGCGGTGGTGCTCGCCGCGCAAGCGAGCGCAGCGGGGCCGGAACTGCTAAACGTGTCGTACGACCCGACCCGCGAGTTCTATGCCGACTTCAACCGAGCGTTTTCGGAGCATTGGGCCGGCGAGCGCGGGCAGACGGTGACGATTCGGCAGTCGCACGGCGGCTCGGGCAAGCAGGCCCGGGCGGTCATCGACGGCCTGGAAGCGGACGTGGTCACGCTGGCACTGGCATACGACATCGACGCGATCGCGAAGAATTCCGGCCTGATCCCGGCAGATTGGCAGAAGCGCCTGCCGCACAACAGCGCACCATACACGTCCACGATCGTGTTTCTCGTGCGGCGCGGAAACCCCAAGTCGATCCGCGACTGGGGCGACCTGGTCAGGCCGGGTGTGCAGATCGTCACGCCAAACCCGAAGACTTCGGGCGGGGCGCGCTGGAATTATCTGGCGGCGTGGGGATACGTGCTGAAGCGCGAGCTGAGGGACTTCACCAAACTGAAGGACCCGGCGGCGGCGGACGCCGTGAAGGCGGCGGAGGGCAAGGCTCGCGAGTTTGTGGCGGAGCTGTTCCGACGCGTTCCGGTGCTGGATTCCGGGGCGCGCGGATCGACCACGACGTTCGTGCAGCGCGGCATCGGCGACGTGTTCCTTTCGTGGGAAAACGAGGCGTTCCTGGCGATCAGCGAGCTGGGTCCCGAGAAGTTCGAGATGGTCGTGCCCTCGGTAAGCATCCTCGCGGAACCGCCGGTCGCGCTGGTGGACAAGAACGCCGACCGGCACGGGACGCGCGAAGTCGCGGAAGCGTATCTGCGTTACCTGTATTCACCGGTCGGACAGCGGCTCGCCGCGAAGCACTACTACCGGCCCGTCTTGCCGGAGCACGCAGACGCCGGCGACCGCGACCGGTTCCCCGGGCTCGAACTGTTCACGGTGGACGAGGTCTTCGGCGGCTGGGAGCGCGCGCAGGCTGCGCATTTCGATGACGGGGGGCTGTTTGACCAGATCTACAGGCCGTAACGCACTCGGGGGGGATCGAAACAAATCGTGAGGCGGGCGTGAGATTCGGCCGGCGGACATGGGGCGGCGATTCATGAGGTTCGCGTCACTGGCGATGAGGCGGCGAAGCGTGCTTCCGGGGTTCGGCGTGACGCTCGGGTACGCCGTGCTGTACCTGTCGCTGGTCGTTCTGCTGCCGCTGAGCGCGCTGGTCGCCAAGACGCTCGGGATGACGTGGCCGAGATTCTGGTCGGCAATCAGCGATGCGCGCGTAATCGCGTCTTACAAGCTCACGTTCGGAGCGTCGCTGGCAGCCGCCGCGATCAACGTTGTGTTCGGTGCTGTGGTGGCCTGGACGCTGGTTCGCTACAGCTTTCCCGGGAAGAAGCTCGTCGATGCGCTGGTGGACCTGCCGTTCGCGCTGCCGACGGCCGTGTCCGGGATCGCGCTGACGGCGATCTACGCTCCGAACGGCTGGATCGGCCGGTGGCTGTCGCCCCTGGGTATTGAGGCGGCTTTCACGCCGCTGGGCGTCGGGATCGCGCTGACGTTCATCGGCCTGCCGTTCGTGGTGCGGACTCTCCAACCGGCGCTTGAGGATCTGGAGGCGGAGACGGAGGAAGCGGCCGCCAGCCTCGGCGCCGGTCGATTGCAAACGATCCGGCGCGTAATTGCGCCGGCGGTGTTGCCGGCCTTGTTGACGGGCTTTGCGCTGGCCTTCGCGCGTGCGCTTGGCGAGTACGGTTCGGTGGTGTTCATCTCGGGCAACATGCCCATGCGGACCGAGATCACGTCGTTGCTGATCATCACCAAGCTCGAGCAGTACGACTACGCCGGCGCGACCGCGATCGCGGTCGTGATGCTGGTGGCGTCATTCGTGCTGCTGCTGTGCATCAACGCGTTGCAGTGGTGGACCAGCCGCCGCGGGCGGGCGAGGGCATGAGGCGTGTCTGAGGCCGTCGCACAACTTGGCTTGGTGCGGGGCGGGGCGCGTCCGGCCGCAAGCGCGCGGCGCGGAAACCGACGCCTCGGCGTGCGCCGGGAGCCGGCGGCGATTCAGGCGCTGCTGCTTGTGGTCTCGCTGACGTTCCTGGGACTGTTTTTGGTGGTCCCGCTGCTGGCGGTATTCGTCGAGGCGCTTCGCGGCGGCATTGGGGCGTACCTGGCGGCGCTGCGCGAGCCCGACGCCCTGCGCGCAATCGAGCTCACGCTGCTGGTGGCCATTATCGCTGTTCCGGCGAACCTGGCGTTCGGGCTGGCGGCATCGTGGGCGATCGCGAGGTTCGATTTTCCCGGCAAGAGCGTGCTGACCACGCTGATCGACCTGCCGTTCGCGGTCTCGCCGGTCATTTCCGGGCTGGTGTACGTGCTGGTGTTCGGCCTGCAAGGGTGGCTCGGTCCGTGGCTGGCGGAGCACAACCTGCGGGTGATCTTCGCGGTGCCGGGGATCGTGCTGGCGACCGTCTTCGTGACGTTTCCGTTCGTGGCCCGCGAGCTGATTCCGCTGATGCAGGAGCAGGGCGACGAGGAGGAGCAGGCGGCGATCTCGCTGGGCGCGACCGGCTGGCAGGCGTTCCGGCGCGTGACATTGCCGAACGTGAAGTGGGCCCTGCTGTACGGCGTGATCCTGTGCAACGCCCGCGCAATGGGCGAGTTCGGCGCGGTGTCGGTGGTTTCCGGGCACATCCGCGGTGAGACGAACACCATGCCGCTGCACGTGGAGATTCTCTACAACGAATACAACTTCGTGGCCGCGTTCGCCGTGGCGTCGCTGCTGGCGCTGCTGGCGCTGGCGACGCTGGCGGCCAAGAGCGCGGTGGAGTGGCGCGCGCGGCGCGCCGGGAGGAGCTAGAGCGTTTTCGTCAATCGCGTAGCGTCGGACCTCCGTGTCCGACGGCATCCACCCCGCCGGACACGGAGGTCCGACGTTGCGGGGAATTGAGACGGCCTTGGTCGGAGCGAAGGAAGGGGCACGGCGCCGCTTTGGAGAGGGAGGCGCACGGTGAGCATCGAGGTGCGAAACATCACGAAGACGTTCGGACGATTCGTCGCGCTGCGCGACGTGTCGCTGTCGATTCCGGACGGCACGCTGACGGCGCTGCTCGGCCCCTCCGGTTCCGGGAAGACGACGCTGCTGCGCGTTATTGCCGGGCTGGAAATACCCGATGCGGCGCCCGGAGCCGCGGTGATCTTTCACGAGGAGGACGTTTCGAACAGCCCGGCGCGAGAACGGCGGGTGGGGTTCGTGTTTCAGCACTACGCCCTGTTCCGGCACATGACCGTGTTCGAGAACGTCGCGTTCGGGCTCCGCGTGCGGCCGCGACGGGAGCGTCCTGCCCGCGCCGAGATCCGCCGGCGCGTGATGAAGCTCCTGCGGCTTGTGCAGCTCGACTCGATGGCGCGGCGCTACCCGAGCCAGCTCTCCGGAGGGCAGCGGCAACGGGTAGCGCTCGCCCGAGCGCTTGCCGTGGAACCGCGCGTGCTGCTGCTGGACGAGCCGTTCGGCGCGCTGGACGCGCGCGTGCGTCAGGAGCTTCGCCAGTGGTTGCGGCGGCTGCATGACGAGCTGCACGTCACCAGCGTGTTCGTCACGCACGACCAGGAGGAAGCGCTGGAGGTCGCCGACCACGTGGTGGTGATGAACGAAGGCCGCGTTGAGCAGGTAGGGACGCCGGACGAGGTGTTTCACCACCCGACGAGCGAATTCGTGCTGCGCTTCCTGGGGCACGTGAACCAGTTTCACGGGAGGATCGGCGCAGACCGCATTCAGCTTGGGCCGATCGAGTTGCCGTTCGAGACCAACGGGCAGGCGGTCGGCGGGGCGGCGCGGGTGTTCGTTCGCCCGCACGACGTGACGATCGATTTGAAGACGAACGGGCTGCCGTCAATTCCCGCGGAGGTGCTGCGCGTGCATTCGGCCGGCCCCATCGTGCGCGTTCATCTGCGGACTTCGGTCGGGCACCTGCTGGTCGCGGAGCTTTCGCAGGAGCGTTACGACACGATGCGGCTGGTCCCCGGCGCGTCGGTGTTCGTGCGGCCGCGGCACATCCGCGTGTTTTCGGAGGCGCCCATGCGGCCGGAAGCGCGCGAGTCCATGGGGCAGGAGCGGACAGCGCCGGCCGAGCCGGGCTGAACCCGGTCCGGCCGGCGCCCGAATGGCGGTGTCGGAATCGCAGGCGGGGCGCCCTCGCTCCGCGCCGCCAATCTCACCGGCGAGACGCCCGTAGCGCATGATCTACGATCGGGGGCGACGGGCGAGACGCCTGCACCACGCAAACCAGCGTCAATACACGTGCGTGCTTTCGGTCTCCGTCACCGGCGAGGTCACCTGGTCGGACGTGAGCTGCACGCCGAAGCGAACATCACCGACCGCGATGCCTTTCACCGTCACCTTGTAGACGGCCTTGGCCGCAGGCGCCAGTGAGGCGAGGGGCTCGAACTTCACGCTCTTGCCCGAGCCGGTGCCGTTGGTCGGGCCGGCGGCCGACACGAATTCCTCCTCGGCCGGCAGCGTGCAGGCGATGACGATGTTGGTGCCGATGGCCGTGCCCTGATTGGTGACGACGATTGTGTAGGTCACGTTGCTGCCGATCTCGATCGGGTCCGGATCGTCCACGCACTCCAGCAGGATGGCGGGAATGCCCTTCACCTCGAATTCACATCCGGCCGCGATTTCGGCGCAATATGTCACGGTGGCGGTGTTGCGCACGGTCGTGATCTGCGCGCAGCGGACGGTCGCCTTGAGCGAGCGCGTCTCGTTCGGTCCGAGCGTGCCGATGCGCCACACGACGTTCCCGCCTTCCTGCGTGCCGCCGTTGTCGGCGCTGAGGAACTGCGTGCCGCCGGCGATGGCGTCGGTGACGACGACGTTGTTCGCGGTTCCCTCGCCCCGGTTCGTCACGGTGATCTCGAACGTTGCGTCGCGGCCGACGTAACGCAGGTTCGGGCAGGTCTTGGTGATCTCGACGATCGGCGGCTTGGCGCTCGGTGCGGCCGCGGCCTCGATCGCTGCGGCGTACGGAGCCAGCGAAGCGCCGCCGTCCCGCTGCGCATCCGCGCCGGGCCGGGCTGCGAGTAGACCGAGGAGAATGGAGACGGATGCCGAAATCGCTGTCATACGATGGCCTCCTTAATGAGGACGTTACGTTAGAACGACTTTGTCTAGATCGCCGGTGGGCGGGGACGCAGCGCTCGCCGGTGCCGCAAGTCATCCGGATTTTGTCGTTCCGCGCCCCGCTAACTCGAATCCCCGCAAAAACCCACGCCAAGAGCGCAGGCTAGTCGCCGGTCGGCGCGGCGTCAATCGGCGTGCACTGTGCATCCGGCTATGATGCGCGCGCCCGCGGGAAGCCGACGCAGGGCTTGCGGGCAAAGTGAGAGTTGTGAGCTGCCGATGAGCACCCGCACGTTTCACTTCCCCCTGAGCGCCGACGGCGGCGAGACCGAACCGCAGCGGCGCACCGAAGCCGTTGTTTTCGATTCGAGCGAGGCGGCGAGCCGCGCCGTGGCCGAAGAGATCGCCGATCTGATCCGGCGTAAGTCCGCGTCCGGACAGCGCACCGTGCTCGGCCTGGCCACGGGATCGACGCCGCAGGGCGTGTACGCCGAGCTGGTGCGCCTGCACCGCGACAGCGGCCTGTCCTTCCGGAACGTGGTCACGTTTAACCTCGACGAATACTGGCCCATGCAGGCGGACGCGCTGCAAAGCTATCGCCGGTTCATGCGCGAGCACCTGTTCGACCACGTCGATATCGAGCCGTGCGACGTTCACATTCCGGACGGGACGGTTTCACTGGACCGCGCCGCGGCGTACTGCAAGGAATACGAGCAGCGCATCCGCGACGCCGGCGGCGTCGACCTGCAACTGCTCGGCATCGGCCGCACGGGGCACATCGGGTTCAACGAGCCGGGATCGTCGCGCCACAGCCGCACGCGCCTCATCACGCTCGACAAAGTCACGCGGCTGGACGCGGCGAGCGATTTCTTCGGCGAGTGGAACGTGCCGCGGCGGGCGATCACGATGGGCGTGGGGACGATCCTCGACGCACGCCGAGTGATCCTGCTTGCGTTCGGCGAAGGCAAAGCGCCGATCGTGCGCGCGGCACTCGAGGGCGAGATCAGCCAGGCGGTCGCGGCGAGCTTTCTCCGGGAGCATGCGGACG
>JABRWC010000164.1:0-37543 GCA_039961675.1 Phycisphaerae bacterium
ACGCTCTTCCGCTGCTCCGAATGATCTTCAAGACCGGTCAGAGACCGGTCCCCCACTTCCATGCCCACACCATGGCCTCCCATGGCTGGAGCCATGGGCTACGTTCTCCCATGGCTGGAGCCATGGGCTACGCTCTTCCGCCGCTCCGCGGCTGAACCCGCTTCCTGTTCGTTGAAAACGTGCGGCAGCGCGCGCCGGATAATTTCCAGGAGCGGCCTGGAGGCCGGCTCCCCAATCGGCAGGCCGTTTTTTTTCACCGACTGCTACGCGACGATTCCGATCTCCGCGCCGACGCGACCGGGGCACTGGCCTCCGGGCACCGACACCAGGACTCGCCGCCGGCGCACTGAGCCAAACGCAGCATCGTCCACAATCCGAGCTCAGTTTGATTGCGGACCGTCGCCGGCACCACAATCGCAAGCGGGCGCTCCATCCGCCGGCGTGATGCTCCCGCGCGCTACTCCGCCGTCAACCGAAACTCCGCGTCCGCCAATTCCACGTTCGTCTCGACCGATGCGTATTCGATGACCATCCGCCCGGTGATCTCGTTGAAGGTCTCGTGGCGGTGCGGCCAGCGTACGCCGCCCACGTCGCGATAGTCTGCAAAATGGTGCGTCATCGGCAGCCGCGGACCGAGCAGCGTCAGCATCAGCGATTCGCGCCCCGCGACCTCGCCCGTCGCCGTATTGACGTATACAGTCGCCTCCGGCTGCCCGCTCGCTTTGACGCGCACCACGTACACGTCCTGCCCGTCGAACGTGTCGCGGCGGAGGACGTCAATCTCATCGAACGTCTTCGTCCAATCCCCGAGCCACACGAGCGAGCCTTCCAGTTTCATCGCCGCAAGATGCTCTCCCTCGATCGGCAAGCGTCCGGTGGCGCCGCTGTCCAGCGCACCGCGCTCGCCGTCGCACACCTGCACGATCTTCCCGAAGCGGCCGAGGTCGATCGTCTCGCGCGAGCGATGCGGCCCGGCTTCGAGCGCCTCCAGCGTGCCCTCGACGCCCATGTGGACGAAGCGCACGGCGCCGCGGGCGCGGACGCTGCGCAGCCCGTCCGCCGCGACGCCGCCGCGCCCTTTCCGCACCAGCGCAAGCAACTCCTCGCGGCTCGGCAGCGGCGGGGCGTCCGGCTGCTCGACGCGCGGCAGCAGCTCCTCCTCGCCGCCCTGGAAAAACGTGAGTGAGGCCGTGGCGCCTGATTCGTCGGCGTTGAAGCGCACCGCGATGTCGTCCTTGACGCGGAACTTGCAGCGTCCATCCTTGTCGGGCGGGTACAGCTCGTAGACCATCTGCTTGGGCACGTCGACCGCCAAGCGGTTGTTCTGGATCACCACGGTCACATCGGCGTCGAGCTTCTCGGAATGGAATCGGCCGAGGTGCTTGCGAGCCGCATCGAGGTCGATCTCGACGGCGTATTGCGCGCCTTTGCGCGGCAACTCAAACACCAGCCCCGCCTGAAAGATCGACATCGAGAAGACCTTGCCCTGCTCGTCGCGATTGAAGCGCACGCTGATCTGGTCCGTGATCGCGAACTGGCGCTTTCCGGCGTCATCAGGCGGCTTCAGTTCGTAGACCATCTGCCCGGGCACGTCCACGGCCAGCCGGCCGTTTTGCACCAGGACCGTGAAGTCCACGCCTTTGAACTGCGCGAACTGTCCCACGTAGGTTCCGAGGTATGGCTCGAAGTCCTCGCTCGAAGCGGCCGCTGCTTCCTCCGGCTGCCACTCGCCCAGCAGCGTCTCGAAGACGATCTGACGCGAGGCGTCCTGTAGCGGCGCGGCGAAGAGGTTCATCAGCAGCACGAACCCCAGGTTCTCCTCCGGCAGGAGCGCCACTTCGGCTGTGAACCCGTCGATCCCGCCGGCGTGGTCGACGACGCGCTTGCCGTCCCAGTCGCGCAGGAACCACCCCAAGCCATAATCCACGTTTCCTGCGACGTTGACGTGCTTGGTCCAGGTCTGCTCATGCTGCTCGCGGCTGAGCAACATCTCGCCGTCGAACGAGCCATGCCCAAGCTGGAACCGCACCCATTGCGCCATGTCGCGGACGTTGGAGTTGATCGAACCGGCGGGGCCGATGTTGTCGATGTTCCGCATCGGCTGGTGCGTCTGGACGCCCTTTTCCTTCTCCCACTTGTAGCCCTTGGACATCCGCGCGTCGCGCTGGGCGGCAGCATACGTGCTGTTCGAATCGCGCATGCCCAGCGGCTTGAAGATGCGCTCGGCGAGCAGCGCGTCCCATTCCATCCCCGATACGCGCGCCGCCAGAAGCCCCGCCGCCAGATAGCTCTCGTTGCTGTAGCCGAACTTTTCGCGGAACGGGTTGAGCAGTTCGGCGTTGAGCGAAGTGGCCAGCACGTCTTCGCGGGACACGCCGGTGCCGAACCAGAGCAGCGTCATCGCGGCCAGCCCGATGCGGTGGCACAGCAGGTCGCGGACGGCGACCTGTTCGTTCGCCTTGGCGTCCTTGAGCTTGTAGCCGGGGAGGTGCTTCGCGACCGGGTCATCCCAGCCGAGCTTGCCGTCATCGACGAGCATGCCGATCAGCGTGGCAGTGAAGGCCTTGGTGGTCGAGCCGACGGCGAAGAGCGTTTCCTCGGTGACCGGACGCTGCGATTCGAGATCTGCGAGGCCGAAGCCGCGTGCCAGGATCACGTGGTCGTCCTTCACGACGGCGATCGCCATGCCCGGAATGTGCATTTCCTGCCGCGCACTCTCCAGCTTGCGGCACAGACGCTCCAGGCGCTGATCGAGCGTGGGAGCGCCCTGAGCGAGCGTCGCGGGGCAGAGCAACAGGACGCTCAGAAGTGATGCTGATGCGATGACCGCGCGAAGCCGCGTCTGCGTTTTCATGGGGAGCTTCCTTACATGACCAGACCACGCCGCACCGGCGCCGCAGCGCAGCCCGCCGCCGCGCCGCGTGTGAATCGCCGTCCAAAGTCCATGCGCCGTCGGGTCGCTGAGCGTCTCACGAACGGCGGCTCCGCATTCGAGACCGTTGTTCGGCCGCCGGCGAACGGACAGCGCGAACCGGCCGTGCCGCCCGCGCCGGCACAAAGGCGCGCGAGACTCCTGCGCTCCACTGCCCGTATCATGTTGAACGGGACGGAGCGACGGATGACCTTGCTGCACGACCTGGGGCTCTGGCTGTGGCGGCTGCTGCCGTCCAACCCGATCCTGGTGCGCGTGGTTTCCACCGGCGGGAAGCGCGTGCGCCACCTGTGGGCGCGCGTCGCGTATCTCGGCGTGTTGTTCCTCGTACTGCTCGTCATGGGTGGGAACGCCTTCAGCGTGCAGCCGGCGTCGCTGGCACACCTGGCGAAGCAGTCCACGCAGACCTTCACCGCCGTCAGCATCGTGCAGCTACTGCTGATGTGCTTCATCGCGCCGATTTTCACCGCCGGGGCGATCACGCAGGAGAAAGACGCCAACACGTTTCACATCCTGCTGACGACGCCGATGTCCAACGCGCAGATCGTGCTGGGCTCGCTCATCAGCCGGCTGTACTTCGTGTGGGTGCTGCTGATCGCCGGGCTGCCGGTGTTCGGGATCACGATGCTCTACGGCGGCGTGACCACCGCCGAGGTGTTCGAGAGCTTCGGCCTCGCGGCAAGCACCGGGCTGATCACCGGCTGCATGGCGATCTTCATCAGCATCGCGCGCGTCGGAACGCGCCGCACGATCTTCGCGTTCTTCGTCGGCGTAGCGGCCTACCTCGTCGCGCTCGGCGCGATCGGAATGTCCGCCTACGGCGCGCTGCCCGAGGCCCCGCTCGGCGTCGGGCTGAACGTGCAGATGAGCTGGCTGGCCCCGATCCACCCGTTCCTGGCGCTGTCCGTCGTGACCGGCTGGACGCCGGCGCCGTCGATCACGGACCTGGGCCGCTTTTCCTGGCCCTGGAACTGGGCGCTGGCCAACCCGGCGAGCGCGTACATGGTCGGTTGTGTGCTCGCGTCCATTGTGCTGATCGTGCTCAGCCTCGCGTTCGTGCGCACCGGCGCCAAGGAAGGCGAAATCACCTGGCTCTCGCGAGTCAAGGGAATCCTCGCGCTGCACGATCCGACCGGCGAGCGCCGCCGCAAGCCGCGCCACGTGTGGAGCAACCCCATCGCCTGGCGCGAAGCGGCGACGCGCGCGTCGGCGGGCGGCCGGTCCGCGTTTCGCTGGGTCGTCGTCGCGCTGGGGCTGGCGGCCGGATTCACGCTGCTTCTGGCCTATTACAACGGCTGGTGGGGGCTCAGCCCCGCGCGGCCGAACGAGGCGCGCTACTGGCTCACCGTGCTGGTCTGGCTGCAACTGGCCGTCATCCTGCTGCTTGTCACGAACACCGCCGCCACAACACTGACGCGCGAGAAGGAATCGCAGACGATGGAGCTGCTGCTCTCGACGCCGCTGACGAGCAAGTACATCGTCGCCGGAACGCTGCGCGGGCTGGTGAGCTTCGTCGTCCCGCTGATTCTGGTCCCGCCGGCCGTGCTGCTCATGTTCGTGTTTCTCGACCTCGGCTACGGCAACGCCGAGTGGGTGACGACGCCGGAAGCGGTGCTGCTCGCGCCGCTGCTGGTCACGGGCTTCGCGGCGCTGGCCGCGATGATCGGCCTCCAGTTCTCGCTGCTGTCGAAGAAGACCGTCCCCGCAGTGATGATTAGCACTGCCGTCGTGATGGGCGCGGCCGGTTTGCTGTGGGCCTGCGGCGCGGCGCTGGCCACCGGCGGCTGGTTCTTCGGCTCGGTGGTGCTGCCCTTCGCGCCGTTCCCCGCGTTACAGGCGCTCATCGACCCCACTTCGGTGTTCCGCGAGACGCAATCGACGCCCAGCCCCGACGACCTCACCGCCGCGCGCGTCACACGCGCGCTGACGAGCTTCATCGCCGTCGCCGCATACGCCGCCGCGACGTACAGCATCTACAACGGGCTGGTGCGGAACTTCGATATGACGGTGCGGCGACAATCCGCGTAGTGTCGGTCCTCCGAGGCCGACAGTGATCTCACCCCCGGGCCCCGAAGGTCCGACGCTACGGCGCTTCCTGGGGGACGGGTCTCTGACCGGTCTGATTCATCGGATGCGGAGGGCCGATGCGATGCGCGCCGGCGCTACCCGATCATCACGGTGAACTCGCCCTGGGCGATGACGTCCGGCGGGCCGACGCACGTCGCCTGGTCGCCCATTCGGGCCGCGGCCACGAACCCGATCAGCACGGTGGGGGCGCACGGCGGGAGGACGGGACCGCCGACGTGCGGAACCACGCCCGTCACCATCGGGCACGTGTGCATGTCGGACATCCGCGCCGCCGGCTTGTTGCCGATCATGACCGTCATGCAGCCAAGAGCGATGACCCCGCCGTGAGCGGTCATGTCACCCATCCGCGCCGCGGGCTTCCCACCGCCGGGCGCCGAGGGCGGGGAGACCGGCGCGGGCGAAGGCGCCGGACCGTTTTCCGCCTCGTAGGCCGCCTTCTGGTCCTCGAACGCCGCTTTGTCGGCCTCGTACTGCTCCATCGCCGCCTGATACTCAGGCGAGTTCGGATCGCCGGTAGGCTCCTTCGGCGGCGTGGGAAAATCGTCGTAGTAGTCGGCCATCTGCTCCGGGCCGGCGCCCTGGGACTGCTGTGCGGCTTGCGCCGGGGCGTTCTGGACGCTGGCTCCTTCGCCCGAAGCCGCGGCCGGAGTGACGCACGTATCGGGAACCCCGGCGGACCCCTTCGGAGCTCCGCCCGCGCCGCCAGGCTTGGAGCCTCCGCCGCCAGTGCTGCCGCCACCCGTAAGCTTGCCCATGGGTTTGCCTCACTTCGCCGTCAAGCTGGCGTTGAAAACGTCCTTGTGCGGCTCGGCGGATTCGCAGGGCGCTTTGCCGCAATCTCAGGCGGCTCAGGCGCCGACCGTTGGAACCCGCGAGCCGGACGCCTGCGTTCACCGGATGCGATCGGGCACGTCGAGTTCAATACCACCGCACCGCCGCCACGCGCGGACGGATCATCGAGTACGTTTCGGGCTGGTCCGCCGGTTCGAGTCTCGCAAACTTGAATCCGCCGTCCGAACCCGACCAGTACCTCAGGTGCACCCAGGGCGTCTCGGAACGCTCCGACGCGGCCACCAGCGCCGGGAACTGCGCCAACGTCACCTTGTCGCCGACGACCGCGTCCAGCGGCGTCAGCTCGCGCAGCAACGTCGATGCGAACCACAGCGCGTCGCCCTCGTCCTTCAGCACGTAAACGGGATGCCTGCGGCGCGTCATGACCGAAGAAACGCACGTCAACGAGCCATTTGCGTTCTCGGGAAGCGAGATCCTCGCCAGCGCCCGGCTGGAACCGCGCCCGTAGTGACCGGAGATCGTCAGTCGGCGCTGCGTGCGCTCCGCAGCGAGCGTGTACAGCGCGAGCCGCGGCTCCTCCTCGACCGGTTCCGGGCCGGTCTCATCGTCCGCGGGCTCCGGCCCCACGGCCTCCTTCGGCTCGCCGCGGACCACGTATGGCGCTTCGCGCGGCCCGTTGTCGCCGGGCGGCAGCATCAGCGCGTCGATGCGCAGGAGATCTCCGTCCACCGCGGCAAAGGAGCGCGGGGCGAACGACGCGGCGTCGTCCCAGGGCGCACGGCCGACGACGATCTCGCGTCCGCCGGCGGCGGCCCAGGCGATAAGAATTTCCTGGTCGTAGGTCCAGTAGATGCAGGTCTCGCCGATCGGCGCATGCCCACCGAGCTTCAGCTCGACGATGTCGGTGCGTTTTTTCTCGCCGATGCGCAGGAAGCACAGTTTTGAGCGGTCCTCGTCGGTGACCAGGGCGACGAGCTGGTCCTCCATCACGGTGGCGGGAGATTCGAGCACAACCGGTTTGCTCACCGGCAATTTCACGGAAATCGGCGCGGCGGGCGCGCGGTCGCCGAGCGCCGCCGCCGTTACCTGCAACGTTCCCTTGTCCACCCACAGCACATGCGCCATGAGCGGCCACGGCGCGGGCGTAGCCGAGACCACCGGCTCGGCCGTCGGCTCCATCGGGGCGACCTCGAAGCCCGAATACGGGTTCGGCGGCAGCACGCGGCTGCCCTGGTGCACGAAGAACTTCGCGCCTTTCTCCGCCGCGTGGCGCCAGACGAAGGTCATCGGCGCCAGCCGGCCCATTTCGGGCAAGCGCGGCGCATGGGCGGAGGTGCAGCGCGCGGCGGTCACCTTGAGCGTAACCTCTGCGGAGAGCACCGGTCCCGACTGCGCGCCCTCGCCGGGCGAATACTCCGCTCGAATTCGATGGTCGCCGACCGGCAGCACGCCGACCCACCAGACGATGTCGCCGACCGCGGAGATGCTCTTTCCGGGTTCGAGCGACACGGTCTGCGCATGCCAGTGCACGAGGTTCGGCGCCGTTCGCTCGCGGAGCTCGGCGCCCAGCGCCCAGCCCTCCCATTGCCCACTGACCAGGAGGCGCAGGCTGCGGTTCCGCGGCTCCAGGCTCTGGATGCCCTCGGCGGCCTCGCGGCCCTCGTTGCGGACGGTGGCCGTGAACCGCACAGACTCGCCGTGCACGCACTCGTTGACTTCCAGCTTGAGCTCGAGCTTCAGGTCCATGGCCGATCCTCGCGGCTAGACGACCTTGATCGTAACGCGGGCGCGCTCGCTCGTGCCGTGCATGAACTTGACCGTGTAGTCGCCGGGGGTCGCCGTGCCCGCTGCGTCGACGTGCCAGTACGTCTCGTTTGCGCCGCGCGCGACGGTCACGCCCTGGCCCGCGGGCTCGACCGTGTACCGTGCGTTGTCGAGCGTGTCGAGCACCTTGGCCGCCTTGGCGTTGCGGTCGTTGAGCGTCGGCTCCAGGTTCCCGATGGTCAGGAGGAAATACTTCTGTCCCTTGGCCAGGTCGGGGAAGCTTTCATACCAGCCGTTGGCCGTGCCGCCGCCGGTGAGGTTCACGCTTCGGAAGCGCCGGATCTTCGCCGGGTCCCAGCCGCTCGACAGCCCCGGGTTCGTGTACTTGTTGCGGAATACCTTGAAATCGTAGAAGCGCAGATGGAACAGGCATCCGCCGCAGAAGTTGGTCGTGATCGTGTCGTTGTCGTACGACATGATGCAGTCGACCGTGTTCTTGTGGTCGTGGTCCAGCGGGTAGCAGTTGCGCTTCAGGCTGTAGAGGAACACGCGCTCGTTCGTGTTGTCGGCGTTCATCAGGAACACGGCATCGTCGATGAAGCGGCTGGTGATGCCGTGCCGCAGGTACAGCCCATGCCCGAGTTCGTGCGCGAACGTCACGGTCGGCGACGGCACGCCGCGCATGAAGAACTGCTGCTCGGCCATGTACATGCCCAGCGACGTCGTGTTCGGAAACGCGCGCTGGGTGAGGAACATGTAGAAACCCTCGGAGTTCATCTGCCGTGACGAGCGTCCCGGCGCGGGGATGCCTTCGTCCGTGCAGATTTTCGCGATCGAGCGCCGCGCGATGCCCTCCGTGAAGTCCCAGTCCAGCTTGTCCTCCCACTGCGCCTGCCGGTACGCCTTCCGCTCATTCGCGTTCGGCGGCCGGCCGTTGTCGGCCTGGAACTGCGTCAGCCACTGGTTGAAACGCGGCGGATTCCAGCCGTTGGGGACGTTGCGCATGAAGACCGGCCAGAACCACTGCTTGAAATCCTTGCGTTTGAACTTGCCAGGCAGATTGATCCCCGGAACCTGGATGCCCTCGTCGCGCATGTAATCCTTGATCTGCCGGCGCCAGCCCTCGAACGTCAGCTCTTTGCGGTCGATCGGTCCGACCAACTCCACGAACGCCTGCGCGTAGCTGCTGCGCACCGCGCCCCAGCCGACCGGGTCCGCCGTGAGTTTGTTGGTCCAGACCTGAAGCCGCACGTCGATCCGGCGCCAGACGGTGAACCGCGCCGTGACGTAGAAATGCGGATGCGGGATGTTTCGCCGCAGGTGGTCCTGAAGATAGATGCTGCGGTTCTTGTCCTCGAGCGTGCGCACGTCGGTCCCGCTCGCGTCGGTCAGAGCGATCAGGAAGCGGTAGTTGTCTCCGCCGACCGGCGGCGGAATGAACAGCACGTCCGAGACGCCCACGATGACGCGCTCGTCCCCCGCCTGCTCCTCGACGCCGGTCAGCGTCGACTGCCCCTGCAAATTGCCCTTCATCGTCACCGGCGTGGGCGGGTTCGGGTGGTCGATCACGTCGTCGAGCGACGGCGGCGCCGGCGGCGTGCCCGTGCCGGTCGGTTCCGGCGGAGGGACGATCCGATCCACCGGCGGAATCGGGTTGTACGGCACCTCGAAGAGCACGCGCTCGGCTGGAATGCCCGGTGTGGAGGCCGAGGCGCGGGTGTCGCGCTTGCCCTTCAGGTCGGTCGCGCTGTTGTCGGCCCCGTCCGTGCCCTCGACCTGACGCTCTTTCTTGATGATGTCGGTGACGAACGCCTTGGCGCGGGCGTCCACCGTGCGGTCAAGCTCCTCGGCCGGGTCCTTGATCTCCCACAGGATGCGGAGCTCGTCTGGGTTCAGGCTGACCGGGTCGTCGCCCTCGTACTTGCGCACCACGACGCGCAGCGGCACGTCCGGGTAGATGTCGTACGTAAAGTCGCGCTCGGTGTAGCTCTCCACCTTGGACTTTGCGTCCCCGCCGCTGCCGATCAGGTCGACGTCGTCGTCGCGCAGCGCGTGGTTGTCCAGCACCGAGACGCGGAAACCCGCCTCGCCGCCGGGGGGGTTGCGGTTGTCGCCGCCGTTTTCGAGCGAGAGCGAAATCGGGTCGGTGTCCGGGTTGGGATCCTTCCCGTGCGTGATCGTGTTTGGGATCACATCCAGCGGGTCGAGCGGCGCCAGTCCCCGTTTGAGCTGGAACTTGCAGTGATAGCCCTGCGAAGTCTCCGGCGGTGCGTGACGCACGCGCTTGTCGCCGAGATAGATGATGGAAATGCGGTAGTTGACCGGCAGCAGTTTGAAGATCGTGCGGTGTTTCGACATGCCCGGTTCGAGCTTGTCGTTCTCATCCGTCCCGCCCGTGCCGCCGGTCTGTTGCGGCTGCTGCGACTGCGCGCCGGTCGGCTGGGCCGGCTGCCACTGCGTCGGCGTCGGAGTCGAAGAGCCCGTGTCCGGGATGGAGCTGGGGCCGGTGCCGGTCCCGCCGGTCTGCGAACCGGTGCCGGTCGAGCCCGGCTTTCTCCCCGGAACCCAACGGCCAGGATTGCCTCCGCCTTGCGACATCGCCGCTCCTTTCGTGCTCGCGTGGCAGCGCGATCAGAAAGCCACCAAACTCCTGCGGAGCCGGCGAACCGGCCCACCCGTCCCGCCGGCAAGTCGCCAGCGTCTCCAGCGCGCCCAGCGTTCGGTCAGGGCGTCTGCGTTCCCGTTCCGCCGCCCGTCTGCGTGGCGCCGGCGTCGGGCCCGATCCGCCGCTCGAACTCCCACTCATCATCGCCGCGGTTTGGAAACGAGATCTTGATCGACGTCCCGGCCTTAACATTCTCGATGCGGACCAGTCCCTGCCCGTCGGTGGATCCCGTCCGTTCGGTGCCGTCGCCCAGCACGACGCGGTACGGCTCGTCCGCCACGGGGTTGTTGTCGTCGTCGAGCAACTGGAACTCCGCCCAGGTCTGCTCCTCCTCCGGCTCCGGTTCCTCCGGCTCCGGCGGTTCCGGCATGGTCGGAATGTCCAGCGGCGTTTCAGTTCCAGGCGTCGCGGAATACGTGATGTCGTGGCCGGGGGTCGCCTCGTCCGCCTCGTCCGGCGACGCCGGACCGGCCAGCGTATCGGTGATCGTGCTGGGCATCGCGGCGCCGCCGCTGTTAATCATCACCAGGGTGCCCTTGATCGCCACGCCGGCGGCGTCGATGACCACGAAGTTCCCGCCGACCTTGAGCGTGATGGCGCTGGAAGCGTCCACGATGAACGAGCTGCACTTGAGATAGCGTTCGCCCGTGACCTTCGTGCTCTGCGAGGCGCCGTATTCCTCCATCACGTTGCCGGTGACCTTGTGCGAGTGCTTCCCGCCGACCGAGACGCTATTGTCGCCGCCGACGCTCAGCCCGCGGCTGCTGCCGACCTTGATCTTCTGCGCCTCGCCCACGTCCAGGTGGTGATTCCCGCCCACAGTGTGCACGGTGTCCGCTTTCGAGCGGATGTGCAGATCCTTCTCGGCGTGCAGGAAGAGCTGCTCGGAGCCTTTCTTGTCCTCGAAGCGGATCTCGTTCGTCCCGCCGCCGCCCTTGCTGCTGTGCGTCTTGATCGTGCTCTTGGTCTTCTCGTCGGGCAGCGTGTACGGCGGCATCAAGTCGTTGTTGAACACGCGGCCGACGATCAGCGGGCGGTCGGGGTCGCCCTCGAGGAAATCGACCACGACTTCCTGCCCGACGCGCGGCAGGAACATGATGCCGTACTGCCCGCCCGCCAGGCCCTGGCAGACGCGGATCCAGCAGGAGCTGTTCTCGTCGTACTGCCCCTGCCGGTCCCAGTGGAATTGCACCTTCACACGGCCGTATTTGTCCGGGAAAATCTCCTCGCCGGACGGCCCGCAGACCATCGCGGTCTGGGTCCCGTAGATCACGGGCTTGGGCGTAACGCGAGCCGGGCGGAACGGCGCGGCGGCCAGGATCGTTTCGATCTCGACGCCGTACTCCATGCCCCGTGCGCCGCCGGCCTCGGCCTCGGCGCTCTGCGGCTGGAACCCGCGGTGCGACAGGCTGACTACCAGGTATTCCTGGTTGTAGTTCTGGTTGGGATGTTCGATGAGCGAAAACTTGAATCCCGGCAGGAGCGCCCGGATGCCGCCGTTCATCTGGTACGTATGCTTGCGGCAGGCGAATTCCTGCATGCGGATCTCGGCCAGCTTCTTTCCGTCCGCCTTCTCGAGGAAGCGGCCGGGATAGTCCGCGTATTCGAGCGCGGTGTACTCGTCCCCCGCGTGGGAGGAGAGCAGGTCCTCGCCCGGTTTCTCGAAGTTGAAATCGTCGAGCGAGACCTTTCCTGTCTGCACCTGCATGCGCTCGCGCAGCGCGTGGATGAACTCCTTCTCCTCCTCGGAGACCATGCCGAGCTTTTCGCGGAACGTCACCTCGGCCGAGTTCGGAACCGCGACGTGCGCGGTCGGGCCGTCGCCGAAAACCATCTTGTGGCCGGTCTCGGTGTGCTCGAAGAAGTAGAAAACGCCCTCTTCTTCCATCAGGCGCGAGATGAAGTCGAAGTCGCTCTCGCGGTACTGGACCACGTACTCGCGCTCGACATAAGTGCCCTGGGTCGCTTCTCGGAAATAGTCGTTCGTGATCCCCGCCAGCTCGAAGACTTTCTTGATGATGCCCGGCGCCGTCATGTCCGAGCAGTTGTGTTTCTGAAAGATGCGGCATTGCTGGCGCTTCGTCAGCAGCCAGTGCGCCGGGACGATTTCCACCGCGTAATAAATCAGGTGCGTCGCCTCGCCCAGGCGCTCGAACTGCCGCACGATTCCGTTCACGTACCGCTCACCCGTCTGCCCGGTGATGACCAGCGTGCACGCCTTGCCGACCACGTCTTCCATCGCGACGTCGGTGTCGCTGGTGCAAACCTCGACGCGGAAGTGGAAAAGCTGGCTGATCTCCTCCCGGCCGGTGAACGCGACCACCTTGAACAGGTCGGCCGTCTTGTCCGCAACGCGGAATAGAAAGTCCGCCTTCGATGCAGACCGCTGCGGCTGTTCAGCCATGATTGCGCCTCCTCAGCCCGGTCATCCGCTCGCGCGCGGAACGCCGCTCCGCGCCGCCCAGCCTTGAATTGTCCTTCGGGAACTCGCGCGCAGTCCTACGCCCCGACCCGCGGCGTGTCAACCGGACGAAATTTCCGTACCGCGGGTTACCCAGCGCCTCGACACAGCACCCGCCGCGCGGAGCGACCGGCCGCCGCGCAGCACTTCGTGCGGCCGAGCCGGAACGCGGCGAACCCACGCTCCCAGCGAAGCTTAGCGTTGTTTCAACGCCGCTAACAGCACCGCCGGCGACTGTGTCAGGCAAGCTCACGACGTGGCGGTCGGGCAATCGGCATGCCACACGCGGCGCAAGCACGAATCGCGAGGTTCAGCGTTGGACGGACGCTCCAAGGCCGGATGCCTGCGCCCTCGCACCGCGGAATCGCGAGCGATCCTCGGCTACAAATCGCAATGGGCCTGACGGTTCGCTTCGCGCGGGGACGCCCGCGACGACCGCGCCGTCCGGGACGTCGCGAATGACGACCGACCCTGGGCGGACCACGACGTGCTTGCCCAGCTTGCGATATGGAATCACGCTGCTGCCGACCCCCACCGTCGCGAAGGCGTCGACCTGCACCCCGCCCGCAAGCCGGGCGGCCGTCTCCAGTCGCACCCCGAGGCCCAGCTCGTTGTCGTGCTCGGCGATCGAGGCGGTTGAAAGGACGCAATGGCTTTCAATGCGCGCATGAACGCAGACGATCGCCCGCGCGCCGACGATGACGTGGCGGCCGAGACGTGCGGACGGCGAGATGCTCGCCAGCGGGTGAATCGCCGAGCACAGCTCGAATCCCCGGCACTCAAGCGCTTCCGCCATCGCCACGCGCGCCAGGTTGTCCTCGAGCGCCACCACCGCTCGCCGTACTCCGCGCTGCCAGAGTGCGGCGATCTCGTCCGGTAGGACTCCCTGCGGAAGCGAACTGCACGCAAACCGCTCCCACACACCATCAAACTCAACGGGTCGCATCCCCGGTGCGGCGGACAGAATGTCCCGCACGAGCCGCAACAGCCCTCCGGCACCGACGAGAAGCGTCTCATGCATCGCCATTCCTCTTTCCCGTATTTATCGGTTAATCTCTCAGACTGTTCTCGCCCCGGAATCCGGAGTACCGACGCGCAGAACGCTCGGCCTGAGGCGGCGTAGCTGATCCGGCCTAGGCCGCGGATTTAGTCCGATGCCTCGCGTTTGATCGGGAGGATGTCGTGCTGACGCTGAATCTCGCCCTGCAATTGATCGTTTGTCTGCCGCTGGAGCCATCGCCCGCGGAGCAGGTTGCCGCGTCACAACCCGCCGGCGCTGAATCGCGTCCCACTACTAGTCCCGCGCGGTCGGCCGCGATGCGCAAACCCGAGCAGGCCCGAATACTCGAGCAACTCATACGCGATGCCGAGCGTCCGCGCCCAATCATCCCGGACGCGACCGCCGCCCAGGCCCGGGGCAAGGCGACCAACGGAAGCCTGCTTCTTGAGGGGACCATGATCGTCGAGCGCGCCGGCAGGCTCATCCGTGCCGGCGAGCAACTCCTGCTGGAGACAAGACTTGACGGCCAGGACTCGCCCAGAAAGCTGCCCCTTGTTCCGAACGCCTGGCTCGAGGCAATGGAAGGCGAGGCCGCCGCGGGAAACACGGAATTCATCGTCACCGCCGAAGTGACCCGGTACCGCGGGCAGAACTACCTGATCATCCGGAAGGCCCGCCGGCAGGTGGCGCACGGGAACCTGAGCCCGTGATTAATTATGTCGAAAATCTCGCCATATCAATTGTTGTTTAATATTGTTCCACGCGCCCTACCGCATCCACCATTGAGATCGCACATCCACAACTAATTGTCAGCATTGACAGTCGCGCCGGCCACTAATTGCCTATATTAACACGAGTCAGATAGAAAAGATAAACAAGTGCTTCTGTCTCATAAGAATATGCGGTATCCTGGTCGATGTGTTGGATTGAGTTCTGGGAAACCTGGACTCCGCCGATCACGTTTGGCGAATGTGGATCCCGGTCGAGCTGCTGCTCACGGATGAGCTGATTGCGACCGAACTGCATCGGTCCGGCGCATGGATGTGTTGAACCGATGCAATCTATCGCGGTACCGCCCGTACGGGCTCGCAATATCTGGGTGAATTCGTAAATCCTGGCGTTCGCAGGCCACGAAGACGGCTTCCAACCGCATGTGCTTCGCTGGCCCCCTCGCTCGAAACCCAACCCTGCCCCTCGAACGCCGGGTCGAATTCACCCAGTTTTTTTTGCGCGCAATCCGTCTGCGTTTGAGCCGGCGCGAGGCGCCGAGTGCTGCACGAGAAAAACGCGGAAGCTGATCACACACCGCTTGCGGTCATTCCGGCCCTGATAGCACGACCCACTCATAACCCGCCGTGCTGCGGCTGCCGCCCAATCCACGCCCCCAAATTCGCTCCTGGGGCGGCACCGAGCGGAGTTCGGAGCGCTCGATGCAGCTCGCGGCTATGAGCAGCCGCTGCCCGGGCGTGAGGCCGTCCGCACCGAGCAGCGTTGCCGGGATATCCACCACCACGCGCGCGCCGGTGCCGTCCGATCCCAGCTCGGTGCGCGCGCGAACACCCGAGTCCTTTCCATTGGCTGGGTACTCGACCACGGCAGTCGGCGTCTCGTTCACTCCGTCCACGCGAATCTCCACGTGACTCGGGGCGCCTTCGAGCGACACGCCGAGGCGCACCGTAGTCAGCGATGTTGCGCGCGGCAGCGTAAACGCGAAGGTCAGCGCTGTCCGCTCGTATTGCGCGTACAGCGAGAAGGGGCGATCATCCCGCCGGGACGCATCGCCCACCAGCACGAGATCGGCCAGCTTGCTATCGTGCGCAGCGTGTGCGCCGCCCGCCGGCGCCGGGCGCAACGTCGTCAACCCGCGTACGTCAACCGGCAACTCGACCCCGCGCTTGCCCGCCGTGAACCGCACGTCGATGCGAACGGGATCGGGAGGCGCGGCCGCGGTGCGGCTGAGCTCCACGTCGAACGAGAACCGCTCACCCGCCTTGGCGTTCACCGCGCGCGTGGTGAATGAGGTCTGCACGGGGGCGCCATCCGGTACGACGATTTGAAGCACGCCGTTTCGTATGTCGGCCGGGGCCATCAAGTCAATCTTGAACGTGGCCGTCTCGCCGCAAAGCACCGCGCGCGGCACGTTCAACCACGGCGTGCGAAACCGGAGCTGCGCGTCCTTCTGAGCACGCTCCGTCTGCAACACCACGAACACCGGCCGCTCAAGCGTCGCCACCAGCTTCTGCTGCTCGAATTCCAGAGGGGGCATCTCGCGGCGTTCAAAGTCGTACGCCGTGATCTGCCCGGGGACGCCGGCCGCTGGCGCAATGGCGGCCGGCGGAATCCGCGACGGCTTGGGGAACAGCACCGTGACCTGCCGGTTACCCGCGATGAAAAGGGATGCGTCAAATTCCGGCGGCACCCCGGCAGGCGTGCCGGCGGGTACCAGTCCGGCCAGCATCGCCACGGCGTTGGCGTACCCGACCATCGCGGTCTTCGGGCTGAAATCCCGGCGCACCAGCCCGCGCATCGCGTTCGCGTACCGCGGGTCGTCCGAGTCGTCGCGCAGGTCGAACCAGATCACGCTGCCGACGCCGGCCGCCGCGGCGCTCGTGTAGAAACGAAGCACATCCACCGCGTCAGACAGTTCGCCGCTGCCGGCAAGCGGCGCGGCTTCGTGCGACCAGACCGAGTCGCGGCGCAGACCGCCGTCACCGGGACGGAGCGACTCCAGCGCGCGGCGCGCGGCTTCCAGGTCCCCCCTTGTGCTGTAATTGGACGCCGACCCCGCGCCCGTCGCGGCCGCGACGTCCACCGGCGGCCTCAGCAGTTCCGCCTGCGGCTGCACGTCGCGCAGGCGGCGCTGCAAGGCGTCCGAATCGTTGACGGCCGACGCCGCACCGGCTTCCCATGCGCAGTAGAACTTGACACGCTGCCCGTAGTGGCGGGCCAGCGCCACCAGCACGTCGGCGAGCGCCTCCCCGCGTTGCTCCTTTTCGGCGGCGAGCCACTCCGGCGGTTCGGTGAGCCAGATCAGCGGAGCGATGTCCGCGGCGACGACCGCGTCCACGATCGTATCGGGCAGCGCGAAGCGGTACGCGCCGCGCCGCGGCTCGATTCGACTCCACGGCGTCTCGATCGCCAGAAGCTGTACTCCCAGATCGCGCGCCACCTCGATCTCGAGCCTCTGGTCCGCGAGCGGTTCGCGCAGCAGGTTTGTGCGCAGGCCGAAGAACGTCGCCCGCCCCCGCGGCAGGCCGCGGTTTGAGGGCGTAACGGCAATCGTGGTCTCGTAGACCGCCGGCGCGATCCAGCCGCTGGCGCTCGCCCGCGCGACCAGTCGGTACAACCCCGGCTCGGCGATCGCCTGGCTGAAGTCCACCGCCTGGAGCGAGCGGAAGTCCGGCCCGCTCGCGGGCAGGTTCAGGTTGGCCCGGCTCGTGGTCAGCTCGGTGCCGTCGGCGCGGAGCCAGGCGAGCTGCACGGAAACGGTCTGCCGATCCTTCCGCGAAAGGTTCTCGAGCACGACCGCGGCCTTGACCGTTTCGCCCGGCGCGTAAATGTGCGTGGCGTTGCTCAGGCGGAAATCGCCGCGGATCGACCGCACCGGCGGCACCGCGTGCTCGACCTCCAGGTCATCCAGGAACAGCGTCTGGCGGCCGGTTTCGGACGCCGTCACGCGAAATCCGTGGATTTCGATGGGCCAAGCGAGCTCCGCGCCGCCTTCCGCCGGGCCGTTGATGCGCTTCAGTTTCGCGGGATCGAGCGCAGCGACGACGCGCGTCCAGCGGTTCTTGTCGCGCACGACGCTGGACGCGGATTCATACAGCGCGCCCCGCGCGTCGCGGATGCGAAACGCGATTTCGAAGCGGCCGGCGTTGACCCACGCGTGCGTCGCGACGCGCTCGGCCTTCTCGAACGGCATGCTGAGACGGAAACGCAGATCGCAGGTGGCCGACGCCCCGGGCGCCCCCGCGCCGATCTCGATCGCCAGGCTGCGCTGCCCGCGCGCCGGAATCGTCTCCGTCCGCACGTCGCAGTCGGTCAACTGCGCATTCTGCACCTCGCCGATCGACGCGGCGACCGAGTCGTCCTCGTAGTCGCACAACACCGTCACGACCGGAACGTCGGCACGCGCCGCCGCCCAGGGTGGGCCGAACGCGCAAAACATGGCGAGCGAAACGAGCAGGACTCGAACGCGTGCGACGGCCGCCGGCGTCACGTGCCACGCGCAGCCACGAGCGCGAGCTGACGCAGCCGCCGCTCGTACGTGTGCTCGCGACGCAGGTGCTCGCGCAGCCGCTCGGCGCGCTTCAGCGCCGACGCATGCTCGCGCCGCATGGACGTGATCGCCGCGGCCAGCTCCCGTGATGCCGTGGCCGGCATCGCGTGCCTCGCTGGATCGATGACGCCCCCGTACTCCCCCGAGCTGGGACTGCGCCCGGAGCGAAACACGATCAGCGGCCAGCCGAGCGCCGCTGCCGCTATCAGCGTTTCGGAGAGCGGATCGGACTGCTGTGACGAGAGCGCCGCGCAGACGGGTGGAAGCATGCGAGGTTCCAGTTCGCCGGGATCCTCGGCGAGCAGTCGACAGCGGTGCGGCGTGTCGTTTCTCCATCCGGTTCCTACCAGCAGGACCTCGTCCGCCTGCGCGAGCAAGAGCCGCAGAATTCTTTCCGCGACCACGCTGGGAATCAAGGTAAGCTTGATCAGCCGCAGCATCTGCTCACGCAACGAATCACCGCCGAGCTCCAGTCCGCATTCACTTTCCGCGGACCGCAGCAGCTCGGCGGGGCGCTCGACGTCGAGAGTATCCCAACGCTCCGTGATCCGCGCGCGAAGCGCCTTCCACAGCCGCTTGTGTGTCGGCTGCTCGATGCCGCACGCCGAGGCGCGCGAATCGGGCCGGTCGGCGACGAACACCAGCGGCCCCGCCGCTGCAATGGGAACCTCCGCGTCCAGGAGCGCCTGCGGCGCCGCGTGCCAGAAATCGACTACGCGCTCCGGCGCCGCGCCCGCGGCGCGCAGCGCCGCCCCGATCCTCGGCGACGCCGCCAGCAGTCGTGCCCCCGCGCGACCCACCGGCCGCAACGCTTCGATCAGCTCCGAAACCAAACGGAGCGCTGGCACGCTCGGCGATGCCGGGAGCGCGTCGACATCATGCCCGACCGACAGCATCAGCGTGGGACCAAAGCTCGCCAACTGTTGGCATTGAAATACGGGATCAGCGCGCCGCGGATCGTCGCCGACCAGTAGCGCGGCCGACCATCCCAGCCTTTCCGTGGCCGACGCCAACTCGCGCGCCCGGCGGACGTCCGGCACCCGGCCGCCGAGCGCCAGCAGCGCCAGCCGCAACGTGCCGTCGACCGGCGGCGGTTGCGCGATGGCTTGCCGCAGTGATGAAAGCGTTTCGGCGCGGCGCTGTCCGACCGCTCGAGCCGCGATCTCGCACACGTGTTGAGCGTGGCGTACTTCGCCGGTCCCAGCCGACACGACGTTCAGCAGCGTGCCCGGCAGCAGCATGCCGGGCCAACGGCCGAGCAGAGCAAGGATGTGGTCCAACTCGCCGTCCGGCGGGAGGATCACGCAGCGGCCGCGCGCGATCGCGTCAGTCAGGTCACGGACTCGCAGCACCGCGGCCATGCGAAGCGGATCGCGCTCAAAGACGTAGACGGCCTGCTGCGGCTGCAAGCGCGGCAGCAGCAGGTCCAGTTCCGCACCCGTCCCGACGGCCGGCAGCGCGAAATTCGAATCTCCCAACCGCACGCCGGCAAGCAGCGCCTCGGCGCGCACGCGCGGCGCGGCGGCGTCTCCCAGCCAGCGCGGCGGCTCGCCCGGAGCTTCGAGCCGCCAGGTCGGGCTGCCGTCGAGCGCCCGGGCGGCGCGCCACTCACACGGGATTTCGGTCGCCCGGAATCGTTCGGCAAGAGTCTCGGACTCCGCCGCGATCGCAGTGAGATTCGCGGCCCACACCTGGGGGTCCAGCTCATACGGAGTGAGCGCATCGAGCGGGGACAGGCTCAGCGCTCCCATCGGGGATGCCTCAGCGTCGCGTGTGCTGGAGGTAGGCCATGGCGACCAGGAACACGGTCCAGAGAATCAGCAGAGCGCCGAGCAGCACCGGCAATGCTGGACCGCTGCGCGGGTCCGAACCGTGCGGCAGCTCCCCGCCGCTTTCCGGCACCTTCGTGCGGGCGGATTTCACGCGTCAGGCTCCCCTCTGTCGGCGGTCGGCGGCGCGGCCCTTGCCGGCGTGTCCGGTTGCGGCCGGCCGGCGAGGCGGCGAATCTCCGGCAGGAGATACTCGCCGCTGAGCGATTTCAGCGTACTGGCCAGGGGGATCGACAGCAACATCCCCAGCAACCCCGCCGCCTGGGCACCGATCAGCAGCGCCACGACCGTCGTGACCGGATGCAGTCCGGAGGAGCGCGCCTCGATCATCGGCGAAAGCACGAAGGACTCCACCGCCTGCACCGCCGCATACACCACGAACACGCCGCCAACCGCCCATACCCAGTTCGCGCCAGCGTCGAGCGCGTTCAGGTACGCGAGGATGATCGCCGGGATCAGGGCCAGGCCCGAGCAGTACGGAATGAGATTCAGCGTGCCGGCGAGCGCGCCGAGCGGCAGCGCGTACGGCACGGAGACGATCATCCAGCCGGCGCCGGCGAGCGCCCCCACGATCAGGCACACGATCAGCCGGCCACGGAAGAAGTTCGCCACGGCGGTGTCGATGGTCTGTGCCACGCGCACGATCGTCAGGCGGTACGCGGCGGGCAAATGATCTCGTATCGTCCGCACGATCTCGTCGAAGTGCAGAAGGAAGAAGAATGTGTACATCGGCAGCAGCACGCAAACGCTCGCCCAATAGGCGAGGTTTGAAAGCGCGGCGCCGACGTAGTCCACGAGCCGTCGGCCGACCGTCACGCCATGGGAGTTGAGAAACTCCGTCAGGCGCGCCGGGTCCTCTGGGCCGAAGAGCTTGGGGAAAGTCGCCGCCGCCCAAACCTGGAGCCGGGCGATGTACTCCGGGATGTTCCCGCCGAGCTGCACGACCTGGAGCGCGCCGATGAGCAGCAGCACAATGGCCAGCCCCAGGATCAGCACCAGGAGCATCGTCACCACGGCCAGCCGCGAGAAGCGCAGCCGAATGGAAATCCACGAAACGGCCGGATTCAGCACGTAGGCCACGGCGAGCGCGGCGACGATCGGCGTCAGCACGCTGCTCAGCGCGGAGGCGATCCAGTAGAGAACTAAAGCGGCGCCAACCAGCCCCAGGAAGCGGGCCCAGCGGGCGCCGGACTCGGAGAGTGCCGGGAGATACCGGTCAAGTCCATCACCCGGCTTCATTCGTCGGCCGTCGCCACGTCGAGGACGATCTCGTATCGCGACAGCGCGTCGTCGAGATCGAACACGTGGTCGAAGTCCTCGATGCGGTCGCTCTCCTGCTTGCCCAACAGGCCGAGCTCGATCAGCAGAAACACCATCTCTCCAAAATCGCGCGTGGTGCGGATGTTCCAGCGCCGCAGCACGAGCGCGGCCAGCGGACCCCAGGTCTCCAGCGCCAGATCGCGCAGCGCCCAGCAGAGCTGCTGCCCGGAAACGTGCCGCGGCCCTTCTCCCGGCTCCGGCCCATGCACCGCGGCCGTCGCCCGTTCCAGTCCGCAGCGTAGGAAACAATAGGCAGCGCGTGCGTGGCCGCCGCGGCTGCGGATCGCGTCCTCGATCAGCCGCACGATGTTTGTGTCCATCGCCCCGGTCCACGGCCTCATCGCGGCTGTCATTCCATCCCATTCGAATCCGGTGGGCGCGGACGTTCGTCCGGGCCGCGGTCCCGTCCCCGAATTCGCCGCCGGCGGCGTCGTCCCGTGCCCCCGCCTTCGTATCCGCCGGGATTGTACTGCGGCGGCGCGTCGCTGCGTACAGGCTCGTCATCGCCGCCGCCGCGCGAAGCGGAATCGGGAAGTTCCTGCCCGCCTTTGGGCGCGTCGCCAGCGTCGCCCCAATCGTTTTCGGTATCGCCCGATCCGAGGCCGTCACCGCGCGGCGCCTCGCGCTCGGACGAAAACCCGTCGCGCGGCTCGGAGTAGCGCGACACGAACATCCCGGGCGGCGGCTCGACGTTGAACGCCTGCACATCCTCGATCGGCAGCGCCACCTCGCGGTCATCCGCCAGGCGTAACAACACGAGCTGCGTCAGAATTTGCCGGTCCACCACGCGCCCGATTCCGTGCGTGCTCTCGACGAACGACCCGATCCGCGGGAGCTTCTTGGCCAGGGCCTCGTAGCCCTCGTGCTCGTACCGCAGGCAGCAGCGCAGCCGCCCGCAGCGCCCGGACACCTTCGAGGGATCGAGCGTGGACTTCTGCGTCTTGGCCATCTTCATTGTGACCGGCCGCAGCTTCTTGAGGAAGTTCTTGCAGCAGCACTCGCGCCCGCAGACCTCGTAGTCCGCGACGAGCCGGGCCTCGTCCCGCGCTCCGACCTGCCGCATTTCGATCCGCGTCTGGTGGTGGCGCGCCAGCTCGCGCACCAGGTCTCGGAAGTCGATGCGGCCGTCGCTGCGGAAGTAGAACACGATTCGCTCGCCGCCCAGAAGGTGCTCAGCCGTCACGACCTTCATGTCCATGCCGAGCTGCGCCGCAAGCAGCGCGCAATGATCGACGTCCTCCCGCAGCCGGGCGTTCAGGCGCTCATGCTCGTTGAGATCCTGCGGCGTCGCTTCGCGCAGGATTCGCCCGGCCCGCAGCTTGTAGAACTCGGGGCCGCTGTTCTCGACATAGCGCTTGATCTGCTCGCGGCTGACGGACTTGGTGCAACCCGTGCAGCTCACGCTGACCTGCGTCCCCAGCTCGATGCCGCGGTCGGTCTGAAGCACGACGCGCCCGCCGCACTTGAAGACGGAGCCCTGGCGATAGCTGAACTCGCCCACCCAGTTCATGGCGCCATAGCGAACGGCCATGGCAGGGTAGATTCTCTCCAGACCGTTGCCGCAGGAAGCGCCGCAGCCGCCGCGGTCTTCCGACTCCGGGGATCGGCACTGCGGCAGTGAGACCATGATTCGACCCACTTGGCCAGGACGCGAGATGCGCGCGTATGCCGGCGGGCCTGCGCCGGCGGTGTCGCACAGAGCGCCCACACGCGGCGCCATCGACCTCGCCGAGAAACGAGCCGACGCGATATTTTGACATCACTCGGGAACGGCGACAAGCTGATTGAGCGTGCGCTCGCCGCGGATCTCTTCCACGCCGACGTAGAGCAGCGTTCCGGCGAGGGCGCGCGCGTCCTCGAACAGGTAGTGGCAGCTCTCAATCTGCCCAGGCTGGATTTCGAGCAGCATGCGGTCCGCGCGCGGGCGGTCGCGGGCCTGGCAGTATGACGCGAAGCTGACCACCTGGTCCGAGAGATTGCGCAGCGTCTGTTCCACCACCAGGTCGTCGTCCTGCCAATACGCGTTCGCCTCCACCATCAGGTCCCGCAGTCCCAGTGTGATCGCCTCGCGGAACTCCATGGTCGCCTGCCGCGGACCATTGAAGCTCATCTGCACCTGGAGGTCGTAGGTGGACGCCACCTGCCGCGGCGGCGACTGGATCTCCAGCGGCTGCTCGAACCGGCCGCCGGGCGGCAGCGAGAACGAGAACCTCTGCGGCTCGATCTGCCACGCGCCGGGAGGCGTAAGCCGCACCTCGCCCTGGAGCATCTCGTCGTACGGATTCTCGAACGTCAGAACCGGCCGCGGCTCGGTGCTGTGCAACTCCACATACGCCGGGGTCAGGCTGTAGCTCGCTTGAAGCTGGGCCAATCCCGGATCGAAATTGCTGACGAACAGGGGTGCCGCACCGACCGGGACTCGTACTTTCCCGGAGCGCTCCTCGAGCGGCACGCGCCGGCCGAACAGGTCGACCGCCACGGGCGCGCCGCCGAGGTACAGCTCGACCGGCTCAGCCGGGGCGTCGTCTCGCCAGCTCCAGATCACCAGGCACGCGCCGCGCGTGTCTTTGAAGATCAATGCGGTCGTCGTCGGCTCGGGCTGCATCGCGGTAACGCAGTGTCTGCCGGCCAGGTGGTGGAACACCGTCCGCAGCGCGATGTACTCCGCAGTCGGATGCCAGTTCCGCTCGCTCCCCGCGCCGATCCGCTCGAACGGCGCAGGCACGTACACGCGTTCCGGCGCGAGCGCCGCCCCGAGCACCATGCGCCGCGCAGCGTCGATCGCCTGCCAGCGCGGCGTCGTCTGCGGGTCGTCGGGGCGCTCCAGTGTGATCCAGAACCGCGCCTGGGGCTGCTCCAGCGTCAGGAAGTCCAGCGCGCCGGGCATCGTTCGCGTCGGCACGGCCGCCGGAACCAGCACAGAGCAAACATCCTGGCGCTGCGGCCGGGGGTCGGCCAGCGGCGCGGGCACCACCAGCGTCGGCAGCGTCATGAAGCGCATCAGGTGCTCGCGCAGCGCGCTCAGCTCGTCTTCGCCCCAGTCCCCCGTGTGAAGCTCTTCGGCTTCGTCGCCGGTCTGCCAAGTCGGGAGCAGCCCGCCGAGATGCGCCAGGATCGGGCTGAGCCGCTCGCGCCACTGTGGGTCCTGCCGCATGAGCGCGCGGGTCGCCACGTGCCGGCCCTCGCGCTGCGTGTCCGGCACAAGGAGCGTCCCCGTAACGTCGATCCGCCGGTGGTTCATCAGCCGGATCGTCTCCACCACGTCGGTCAGGTAGCGACCGAACGCGCCGCCGGCCGAATCGGCGCGCAACGGCAGACCCAGCTTCACTGCGCCGCACCCCAGCTCGTGCAGCAGCTCCATCACGCCCTTGGCCCCGCTCGGCGGCCACTCTCCCAGGTCCACGCCCAGGTTCGTCGCCGGGCCCGGCAGGATCGGCAACTCCGGGAGCACGGCCACCCGGCTTACGCGCTCCAGAAGTGTCTCGGCCTGCCGCTGCAACCGGACGCGCGTCGTGTACGTCCCTGGCGGCAGCTCGGGCAGCGCGATTCGCACCTGCGTCGCTGCGTGCTCGGCGTACGCCAGCGAGTCAATGTCCGCGGCCCGCTCGCCGCTCGGGCGGGTGGCTGACCCGTCCGTCTGGGTCTGCCGGGCGGCGGAGCGCAGGTCGATCCGGCTGAGGTGGACCTCTCGTGCGGCGTCGTCCAGGACCAGCAGCTCGGCTTCGACGTTCTCCAGCGCGCCGCTGCCGAGTTCGAGGATGAAGCTTTCCTGGGCTCCGGGCGCGACGATGTGTCCGTCATTTGAGAAGCGCAGCGTGGCGCGTGGGAGCCGGAACACCTGGATATCGTCGAACCACGCGCTGGCGTAGACATCGCGGCGAACGATGGGGTCAACAGCGTCCTCCTCGCGTTGTTTCCAGACGTACGACTGGAGCAGCCAGACCTGCACGCGCAGCGCGTACGCGGCGGGCGATTCGGCCGTGAGCGTCAAACTGACGCGCTGCCACGGTTCAGGCTTCTGGCCCGTCGAGCGTACCAGCCCACTGATGCGCTCGCTGCCCGGAATCCGCTCGCCGAATCGGTCGACGAAGTGTGCGGCAAGAAACGCGCGGGCGTTCACAAGTTGTTCGGCGCGGACGTGCGCGACGATGAAGTAATCCGACTCCGGAACCACCACGAGTTCCGGCTGTTGGCACTCGTACGCGACGTTGCCGGTCTCGAGCGAGAGGCGGAAGGACGGCGGCGAGTCGTGGCCCACGGCTTCATCGAAACGGCCCGTCGCAAACGGCGGCAGGCCGTCGCCGCGCAGGCGGAGCCAGTACATCGGTGTCTCGTCGTAGTTACCGAGCGGTCGTTCGTTAAAGTCAAACTTGCTGACCAGCCGGTAGGAGTCCGCCCTGTCCACCGCGGGGACCGGGCCGGGGATCATCGAATCTGACGCCAGGTATTCCTGCGCCGGTGCGGGCGCACAGACTGCGCCTGCGAGGCAAAGCCATGCGCAGCAGCGCGTCGCCGGCCTGAGAGCTGGACGCACGCGGACCATGATCATCTGGTCCCATCGGCTTGTCGCGTGGGGCGGCATGACGATCGCGGCAAGCGCGCCGCGAACGCCGTAGTCAGGCGCGCGGCACGTCAGGGTCGCGAGGCGGGTGCGGGAGCGGCTTTGTCGCCGAAGTCTCGAGCGTTCGCCCGACCGTCAGCGGATTCAGACGCTCGTGGAGCAGGGTTCGCTCTTTGCGCTGTCGCGCAAACGCGCAGCGTCGGCAGGCTGAAGCGCCGGCTTCGACTTGTCGTGCGCCGGATCGGCGACCAGCTTCTCGATCCGCGAGGCGGTTGCGATCTCCGCGGCCCGCGCCCGGCGATGCCGCCGAACCTCCCAGGCGATGAACAGCCCAACGCCGACCGCCAGCAGGACCGCGAGCACGGCTTGCGCCCCGGACAGGTACGAGCGCAACGTGGGGATCATCCCGGCGAACACGTAGCCGAGGCTGACGAACACGGGAATCGACATTGCGGCGCCGGCCAGGTCCGCGAGGAAGAACCGATAGAACGGGAAATGCGTCACGCCGGCCGTCAGGCACATCGCGGCGCGAACGCCCACGAAAAGCCGCCCGAAGAACACCATCCACACGCCATGGCGGCGGAAGCGCGTCGAGAGAGACTCGAAGCGCGCCGGAGTGATGAGCCAGCTCACGCTGCGATGGGCGAACACGTCGCGGCCCCAGCGCCGCCCCAGCGTGTACAGGATCATGTCGCCGCTCATGATGCCGATGCCGGAGACGACGAACGTCCCCGTCCAACTGGCGATGCTGGGATGCGTCCGCAGAATCACGCCGGCGGCGATCAGCGGCAGGTCCTCGGGGATCGGAATGCCGAGGCTGGCGACGATGAAGATCAGGAGGAGCGTCGGGTAGAACGCGTGCTCGAGCAGTTGGGTCAGCCCGTCCGTCGCGTCCGCGAACAACGCGCCGCCCAGGAGCAGCGTCGAAAGCGATTCCTGCAAGCCTAGTCCTTCCCTTGCGCCACGCGCACCAGCGCGAAACCGTTATTCAAACCGACCCGCTGGTTTCCAGCAAGCGGCCGCACGCCTGGCCCCGAGCCGGCGAGGCGTCGCGCGCCAAGCACATTATCGGCTGCGCGGGGTGTCCGACTGGCGAACGGCTCGACCCGGCGGCGTTCCCGCTCACGGCCAGTCCCGCGGCCCGACGGAAAGCAGCAAGCCGTCTCCGACGATCGGGTACTGCTCCAGGTGTCGAGCGATTGACTTCTCGTCCACCGCCTCGACGGCGGCGAGCCGCGCCTCGGCGGACCGCACATAGCCGCAGGTCTCGAGGTCATCCACAAGCTGCATCAGGCGCGTCTTGGGGTTCTCGCTTTCCAGGGCCAGTTGCGTGCGCCGGCGATTCGTGACGCGCCGCACTTCCTCCGCGCGGAATCCGCGCTCCGTCACGTCGCGCGCCTGTTCGCGCAACGCATCGAGCATCTGTTCGCACTTCTCCGGCTCGCCATCCGCGTACAGCGCCATCAGCCCGCAATCCGCGTAGCTGACCCAGGCCGCCCCGGCCTGCGAGCAAATCCCCTTCTGTACCACGTTCCAGTAGCAGCGCGAGTTCGCGCCGCCGAAGAGCGATTGGAACGTCTCGATAATCTCCGCATCCTCGTGCGTGTGCGGCACGGACGGATAAACCAGAATCACGATCTGCTGCTTGAACTGCTCCAGCTTGCGCCGATGCACCCCCGGCGCCGGCGCCCGCGCCGGCCCTCCGTCCGCGCTCGGCCGCGCCGGGCCGGTCCACTCGCCGCAACAGCGACCGGCCGCGGCGAAAAAGCCGTCCGGATCGATGGCGCCGGACGCGAGCAGCACGACGTTACCGGGTGCGTAGCGCTGCGCGTGGTAGGAAGCCATTCGCTCGCGCGGCAGCCCGGCGATCGTCTCCGCTTCGCCCAGGATCTCGTGGCTGAGCGGGTGCCCGTCGAAACAGACTGTGTGCAGGAAATTCCACACGTGATGCTCGAAGCTGTCGCCGCTCATTGCGATCTCTTCGAGGATCACTTTGCGTTCGGTCTCGAAGTCGTCCGGCGGCAGGCTCGGCCTCATCATGTCGGCCAGCAGGTCGAGCTGCCTGCTGGCGCGCTCCGCCGGAACCCAGCCGTAGTAGACCGTGTGCTCCTTGCCCGTGAACGCGTTGTAGATGCTGCCCAGCTCGTCGAAGGCGACGTTGATATCGCGCCAGTTGCGGCGCGGCGTGCCCTTGAAGCACATGTGCTCGAGGAAGTGGCTGACGCCGTGCTCGTCGCGGGTCTCGTGACGTGAGCCTGTGCGAACCAGGAACCCCAGGGCCGCCGACCGGACGCGCGGAAGCTGCTCGCACACCACGCGCAGGCCGTTCGGCAGAACGTGTTCAACGACGCTCGTCATGCGCGGATCATACTGGCGCCCGAACGGGCTGTGGAGCGCAGCAGCGCCGGGGTCCGCGCCGCGAGGGAGGTTCGTCACTCGCGCGCGGCGGCGTGGTCGAAGATGAACTCGACGCCCACGAGGTAGCCGACCGGGGCGCGCGTGCAGTGCCGCACGATCGCGTCCCCGTAGCAGCTTAGCGCCGGCTGGTGCAGGGCCAGCGCGATGCGGCAGTCGCTCGGAATCGGGCGGCGTGTACGCATCGCCAGCCCGCCGGGGCTCAGGTTATGCAGCGTGGCCAGCAGGTGACGTTCGCCGTAGCACGCGTCGGGCAGCCAGACCTCGACCGTCCCCGGAAACGGCCAGCGCTCCTCGCTGCGCTTCTCGCGTGCGAGCTTCTCGTGCGTCGGCACGCGTGCGCTGTCCAGCAGTTCGCGTATGGCGTCGGGCGTGAGCTTGATGATCTTCTCGGCGTCCATCCTGCCGCTCCCCGGCACTTGGTTCCGTAAGGCAAGCACGTCTTGGTGTTTTATCGACGCGATGCAGCGAACGCATCAGCAGCCGTCCGCCGGCGCGCGCACGCGGCGCGCGGCGCCGCCAGCATTCAGTGTTCAATTGCCGCGCGGGCTTTGACCAACCGCGCCAGGGTCCGAACCGATTTGCGGACGTTCGGCCGCGCCTTGCCGCTTTGAAGCCGACGCGAGCCGATTTCTCGCCTCCAACGGCGCGCGATTCGCACACTTCAACCGTGCAGGAAAGGAACGCTCCGCGGCACAGAGCGGTTACGAGACATGCGAAACAGCGCTCAGCCGCCAGGTCGCACGAGCCAGGAGGGGACCAGTGCGAACGCGACGGCTTCTGCAAGGGCTAGTTGGACTGTCCATCGCCGGCTCCGGGTGCGCGCCGCAGCTCGCATCGAACGACGGCGGGGACTCCCTCGGCACGCTGCTGGCAACCGCCAGCGAGATCTCCAGCAATCAACCCACGCCGGCCAGCAGTGTCGACCCGGATTCGCTGCCGGCCCCGGTTGGATCGGAATCCAGCGGACCGCTGGGCAAGGTCGAACGATTCAGCGTCCTCGGGAACGTAACGGCGGGCGAGTATGCGTTGTTTCGCCTCGGGCCGTCGGCGGCCGGCGACCATTGGACCATCGCTCCAAGTGAGCGCCTGAGCGGCGCAGTCGTCGCGGCGCTGTTCGACGCCGACCAGAACCTGGTCGCGCGCGAACTGCTTTTCGATCGTTTACCGCTTGAGCACATCGTGCGCGAGCCGACCGCGGAACTGTACCTCGGCCTGATGACGCCCGGCGCCAAGAGCGCGGCGGGGTTCAACCTTGTCGCCGAACGACAGGCCGGAGAAGTCGTTCCGGCGCCGCGGCCGCAGGTTGTGTTCCTGAACTTCGCGGGCGCGGCGGACGCGCGTGTGAGCAACCGCAGCGGCCTTGACTTTCCTGCGTTCGACGGGAGCATGCTGGGCCCGGATTACGCGGGCGCGACGGCGCAGATCAAGCAGGCGGTGATTGCGCTGATGCGCGAGGACTACCGCGCCTACAATGTTCAGATCGTGAGCTCGGACGACGGGTCGCCGCCGGCGGGAGAGTATTCGACGGTGCACTTCGGCGCCTCGGAGCCGGGGCTGCTGGGGCTGGCGGACGATGTAGACCCGTACAACGAGCAGCCGGTCCAGAACGCCATCGTGTACGTGCGTAACTTCGAGCCGTACAAGACGATGCGCCTCAGCCCGGACGAAATGGCGGTCATGGTGGCGAACGTCGCCAGCCACGAGCTTGGACACCTGCTGGGGTTGTATCATACTAGCGACCCGAACGACGTGATGGACACGACAGGGTCGGCTTGGGACCTGGCTGGCGAGCAGGCGTTCTCTCGCGCGGCGCTGGAGCCCAGCGTCTTTTTGTTCGGGATGGAGGACTCGGCGCGGCTTCTTGCCTTTTCCGTGGGAGAGAATCCCGGCGCCAAGGACGCGAACGGGAAAGTCTCACGACCGCTGGCCGAACGGTTCGCTGCCATACGCAAACTTGCGCAACGGGAGCTGCCGCACGGCTGCGGCACCTGCGCGCGACTCGATCAGTGACGCCACGTCAGGGGAATCGATTGTCAGCGGGCGACGGGCCGCCGGCAGCAGCCTCACAGCTTGCGTCATTGTCGAGCACGGAACTCGGTCCCGGCCGACACCGTACAACGCGGTAATCACCATAACCTCGCGAATGCTCTGAGGATGCAGACAAATGGACCAGGCGTCTCGGCGCGAACTTGGCGGGTCCGTGTGCAGCGTGACTCTGCTGGCGTGCGCCCAGTGCGCGCTGCTCGCCGGCGGCTGCCCGAGCAGCGATCCGGGTGGATTGCTGGGCGGTGGCGATGGTTCCAGCTTCTCCGCCGCTTCGCAGCTCACGTTCAGCAGCGAGGGAAAGTCGGAGTTCCAGGCCCGAATCGCGGACGCAGGAGATGTCGACGTGTTCAGCCTAGGCACGCTCGCGCCCGGCGACCGCATCGTCATTGACGTCCAGACCCGCAGCGGCGATCTTGACGCCGTCGCCGCGCTGTTCGACCCGGATCAGAACATCCACGCCTTCAACGACGACCGGGTCACCGACGCGAGCGACCTAGACCCGCTCATTGATGTGACCATTCTCGGGAAGGAAGGCGAGTACTTCCTCGGAGTGGCCCCGTTTCCCGGCTCGGAGACCACGGGGGATTACGACGTGAGCATCCGCATCACGCGCGGAGGGGACGCGCCCAAACCCTCGCCGCAGATCGTGTTCCTCGACTGGGACGGCGGCCAGGACGTTGTGATCGAGAACGTCGGCGTGTTCGACATCCCGGTGTTCGACGCCTCGCGGATCGGGCCGTACGCCGGCCAGACGGAGAAGCTCAAGGACCTGGTCCAGGATTACGTGAAGAGCCGCTTCGATGGGTTCAACGCGATTGTTTTGAACTCGGACGACGACCCCGTTCCGGCCGGGCCGCACTCGACGGTGTACTTCGGCACGTTCAATCGCCGCGCCTTCGGGATTTCCGAGCAGATCGACACGCACAACGCGGACCCCTCGGACAACTCCATCATCTTCACCGACAGCTTCCGCGACGCGTTCTCCGTCACGCCGGACCTGGAGACGATGGCGGTCGCGCTCGGCAACACCACGGCACACGAGATCGGCCACCTGCTTGGGCTGGTGCACACAAAGGAATGCGCCGACCTGATGGACACCACGTGCGGCAACGACAGCATCCTTGTCGAGCAGGCGTTCGGGCTGGCGCCGCTGGACGACAGCGTGTTCCCCATCGGGTTTCAGGATTCCATCGACTTGATCACGTGGACGCTGGGGCTGGCCGGCGTGTAAGCGGGCACGGGCGAACCCGCCTGGCGGCATGGGAGCCCGAAGCGCAAGCAGTCGAGCTTGCGCCCGACCCGCTTCGATTCCCTCGCTTGCGCCTCGGGCTCGGAACGAAGCCGAACTGACCTAGGCGTATTCGTTGCGGCGCGGCATGCTCGCGACCGCGATCTCTAGAGCTTCAACTCGCGCATCGCAGCGCTCAGTCTGTCGAACGCGTCCGTCAGCGACTGGGGAATGACGCGTGTTCCCCCGAGCACCGACATGTAGTTCGTGTCGCCGCTCCAGCGCGGAACGATGTGCCAGTGCAGGTGGTCGGGCAGACCGGCCCCGGCGCAGCGCCCCAGGTTCATGCCGATGTTGAACCCCTGTGCGCTGAACGCCCGCTCCAGTGCCCGCTTTGCGTCGCGCAGCCGGCCGGTCAGTTCGTTCAGCACCGCGTCCGGCAGGTCTTCCGGCTGGGCCACGTGCTCGAGCGGCGCCACCAGCAGGTGCCCGTTGTTGTACGGAAAGCGGTTCAGCAGCACGAACGTGTGGGCCGAGCGGCAGAGCACGAAGTTTTCGTGGTCGTGCTCAGCGTCCGCACGGTAGCGGCAAAGAAAACAGCCGCCGCCTCCGTCGCGGTCCTGGAGTTGCTCGATGTACGCCATGCGCCACGGCGCCCAGAGGTTCTGATGCGAGACCGACATCCGCCGTCCCGACTCCCACAGCGCGACTTCTGGCGCCGCAATCCCCGCGCACGGCGTTGCGCGAGCGGGCTCACTCAGGGCGAACCGCCGGAGGACGCGCTCGCCAGCCGGGGCAGCACGCGGACCGTGCGCTGCACGCGGTGCTCCTCGCCGTTGTCGGTAACGATCAGTAGCGCCAATGTGTGCTCACCCGCTTCCGTGATCGACTTCTGCCCGTTCACGCCGTTGCCTACCGGCACGCCGTCGAGCGTCCAGAGAAAGTCCGCGGCCTCCAGCCAGTCGGACGGACACTCGGCGGAGAAACCCAGCAGCAGCGGCTCGATGCCGATCGCCGATGAGAGCCGGATTCCGAGCACGCTGCGGGTCGGCTCCGTCCGTCCAGGTACGGCGGCCGTGCGGCGCGCCGTCGGGGGGCTGTACGCGACCGGCGAAGAGTTGGGGAGCGACCGCACCAGCAGGCCCTCCGGGCCCGAGACCCGCGACGCCGTCGGGGCGGCAGGCCCCGGCGTCGCGCTGACGATCGACTTCGGCGCCGCGCTTTGCGACGGCTGCGGCCGCGGCGGCGTCAGAGCGCTGGGCAGCCTCGGCGGCGGGCGCGCCGGGCTGCGCGCCGCGAGCGTCGGTGAACGGAAGCTCGCCAGCTTGCCCTCGAGGAACGCCCGACCGGCGGGGTTGCCGTCGATCGCCTGGCGCTGGACCAGGACTTTCGGCGGGGACGACGGCTTCACGTCCGACACGCGCGCGAAGAAGTCGGCGGCGAGGTCGGGCGTCCGCTCGTGTCCCTTGTCCTTGATGTGCACCCAGGCGATGTTTTTATAGTCGTGCTTGGTGTACCAGGTGACGGCTTCCTTGGATTCTTCCTTGCAGATCGCAAAGTCGTTCTGCGTGTTGAGGATCAGCACCGGGTGATACTGCGAGCGGCGGACCATCTCCGGGCTGAGGACCGCGGCCGAGAAATTCGACTGCCGCGCGGCCAGGCACGTGAAGCGATCGGGGTGGCGGTTCAGCATGTAGTGCGCCATGTATCCGCCGGAGGACCAGCTCGTCGACAGCACCGAACCCGGATCGGCGTCGGTCGTGGCGAACACGTGGTCGAGAATCGCCAGCGTCGCCGCCTCGTCCCCCTGAAACGCGGGATGCACGCTCCGCACGGGGAATTGTCCCAGGACGTCCGGGGCCCTCAGCTCGGGCGCGACGATGATGAACCCGTAGCGGTCGGCCTCGCTCTCCCACTCCAGCGCCTGAGGCTGGGCATTGTCGAACGGTTTCATTCCGTGGAATGTAACCACCAGCGGCCAGCGCCGCTGGGCGCGCGCCGCGGCGTCCGCCTCCTGATACGGTTTGGGCAGATAGAGCCAGTAGGCGCGCTTGGTCGTCGGCTCGGTCAGCCGCTCGAGCTTTCCCGCGCCGCGCGGTTGCGGCACGACGCACCCGGCGCACGCCACGGTCAGCAGCGCCGCGGCGATCAGGAGTCCGCACCAACGAGGCGTCATCAAACGCTGCGTCCGTCCGCCCGGAGCCGGAGGGTTGGATTGCTGCAACGCCGTCCTCCTTGACCGGAACCCGCTCGCGTGTCTCACAAGCTCCCCCGCATGCTGATCGGCGGCTCCATCACACCGACCTGAGCGCAAGTTGAGTTGACGTAGCCGGTTATCGCGTGTGAACTCCGCGCCGTCGCGCACCTTGCCGCGCACCCTCACGTCGGCATTGTAATCAATTTCCCGCAAGTGCCAACGCCTGTTTGAATTACATTCGACCCACGCTACGCGCCGACACTCCCCCCCGGGGCGACTCAACCCGGTCACCCGCGCGATGGCGTCGTGGCCTGCCATCGGCCGACAGCTACGGCGATTCCAGCCGGCTCGATACCTCGTCGATCAGGACATCCGTGACGCCGTCGAATGCGCCACTGATCGCCGAGCGCGTGATCATGCCGTAGCACGTCCCCAGTTCCAGCAACACGCTGGTTGACGTCAGCAGCAGCGCCGCGGCCCGCCGGAGGCGCCGATCTCGGATACCGCGATCAACCACATTTGGATGCACGTCCGCGGACATGCGCCGTCTCCGCGAGTCCCCTGCATCACATCTCGCAACGCGGACCGCTCCTCGCGCGCTCCGCCGTTTACGCTGTTCCTAGCCGCGCGTAGACTACATCGGAAGCGGTCCAGCGCCCATCGTGGCCGTGCGCGGTCCTGCCGGGCCCATAGCTCAGTCGGTCAGAGCGGCGGACTCATAATCCGTTGGTCGCAGGTTCGAGTCCTGCTGGGCCCATTCCCGATCGTCGCCGGTTGGGTACTCGCTTTCACGGGTTTGCGAATCTTCGCGTTCGGCACGCGAGGCGGTCCAGCCTCGGCCAGCGCGATCTCGCGGCACGCGCGGGTGTTCCGACAGCTCGCGCCGCAACTCCAGTCCCGCTTGGCGCATGAGCCGGTTTTTTCGCGCGTTGATGTATTTTCCACGGACATTGCGGCCTCCACTGGCTGCCGGGGGGACACCTCGTACGACGCGAGGCCGACACATGATCACGAACAGTGAACTGGCGGAGGTGCTGGCGCTTTACCCCGTCGTCCGGAGCCTCTCCGACGAACAGCGGTCCGCGCTTCAGAGCGCCGCCTTGCCGCTGCGCGCGCCGGCCGGGGACATCCTGGCGCGCCCGGGCGACACCGTGGACGAACTGCTTCTGCTCACGGCCGGAAAGCTCAAGGTCATCAAGCAGAACGGCGGAGGGCGCGCCCTGGTGCTGTACACCGTCGGCCCGGGCGAGACGTGTGTGCTCAGCCTCGGCAGCATCCTGGCCAACGCACCGTTTCCCGCCCGCGTGGACGCCACGGCGCCCGTCTCTGCCGTGCGCGTACCGTCCGCGCTGGTTTTCGCGCTGCTCGAGGAATCCGCCGCCATGCGGCGGTACGTGTTCAACGTCTCGGCGGCGCGGCAATTGCACTTGATCGACCTGCTCGGGGACGCGGTTTTCTACACGGTGGAACGCCGGCTTGCGCGGCTGCTGCTCTCACGCGAGCAGCCCGTGCTGGCCACGCACCAGGAGCTTGCGGAGGCGCTCGGCACGGCGCGAGAAGTCATCAGCCGCACGCTCAAGGAGCTGGAGACGCGCCACGTGCTGCGCTTGCAGCGCGGGGAAATCACCGTGCTGAACCCGGACGCCCTGCATGCGATCGTCACCGGCACCAGCCTGGAGTCGCCGGCGCACCGCTTTACACCCCCGCCGCCCCAGCCGGCGGCCGTGAGCTACTCACACCACTGAGCCGCACGCCAAACTGCGGCGAGTCGGGCGCGCCGGCGGCCACGTCGGCGCGTTTCCGCGGCCAGAACGAATCGGCGGCTGAAGTGTTTCATCCCGGCGGCCCTTCGTCACAGCGGCCCGCAAGTACGCCGGCCCCTACGGGGCCCGTTTCCGACCCTTCCCTGACTGCGGCATTTCAGGCGGCTGCGTGAGATTAGCGGTCCCACTCAGCGTATTCACCCAGTCCTCGCGCATGTACGACGCTCGTGGCACCGGGCTGCGCGCGGGCCGGGTCCGCCGGACCCGCGCTTCGCCGCGCCAGCCGCCGCAGGTCGATCGCCGCGGCGCCGGGCTTAGCAAGTGACTGCCACTCGATGACACGGGGTGACACCATGAGCGACACGTCGCAGAACGATTCCAACCGGAATGAACCGATTGCCAAGGGTACGGGCGACGAACAGAAACCCGCGCCCAAGCGCGGCGCGTTCCGCGTCGAGACGCTGGAGCAGCGAATCCTTCTTTCGGCGACCTGGGCGGAAGCCGAAAGCGCCGAGCACGGACACGACGACGATCACGGACATAACCACGACGATCATGGACGCGTGGAGAGTGACGCCGACGATGTTTTGGAGGGGTCGCGCGGCGACGACTCGCTCATCGGCGGCGGAGGCGACGACACGCTCATCGGCGGCCGGGGCGACGATCTGCTGGACGGCGGCGGCGACGACGACAAGCTGATCGGCGGCAGCGGAAACGACCGGCTTGATGGCGGCAGCGGCGAAGACACGCTTACTGGCGGCAGCGGCAACGACATACTCGTCGGTGGGACCGGCCGCGACAACATCCGCGGCGGCAGCGGCAACGACACGCTTGACGGTGGTGCCGGGAACGACGACCTCCGCGGCGGCTCCGGCAACGATCGCTTCCAAGCCAGCGGCGGCAACGATCGGATGCGCGGCGATTCGGGGAATGACACATTTCACTTCGCCAACGCGCGCAGCGGAGACGTATACACCGCAGACGGCGGCACGGGCAACGACACGATCGACCTGTCCTCGTACTCGCGGGACCAGGTTTCCGTGTCGGCGGATCGAATCGACGTGACGCACGGCGACGGCGGGAGCTTCACCATCCACCATCGCAACGTGGAGCACATCAACATCGCCGCAGACCATGACACGACCGGCGGGTCGTCGGGAGGTCCGGACGATGCGGAGGCCGACTCCGACCACGACGCGGATGGCGACGACGCAACCGGCGAGGACGCCGGACCGGACGAAGCCGCGCCGATCGCCGACGCCGGATCAGATTTCGCAGTTGATGAGGGGGCTGAGGTCACGCTGAACGCATCGCACGGCAGCGATCCCGACGGTACGCACCTCACGTACACGTGGGTTCAGACCGGTGGTCCGGAGGTGCGTCTCAGCGATCCGCACTCGCCTAACCCGACCTTCAGCGCGCCCGAGGGCGTTGCCAACACCGACCTGACGTTCGAGCTTCACGTGTCCGACGGCACACACACGTCCGTGGATGCGCTTACGGTGACGGTCAATGCCGACGACGATGCGCCGAGCGCCGACGCCGGACCGGATCAGGATGTGCCCGAGAACGCGACGGTACAGCTCCACGCAAACGCCGCGGATCCTGAGAACCAGGACCTCACGTACGAATGGGTGCAGACCAGCGGCCCGCCGGTGCAGCTCAGCGATCCGCATGCGGCCGACCCGGCGTTCACGGCGCCGAATGTAGCGGGAACCGTAACCGTCAGTTTCGAACTGCGCGTTTCCGACGGGAACAACACCAGCACGGACACGATCAGCGTCCATGTCGAGGGTCACAACGAGGCGCCCGCGGCAAGTGCCGGCGCCGACCAGTACGTCTACGAGAGCGGCCTGGTGACGCTCGACGCCTCGGGCAGCGCCGATGCCGACGTCAACGACGCGTTGACCTATTCCTGGCGCCAGACGGGCGGTCCGGCCGTCGAGCTTTCTCACGCGGACGGTCCGACGCCGACGTTCACGGCGCCGGCCACGACCGGGATCACGCGCCTGAGCTTTGAGGTGACCGTGACCGACGCCAGCGGCGCGACGCACACCGACACGATCGACGTGGCGGTCGGCGATCCGCAGGTCGAAGCGCAAGTCCACTCGATGAAATACACGCAATTTCGCGACCTGAACGCCGACCAGGTGGACTACTTGACGCCGGCACAAGTCGCCTCGATTCCGAACAGCAACTG
>JABRWC010000165.1:0-4953 GCA_039961675.1 Phycisphaerae bacterium
AAATCGTCGGCAACGCGCGCCAGCTCCAGCGGGGCGAAAGAAAGTCGACGATCCAATACGCCACAGCTAGCTTTCGCCGCTCCGAGGCCGAATTCCACGTGCCCGGGCGCTCCCACAGCTTACGCCATGGTCTACCCGCCCGTTGAAAAAGTCGGCCTCTGTTCCGAGAACGGCGATTGCGATATTCCCAGCGGCATCGAATCCGGCCGACTTCGACTTCTTCAACGGACTGTCAGGCTGCTCTTCAGCATGGTAGCGGCGGACCTGCGAGTCCGACGTGTGTTTACAGGCCAGACGCCTGTGCCACCGGAGCCTGCGCCGAAGCGTCCGACGACCGGTTTCCCGAATTCGACCGCCTCTGCTGCGCCGCAACGATGATCGCTACAATTCCCGCCCGCGGAGGCGCTTCCGCCTCGCGCGCAACGCACACGGGCGGAACAAGTGCAGCATCAACGCCGGATTCTGCGCATCGCACTTGACGGCGACACGCTGGGGCGCAAGCGCACGGGCGACGAGAGCTACCTGGCGAGTCTCATGCTCGGGCTCGGCAGTGCGGACGCGCGGAACGAATACGTCGTGTTCACGCGCGACCCGGAGCGCGAGGCGCGCCGCTTCGCCGTGCTCGACGGCGACCGCTGGCGTTTTCGGCGCGTCGGTCCGAACTCGGTCTGGCTGCGGCATCCGCTGGGGCTGCCGCGCGCGCTGCGCCGCGAGCGGCCGGACGTGTTTCACGCGCAGTACTTCTTGCCTCCGCGCTGCCGTTGCCGGTGCGTCCTGACGGTTCACGACATCTCCTTCGCCGTGCGGCCGGAGTATTTCACGTTGCGCGACCGCGTGTTCCTCGGCGCGCTGGTTCCAAGTGCGCTGCGCCGCGCCGCGCGCGTCATCACCGACACGGAATACACGCGAGCGGACCTGCTGAGCCGATATCGCCTCGACCCGGCGCGGATTTCCGTGATCCCGCTCGCGGCCGACGCGCGTCACCAGCCGCTCGACCGCGAGCGGTGCCGGGCCGAAATCCGCCGCCGCCACGGGTTCGACACGCCGTTCATCCTGTTCGTCGGCACGTTCCAGCCGCGCAAGAACCTGAGCACGCTCGTCCGTGCGTACGGCATGCTCCGCGAGCGCGCCGCGCTTCCGCACAAGCTGCTGGTCGTCGGCAAGCCGAAGTACATGTACGAGGCGATCCACCAGGCGATCCGCGACACGCGCTGCGAACCGCACGTGGTTTTCGCGGGCTTCGTAGACGACGCCGATCTGCCGACGTACTACAATGCCGCGGACGTGTTCGCGTTCCCCTCCCTCTATGAAGGCTTCGGGTTGCCGGTGGTCGAAGCGATGCAGTGCGGCACGCCGGTGGTCTGCTCGTCGGCTTCCTGCCTGCCGGAGGTTGCGGCGGACGGCGCGCTGCTGGTCGATCCGCACCAGCCGGAGGCGTTCCGCGAGGCGCTGGAGCGCGTGCTGACCGACGCGGCGTTTGCGGAAAACCTTCGCGAGCGCGGGCTGCGGCGCGCGGCGCAGTTCTCGTGGGAACGGACGGCGCGCGAGACGCTCCGCGTGTACGATCAGGCCGCTTCCGATTCATGACGCCGACATCGGACGCCAGCTCGCCGCCGCTCGACGTGACGATCGCGATCGTCAGCCACGGGCATTACGAATTCCTGGACGCATGCCTTTCGGCTGTTTTCGGCAACACGCGTCGCGTGTCGTTCGAAATCGCGCTGGTGGACAACGTCGGGCAGCCGGAGGTCGCGGACCTGGTCCGGCACAAGTTCCCGCGCGTTCGGCTGCTGGTGAACTCGCGGCGCATGGGCTTCGCGGCCAACAACAACCAGGTGCTACTCCCTTCGACTGCGCGGTATTCGTTCCTGCTCAACCCCGACACCGAGGCGCAGCCGGAAGCGATCGACCGACTTGTCGAATTCATGGACGCCCACCCGGACGTCGGCGCCTGCGGACCGAAGCTGGTCTACCCCGACGGGCGCTTGCAGCTTTCCTGCCGCCGGTTCCCGACGCTTGGTGCGTTTCTGCTGCGGCGCACGCCGCTGCGGTTGCTGCTTCGCGGCGCGGCCAAGGCCAGGCGGTACGAGATGGCGGACTGGCAGCACGACCGGGCCGCGCCCGTCGATTGGCTTTTCGGCGCGGCGATCATGGTCCGCCGCGAAGCCCTGCGGCAGGTCGGCGGGCTGGACGAGAAGATGTTCCTGTACAGCGAGGACGTGGACTGGTGCCTTCGCTGCCGGCAGGCGGGCTGGGACATCTGGTACGTGCCGGATGCCGTCATCGTGCATCACCTGGACGATGCGAAGTACAACGGCTACTTCACGCGCCAGCGCTGGATGCACTACCGCACCATGGCGCGCTACGTGCGCAAGCACTGGCGGTCGTGCTTGAGATGGTGAGCGATTGCGCATCGCGGTTTGCGAAGCGCGAGTTCAGCGTTCGCAGCAGCGGTCTTTCACCGTGACCTGCGCGACCGGTCTGCGGCCGGTCGACCGCTCCCTCGCGCTCGGAGCTCGGATGGATGCGCTTCCCACTGTGAATGGAGTGCCCAGAATGACCAGACCGCTGCCGCACAAGGTTGACGCGCGTAACGCCCGCCAGCGCGCTGCGGTGGTCGCCGCGGCCATGAGCGCCGTCGTCGGCTGCCGCGCCCAGCCGCCGGTTCCGCCGGAAACCGTGCCGTTCAGCCCCCCCGCGCTGGACTTCGCCTCCACACGAAAATCTGCGAGGCCGTTTTGCAGCGTCGTTCCCACGCCGCGCGAGTGGTCCGGCCCGGCGGTCTCGGAAGCGTTCGCGCTGGCGGCGCGGCTAGGCCCGGTCATCAGCCTGCCCGATCCGGTGGACTGGTTCGAGGCCGACGGCAAGCCCGCCTCGGCGTCGAAGGCGTATCGCGACGCGGCGTGGCAGCGCTCGCTGTGCGAGCAACATCGGCTAAACGTCTTCGTGCAGATGGACCCGTACAAGGACCGCCGCGGCCCGATCCCGGGTCTGCCGCGATCGGTCCCCGCCAACAGCTTCGCGGACCCGGTGGTGCGGCGCGCGTTCATCGCCGACGCGGTGCAGCGAGCGGAGCTGTACCGCGCGCCATTGATGTGCCTGGCGATGGAGATCAACGCCTACTACGAGCAGCGCCCGGACGACTTCCCGCACTTCGTGTCGCTCTTCCGCGAGGCGCGCGCGGCGGTGCGCAAGGCGCGCCCGGATGTGCTCGTGTTCGTCTCGCTTCAATACGAACAGCTTCTGGGGCTATTCGGCGGGCAGGGGGGCTTGCCTGCGCATGAACCGCAGTGGGATCTGCTGTCCGCGTTTGAATCCGAGGCGGACGCCGTCGGGATCTCCAGCTATCCGCTGGCGCAGTTTTCGCCGCCGCGATTCGACGACCCGGCGGTCCTGCCGGCGGACTATTACGCGCGCATCGCGGAGCACACGAAGCTCCCCGTCGTGTTCACGGAACTGGGCTGGCCGAGCGACGAGAGGTTCGGCGGCTCGCCGGAGAAGCAGGCGACGTTCATCCGCCGGTTGCCGAAGCTGCTGGCGGGCATGAAGGTGATGCTTGTGAACTGGACCTTCCTTCACGATTCCCAGGGGTATGGCGAGGTGTTCGAGTCGATGGGGCTGGTCGGACGCGACGGACGGGAAAAGCCGGCGCTGGAAGCGTGGAAGCAAGCCTGGCCGTAGAACCGTCACGCCCGCGAAAGGGGGGAACCAGCGTTTGGCGCCTCACCGGGATTCTCGCCTGGGCGGAACTGACGGGATCTGGTGAGAAGTTCTGTGTACACACGCTCGATCCGCTGAACCATGCGCTGGACCGTGAACTCGGCCGCCACGCGCTGGCGCGCCCGCAGGCCGAGCGCCGCGCGCCTTGGCGGATCGTCCAACAGTGCGCGCACCGCCTGGGCGAGCGCAGCGACATCGCCCGGTTCCACGATCAACCCGCACTCGCCATCCCGCACGACCTCCGGCGTGCCGCCCACGCGCGTGGCCACCACCGGACGGCCCGCCGCCATCGCCTCGAGGATCGCCACGCTCAGCCCTTCCGAACTCGACGCGACCACGAACACGTCCGCCGCGGCGAGGATGCGCGGCACGTCGCGGCGGAAGCCGGCGAAACGTACGCGCTGGTCCAGCCCGAGCCGCCGACAGCGCTCGCGCAGGACAGGCTCCAGCGGACCTTGTCCGGCGAGCAGCCAGTAGACATCCGGTCGCCGGTCGGCGACAAGCCGCGCGGCGTCCAGCAATCCGGCCAGGTTCTTATCGGCCTGGAAACGCCCGACGTTCACGCAGAGCAGCGCGTCGCGCGGGATGCCGAACTCCACTCGCACCGCCTCGGGTTCCGCCGGCGCCGTGAAGCGCGCCAGGTCCACGCCGTTCAGGACGGTGATGGCGCGTTCGCGCATCTGCGGATGCTTGCGGACGAGCTCCTCGCTGACCGCGTCGGCCACGGGGAGCACGCGATCGAACCGCTGCACCATCCACTCGTCCAGAATCTCCCAGTGCCGCAGCCACCAGTGCCGCCGCAGCGGTTGGTGCAGCGTGGCGACGCGCAGCGTCGGCCGGCGGCGCGTGGCGAGCAGCCCGATCAGGTTCGAGCGGTGATCGTGCGTGTGAAGGATCTCGATCGCGCGGTCGTCCAGAAGTCGCGCGAGCTGCCCCGCCGGCCGGGGGTCCCAGGCATGTGCAGCGCCCAGCACGGTCGTCGGTGTGCCGCACTCCCGCAGCGCGTCGAGCAGGGGCGTGCGGTGCTCCGATCCCGCGCCGCGCGGGCCGAACGTCGCCACGTGCATCTCGAAGCGCCCGCGGTCGATGTGGCGCGCAATGTCGAGAATCAGCGACTCGGGTCCGCCGCCGGTGGGAACCTCGCGCCGCAGCAGCAGTACGCGCACCGGCCTCAAGGCGCCACCTGCGTGTCAGGCCGATCGCGCCCCGCGGGCCGGAGGCTGCGGCCGGCGG
>JABRWC010000166.1:0-11117 GCA_039961675.1 Phycisphaerae bacterium
GCGTGCGGCTGCGGACCAACGCGGCCAAGCCCTTCAAGAAGACCCGCAGCGGCGTGTACCTGATGCATCAGGTGCTGCTGCGACTGCCGCGAACCTGGCGGCATCTGAAGTCGGCCAACCTGTGCAGCCAGGTGCCGCTGCCCGAAGTGAAGAAGAGCAGAACGAAGTCGAAATCCCACGCGGTGTGAACAAACGTGACGGATGCCCCAGAATCAATTTACACAGGAATTGACACTGCCCCCATGATCCTGGTCGAAGACCACGCAGCGGTACAAAAAAAGCGAGGCGCCAGTCGCGCGGCCGGCGCCTCCAATGGACTGCCTTCCCGACACTGGGCCCGTTATTGGGCGCGCTTGACGTTGACCGCCTTCGGTCCCTTCTCGCCCGACGTGACCTCGAACTGCACGCGCTCGCCCTGATTCAATGTCCGGTACCCGTCCGCCTGGATCGCCGACTGGTGGACGAACACTTCTTTCCCGTCGTCGGCCGAGATGAACCCGTAACCCTTGGCGTCATTGAACCACTTCACCGTTCCCGTATTCATGCCACAGAACCTTCGCCGCAAAAGACCGCGCCGGCTCGAAACAGACGCTGCTTCGCTGGGGGTGATCGGAAAGCAGGCCCGATCCACGCGGCACAGATACGCAGTATCAACCGCATTGTGAGTTTTGTCAAACGCGATAGCGGGGAATCGTCGTCTTTCGCCGGTTGTCGCTCGAACGCGTACGCGAGGATCGGCTGGTTGTCTTTTGTTCCGCCTCTGCCCGAATCTCTTTGCACGTGCCGCGCGATGTTTGCGCAGCTTTACATCCGGCCGTTGTGATTCCGACCGACCGGTGAAACTTTAACGCGGCTCCAGGGTTGAAAGCGCTTGCCGAGAAACCAGCCAGCCGCTGGTGCCCAGTGCGTGACGTCGCCCACGGCGTCCCGCGAAAGTCCCAGCCTGCCGGGACCAGGTTCCCCCAAAATGCCAGGCCCCCGGCTCACGCTTCAATCCCGTTGGTTGCGGTGTCGCCCGCACTGCGCTGAAGCCGGGCGCAACACGCGCGTCCGCTGCAAGCACGGGTGGGACTTGGCCCTCCACGTCGGTAGTCTGGATTTCGCGCCCGCTCAAAAGAATTCTTGACCGGTTACTATGTCCATAGTAGTCTTCCGATTCGTCTAGTAAGGAGGACCGCCATGGCCAGGTCGATTCCGCACATTACCGAGGCCGAGTTCCGCCTCATGAAAGTGCTTTGGAGGCTGGGCGCGGGGACTGTGCGAGACGTCAAGACCGAGATTGAGAAGGAGGCCGGCGAGAATCCCGCCTACACCACGATCATGACCCTGCTCAACCAGCTCGCCGAGAAGGGCGCGCTCAAGGTCGATCGCGCGCGGCAGCCGTACGTCTACCGCCCGGCGCTGCGGCGCGAATCCGTGCTCGGCGAGCGCCTGACGCAATTCCTGCAAACCGTGTTCGACGGGCAGGCGGGCGAGCTTGTCCTGCGGCTCGCCGAGCAGGCCGACCTCTCGAGCGACGATATCAAGCGGATCGAGGCCTGGATCGAGCATCGCGAACGGCAGTCCTGAGCCGGGTGGAGGCGTCCAACGATGTCCCAGCTTCTGGAAATGCTGACCGCCATCGCCGCCCAGTCGTACCCCGGGGCCGTCGCCCTCATCGACTGGATTCTCCAGGCGGTTGTGTTCGGGTCGGCGCTTGCCGGGCTCACGTGGCTCGCCACGGCCACGCTGTTCCGCCGCGCCGGATCCGCGCTTCACGCAGCGTTCTGGATGATCGTGCTCATCAAGTTCCTCGTTCCGGCGGGTCCGGGGTGGTCGCTTTCCCTGGCGAACCTGATTCCGGACGTACGCCTCGCTGCGGCGTCGGGCGTCGCGGCGCCGGCAATGCCGCTGCAATCGCCCGTTGGAGCGACGGAGAATCCATCGCTCTCACAAGTCGTACTGCCGGTGACGGCTGACATCTTCGCTAGGGAGGCTGGCGCCGCGCCGAGCACCTGGACCACACCCTATCTGCTTCCAGCCGCGTCGGCGGCATATGTAGCCGCGGTGCTGCTGGTCGCGGTCGTCCGGCTGCGGAGTTACCGAGCGTTCGTCGTCGCTTGCCTCAAGCTCCCGCCGGCCGATACGGACGTGTGCGGCATCGTCGCGTCCGCCTGCCGCCGCGCGAGACTTAAGCGCGTGCCCGATACGCGCATCGGCGACCGCGCAGGGGCGCCGTTCGTCTTCGGCGTCCTTCGTCCAACGTTGGTCTTGTCCCCCCGCCAGCTTGCCGATTCGGCGGAGCTCGAGGCGGTCGTTCTGCACGAAACGGCTCACCTCCGTCGCGGCGATCTCTGGATTCGTTACCTCCAGTGGATCGCCGGGACGGTGTTGTTCTTCTGGCCGGTGGTCGCTTGGGTGAACCGCCGAATTGACCTGGCGCGCGAGCATGCCTGCGACGAATGGGCCCTTCGTCATGGCCGGCTCTCTCCGGGTCAGTACGCGCGGTGCCTGCTGCGGGCGGCCAGCCCGCAACGAGGCTCTCCGTTTGCTTGGCGGCCGGCGGCGATGGCATCGAACCTCAAACACGTCGAAAGGAGAATCGAAATGATTCTGGATACACATGCGAGCCGATCGCGTCACCCGGGCCGGGCCGGCTTGGCCGGCGCCGCGCTCCTGGGCTGGTCCGCGCTGTCCCTGACCGGCGCGACGGCGCCGACCGACCCGCCCGCAGCGAACGCACCGCAGTCCGCCGGCGGCGGGACCGTCGTGGCCCGGTCGCTCTCTGAGGAGTGCGGGCCGCCGGACTTCCTGTGGCTTATGGGGCCGGATTGCCCACCCGAGGCGGCCGGCAACAAGGCATGCCACTTTTTCATCGCGACCGACGACTCGCAGAACGGCGAGTCGGACCACTTCGCGGCACTGTGGGTCATGCCGCCCAGCGAATCGCAGCTCAGCGAATTCGGCGCGGCGTACCCGGCGGCCGACCTCGACGCCAATGGCGCCGTGACTGCCGTGGAACGCGACGCGTACCTGGCGGCGATGGCGCTTGCGTCGCCGCAGGCCGTGCTGACGCAGTTCCCCAGGGGCGACCTGAACGGCAACGCCGCGCTGGAACTGAACGAGGCGGCTCGGCTCGTCACCGCCGGGATCATGCCGGAGATTCGGCGCTTCGAGCGCAGGCTCGGAGACGGTGAACTCATCATGCAGCACCTGTCCGAGCTGCCGGAGGCTGTTCGCGCCAAACTGCGTGCGACCGTGTCCGGCGACGGGGCGCAGAAAGTTGAAGTTGTCCGCGTCAATGAACAGGGCGAGCGCCAGGGCGACGGAGACGCAAAGGAGTGCAAGGTCGTCGTGTGCGCGCCGAAGGAGTGCGAGAGCGGCCAGACAAGCGGCCGCCAGGAGTTCCAGGTGATCGCCGGCGGTCCGGGCGCCGGCGAGGGGAAGGAAATCCGCATCCAGTGCGTCGGCGGAACGCCGGGCGAACCGCCCGTGGTTCCGGCGGTCTGGATCTCCGAAAACGTGTCCGCGACGCCGACGCGCGAGCAGGCGGCCGCGTGCGTCCCGGCTGTCGAGCAGGCCCCGCTGGACTTCTTCCTCGAACTCAATCCCAAGGCGGACGCCAATCAGGACGGCACGCTCACCGTCGAAGAGCGCGACGCGTTCGTGGAATACCATGCGACCCGCCATCGCCAGCGGATGCTGGAGCGGTTCCCGGACGCCGACGCGAACGGCGACGGCCTGCTGACCAACGAGGAGCTCAAGGCGTTCATGGCCGCGCGTCACGGCGATGCGGATGTGATGCGCTTCGAGGACGGCGACGGCAACGTGCGCATCATGCGCGTCCGCAAGTCCGACGGCGGCGCCCAGACGGACGTCGACGTGCAGGTGACGGGCGGCGGCCAGTAAGCGCCGGCGCTTTCCGCAGGACAGTTCATTTCGCGTCGCCCCGCCGGGCGCTTGCACTCGGCGGGGCGGCTGTATTTGGGGACGGACGCGCGTAACGCCCGGCGCGGCTCCAGCATCGAACCGGCGTCGCGCCCGAGGTCGGGCGGCAAAGTACATCCCCCTGCGAACTGGAGCGCCGGAATGAGAGCAAACGTCCTCGCTTGTCTGTTCCGAAATCCCAAGCCGAGACTGCTTCACGCGGTCCGTGCTTCAATCGCCCCGAGAACACGGACCGTTGCGTGCGCGCTGCTCCTTGGCGCGCTTTCCGCGTCCGTGCTGGCCGACAATCCGGCGGACTTCGAGCTGTCCTCCGGCGAGCGCACGTTCCGGCTGTCCGAGGCGCGCGGCCGCTTCGTGGCGCTGCATTTCCTGCTCAAGACCGAATGCCCGCTGTGTCTCAAGCACACCGCCGACTACGTCCGTCTCGCGCCGAGCGTCGCGGGCGTCCAGCACGTGTTCATCAAGCCCGACGTGCCGCCGGAGATTGCGGCCTGGCGCGACAAGCTGCCCGAGGCGGCCCGCGGCGTGCCGGTCTACCACGACGAGGATGCGCGAATCGCAAGAGCGTTTGGCGTGCCGGACGGGTACGCGTTTCACGGCCAGACGGTTCTCTATCCCGCGCTGATCCTGCTCGATCCGCAGGGGCGGGAAGTGTTCCGGCACGTCGGCAAGAACAACACCGATCGCTTGCCGTTCGACGCATTCGCGGGGAAAGTCGCGGCGCTTTCGAACGGCCCGGAAGCGCGGCACGCGAACCTCGCCGACGGCGGGTTGGCGATGAAAGGATTCGACCCGGTGAGCTATTTCGACGGCGCGGCTCCCCGGAAGGGCGATCCGGCGCTCTCGTCGGTCTATCACGGCGCGACGTATCATTTCGCCAGCGCCGAGAGCCGGGCGCGGTTCGCCGCCGATCCGGACAAGTATGTCCCGCAATTCGGCGGCTGGTGCGCGTGGGCGATGGCGGACGGCGGCAGGAAGGTCGACGTGGATCCGGGTAGCTTCAAGATCACCGGCGGCCGGCTGTTTCTCTTCTACAAGGGGTGGCTCGGCGACACCCGCGCCGAATGGGTGAAGGACGAGGCGAAGCTGACGAAGCAGGCGGACGACGCCTGGAGCGCGCTGGTCGTTGGCCGGTAGCGCGGCGTGAGCGGCGCGATGGGCGGCGCCGGCACGAGAGTCATGAGCCGTGTGCGAATTTCGGATCGAACTGGAAGTTCACGGGGAATCAACCCCAAAGCACTGCAAGCAATGAACAGGGGGTCGGCATGACCGCTTCGCTCGCCGCGAAATCCGATTTCGACGAACGATCCCAGGGACCGGCAACCGGCGTCGCGGTCGACACGATCACGCCGGTCGCCGCGCTGCGACGGCTCCTGCGGCAGCTCCGCGACCTGATCCTGTCGATGAGCGACGAGCAGTACGTCCGTCGGCCCGGCCGGGCCAGTCCGGTGGGGGCGCATGTGCGCCACGCGTTGGACCACGTCGCGGCGCTGCTGCGCTCACAGGCCTCGGGCGAGATCGACTACGACGAACGCGAGCGGGGAACGACGGTCGAAACGCAGCGCGCCGTGGCGCTCGCGCAGATTCAGGCGCTCGACGAAGAACTCTCGCGGCTGCGATCGGAGGTCGTGCAGTTGCCGCTGCGGATGCACGCACGCCTGGAAGCGGACGGGCCGCGCGACGCGTTCGATACGACGTTCGGGCGCGAGTTGGCGTTCGTGTGCAGCCACACAATCCACCACAACGCGCTGATCGCCGTCGCCGCATGGGAACTCGGGATCGAACTGCCGCAACGCTTCGGCTACGCGCCGGCCACCATCCGGCATCTGGATCGTCCGGCATGTGCACCGTCACCGTCATTCCGCTGACGTCGCGCCGCCGCGCGCCGCCGCCCTCCGGTCGAGCCGTTGCCGAAGGCCCCGGCGTGCGGCTGGCGTGCAACCGCGACGAGCTCCGCACGCGGCCCGCGGCATTTCCGCCGGCGGTGCGTCGCTTCGGCGAACGGTCGGCGATTCTGCCGGTCGATCCGCAATCCGGCGGAACGTGGATCGCGGCGTCGGACGCCGGCCTGGCGTTCAGCTTGCTCAACGTCAACGCGGCGCCGGGACTGGATCGTGCCGAGCTCGAATCCCGGCCCAGCCGCGGGCTGATCATCCCGGCGCTGCTGCCCAGCGACACGCTGGAGGTTGCCGTTGACGCCGCCTCCGCCATCGACGCCGGGCGCGCCCGGCCGTTTCGCCTCGTCATTGCGGACCGGCGCGCTTGGGCCGCGCTGCGCTGCGACGGCCGCACAATCGCCTACGAAGGCGCGGGCATGATCGAGCGGCCCGTGTTTTTCACGACCTCCGGGCTGGGCGACCAGCTCGTCGAGCGCCCGCGCCGCGCGCTCTTTGAGCGGATGTTTGCGGCGAGCGGGGACCACGTCGCCGCGCAGGACCAGTTTCACCGGCATTCCTGGCCCGATCGGCCGGAGCTGAGCGTGTGCATGCGGCGCGCGGACGCGCGCACCGTGAGCCTGACCATCATCGAGTTGCGGCCGGAGTGGGCGTCGATGAGCCACGTCGCCGGTCCGCCGGACGAGACCGCGGCGTGCGTCACGCTTTGCCTTCCACTGCGGCCGGTCGCGGCATGACACCCCGCCGACGGACAGGTCGGGTCTCGTTGGTCCTCGCCTTGACGGTCGTCGTGCCCGCGTCGGTCGGCACGCGTCGGGCGGACGTTGCGCTGCTCGACCATCGCTCCACGGACGCGATCGAGCGTCCGCCCGCGGCGATGTTCGGCCACGGACGACCGTGGCTTCAGGCGGTCGCGGTCGCACTGGGCACGTTCGTCTCAGAGGATCTGACCTGCATCGCCGTCGGCCTCATGGTCCGCTCGGGTGAGCTGCCGTGGACGGCCGGGCTCGCGGGCTGCTACGCCGGCATTGTGCTCGGCGACCTGGGACTGTGGCTGCTCGGCTTCCTCGCGGGGGCGCTGATCCTGAATCGCAAGTGGATCCGCCGCCGGCTCCACGGCGAGCGCCTGGACGTGCTTGCCGCGTGGCTCGAACGCAACGGCTTGGCCGCGGTGTTCGCGGCGAGGTTCCTGCCGGGCCTGCGGCTGCCGACGTACGTGGCGGCGGGCGCCCTGCTGCGCCGACCGCTGCGGTTCGCGCTGTGGGCGGGCGGCGCGGCGCTGGTGTGGACGCCGCTGCTCGGGGCTGGGGCGGCGTTGCTGCTGATCCTGCGGCTGGGCGTTTCGCTGGCCACGGAGACCGGGCGAACGCGCTGGCTGGCACGATTGCAGCGCATCCGCCGCTGGGAGTTTTGGCCGACATGGCTCTTTTACCTGCCCATCGTGCCCTACCTCGCTTTTCTTGCCGTGCGCTACCGCGGGATTACCACGCCGACCTCGGCGAATCCGGGGATGCCCCACGGCGGCGTCGTGGGCGAATCAAAGCACGAAATTCTCACGCGGCTGCCGGCGGAGTGGGTAATCCCGACGTTCCTCGTGCCGCCCGGACCGCTTGAATCGCGGCTGCGGCGACTTGGCGAAGAGCTTGAGCGGCGAGGGTGGCCGTTCCCGGCCGTGCTGAAGCCGGACGCCAGCCAGCGCGGCGCGGGGCTGCGGCTCATTCGCTCGGCAGGGGACGCGCGCCGCTACCTGTCGCGCCATCCTGAGCCAGTCATCGCCCAAGTCTACCATCCTGGTCCGTTCGAAGCCGGCGTGTTCTACCATCGCCTTCCCGCCGGCGGATCCGATTCGCTGCCCGGCCGCATTTTCTCCATTACTGACAAGGAATTCCCGTCGATCGTCGGCGACGGCGAATCGAGCCTGGAGCGGCTGGTCTGGCGCCATCCGCGATACAGGTTGCAGGCGGACGTGTTCCTGTCGCGGCTGGACGGTCAGGCTTCCCGCGTACCGGCGTTGGGGGAGCGCTGCGCGTTGGGCGTGGCCGGCAACCATTGCCAGGGCGCGCTATTTCGCGATGGAAGGCACCTGATCACGCCCGAGCTGGAACGGCGCTTCGACGAGATCGCGCGCTCGTTCGACGGCTTCTTTTTCGGCCGCTTCGACGTGCGCTACGGCGACGTCGATGAATTTCTCGCCGGGCGCGGCTTCGCGATCGTCGAGCTGAACGGCGTCATGTCCGAATCCACCAACGTCTACGATCCGTCGTGGCCGATCTGGCGCGCGTACAGCACGCTGTGCCGGCAGTGGGAGATTGCATTTCGCATCGGGGATTCCAATCGCCGCCGAGGACACGCCCCCACGCCGCTGCGGGCGCTGTTGGCGGAGGTACGGCGCTTCTATCGAGACCGCACGCGCGACGACGTTTCCGACTGATCACGTTCCCGCCGAAACAAGCGTGTACGAGCGATCTCCAACCGCGACCGCGCCAGCCGAACCGCGATCGTCCGCGGAGCGTCGGCGTCCCGCCGGCGTCACACCCGAACCGCGCCGGCGGGGGGGGGCGGTTTGCGAGCACTAGCGCGCGCTTGCGACTGATTCCCGAGTGCGTCCACGCGCCCACCTGCCATTGCGATGCGGCTCAATGCGCGCTAGACTGCCGGACTCGGAACGCCGGCCGCCAGCGGGCGGCGGCGCCCGACCGATGAACCGGGCCAGCCGCATCCTTGTCCTGCGGGACAGGTAACACTGGAGTGATCAGCCATGGCGAAAGTGTCGCGCGACGTAACGGACATCTCGTTGGCCCCGTCGGGCAAGAAGCGCATCCTCTGGGCGGACCGTGACATGCCCGTGCTGCGGCTCATCCGCGAACGCTTCGAGAAGAGCAAGCCGCTCAAGGGCCTGCGGCTCGGCTGCTGCATGCACGTCACGTCCGAGACCGCGAACCTGATGCGCGCCCTGAAGGCCGGCGGAGCCGAAGTCGCCCTGTGCGCCAGCAACCCGCTCAGCACACAGGACGAAACCGCCGCCAGCCTGGTCGCGGACTTCGGCGTGTCGGTCTTCGCCCGCCGCGGCGAGAGCGTCGAGGTGTTCTACAAGCACCTGAACCAGGTGATCGACATCCGCCCGCAGATCACGATGGACGACGGCGCGGACCTGGTGAACACGCTGCACACCAAGCGCGCCAAGGACGCGGGCAACATCGTCGCCAGCATGGAGGAGACCACGACCGGCGTCATCCGCCTGCGGGCCATGGCCAGCGACGGCGCGCTGAAGTTCCCGGTCATCGCCGTCAACGACGCCGACACCAAGCACATGTTCGACAACCGCTACGGCACCGGGCAGAGCACGCTCGACGGCGTGGTGCGCGCCACCGACGTGCTGCTGGCCGGCAAGACCGTGGTCGTCGCCGGTTACGGCTGGTGCGGCCGCGGCGTGGCGATGCGTGCCCGCGGCGCCGGCGCGAAGGTCATCGTCACCGAGATCAACCCGCTCCGGGCCCTGGAAGCCGTCATGGACGGCTTCGACGTGAAGCCCATGAGCGACGCCGCGTCCGAGGGCGAGGTGTTCATCACCGTCACCGGCAACAAGCACGTGCTGCGCGGCGAGCACTTCAAGAAGATGCGCGACGGCGCGATCGTCTGCAACAGCGGACACTTCGACGTGGAGATCGACATCCCCACGCTGCGCTCCATGTCCAGCGCCGTGAACAAGGGCGTCCGCACGAACGTGGACGAGTTCGTCGTCCGCAACGGCAGGGGCAGCAAGAGCGTGTTCCTGCTCGCCGACGGCCGGCTGGTGAACCTCGCCGCGGCCACCGGGCACCCCGCCAGCGTGATGGACATGAGCTTCGCCACGCAGGCGCTGACCGCCGAGTGGGCCGCCCGAAAGGGCAAGTCGCTCAAGATCGGCGTGCACGACGTGCCGTCTGAGATCGAGGACCAGGTGGCTAAGCTCAAACTGGCCGCGATGAGAGTCCGCATCGACCGGCTGACGCGCGACCAGCAGGCGTACCTGACCAGCTCGCACGAGGGAACCTGACGGCAAGTGCCGCGACCGGCGGCCCACCCGAACCTTGGTCCACAGCCGCCACCGTGATCCGAGCCGCGGCCGTGAAGGAGCGGGGGATCTCGATCCGCGCGCCTCGCGCGTCCGCCGCGCCCCCGCGTCCTCCGCGCACTCACGCTCGCCACCATGACAACCCGCGCCGACCTACGTGCGCTCTGACCGCCGCGCTCATCGCAATCGCACGTCCGCGAGAACGCGGTACAGCCGCTCGCACTCGCGCGCCAGCGCCTCGGCCTCCGGCGGCAGCGTCCCGTTCCGTTCACGGTACGGCTCGAACCCCGTGGATCGCTCGACGTTCTCGTACCAGTATTTCGCCCACACGCCGTCGGTCGCCCGCCGGCCCGCGGGCCAGGATAGCATCGACTCGTCGAACTCCACTGCCAGCGCCGCGCACAACCGGCTCAGCACGCCGCGCGGGTCCAGCAGCACGTCTTTCGCGTCGATCACCGGCGGCGTGACGCCGGTCTGCCGCCGCACGTGCTCAAAGATTTCGAGCTGCTGCGGCAGGCCGGTCTCGGGGAGCGTGGCGGACGGGTGCTTTTTCAGCAAGCTGGCGAGCATTTCGCGCGGCTCGCGGATCAGGAACGCGTGGCGCATCTGCCCGAACCAGTCGCGAGACACGCCGGGCAACATGTGGTGCGTCATGTGCTTCTGGTACCAGATGCGCCGATCTTCCGGAACCGGCCCGGTGAGCCAGGCTACCACCTTGCGCCAGTCCGTCTCGTGCGCTGCGATGACTTCGTCCGCGCCGGGATGCTCAACGCCGGTCTGCTTCAGATAGTGGGCGTAGAACGGCTCGTCGGTGACGAACGTGTCCGGCCGGTTGCCCCACGCGCGCATCAGCGCGGTGGAGATGTTCCGCGGCCCGGACCACATCGCGATGCGAGTCGCGATCGGTGGTGCAGAAGTCCCGCGCGTGGCGAAGCCATCGGTCTGCGTCATGCTTGATTCCTTCCGACCCCCCGGCGCAGCGCAGGAACTTAGCCCACCGCGTGAACCGTGGGAACGCTCGACGCCGGAAAGGCCAGCCCTGAGCGGGCGAAAGTGCGCTTCTCGATGCCCTCGGATCGGCCTTCCCAATTCGCTGAACCTAACCCCGCCGGCGTTCGCCGCGTTCCACCGACGGCCCCTCGTTGAGATTGCGGTTGACACTCCGCCCCATCCGGCGGTACGCAACCCCTCATGAAGCTCCACGACTTTCACGTCGAGGCGGACATTACGCGCGCCTGGAC
>JABRWC010000167.1:0-14077 GCA_039961675.1 Phycisphaerae bacterium
TTGGGAAGCTGGCATTCTACCACTGAATTACGCCCGCAAACGCGCTCTCGCTCGGGTTCGGAAGCGGCGATTACTCCACTGGCCCCGGCAGCGCTCAGCTCCATCCGCTCGGAGCGGCTCGGCATTATACCCGCGGAACGGACGCGGCCAAGACGCGGCCGGAAGCCGCGACTCACGAGCGGGCGGAAGCTCGTGTGGCGCCTCACCTGTGGGGACCGCCGGCGCTTCGTCCCCCCCGACGCGATCGTTCAGCAGCTGCGCCCGGAGTGCGAGGCGGAAGCGCGACGCGGGAGCGCGCCGCGGACCGCGCTTCCTCCATTACGCCTGGACGCGGTTGGCCGATTCGCCCACCGCCGGCCGACGATCCCGGCGAAACTGAGCGTGAGCAGCATCGTGGCCGCCGCGGGACAGGCGAGGGAGCTTAGCGCCTCCGCCGCTTCCTGCGCCGAGTCCACGCCGTCGAAGCTGGAGCTTTCGTCGGCGGAATAGACGTCGTCGCCCAGTTCGCCGCCGAGCGATTGAATCACGTCGTTGTCGACGAACGCATCGTCCTCCGCCTCGACGAACACCGCGGCGTCGGCGTTGGCTGCGACGAACGCCTTCATGGGTTGCAGGCTCATGAAGTAGACGTCCGTGCTGTTGTTGGTGTCGTTGGGCAGATAGAAGCTGCCTTCGAACGCAATCCAGTTCATGTCGTACGACGTGACGCCGTCGAAGATATATTGCGCGCCCTCGCCGCCGGCGGGCGGGTTCGACACCCGGGCCGATCGGTTTAGCGTCAGGTCGGCGAGCCAGTCTTCGCCGTACGCCATGGCGAACAGGGCGAACTTCGCGTCGCGGGACATCCGAACACTGCTGAGGCCTCCCGGGATTTCCAGTCCGATGATCCGCGTCTGGCCGGACGCAATGTCGTGAATGAACGCGTCGTCGTAACTCCGGTCGGCGTCCAGGTTGCTCGCGGTGCTCATGAACATCACCGTCTTGCCGTCCGCCGAGAGCTCCATGCTCCTCCGGGCTTCGTCGTTCTGCTCCACTCCGTCGCTGCGGACGCTGACACGCTTCACGGCCGCAGTGCGAAAGTCGTAAACGAACACGTCGACCACGTTGTTCGTGTCGCCCGGCACGATGAAGTCCGCGTTGCTCAGGTATGCGACGACCTGGCCGTCATCGGAGACCTGCGGCGACCAGCCCCATACGGGCTTGCCGTCGTGGGAGAAACTCGCGCGGCGGACCGCGCCGCTCATGCGGTCATATACGAATACGCCGCCCGTTCCTTTTCCGTCCAGGTCGATTTGCGCCTCGAACGCGAAGTAGCGCCCGTCGGACGAGATGTCCGGCCAGGCGAGGTCCCCGCGTCCGACGAGTTCGCCTTCGTAGTCGCGGATGTCGAGCGCCGCCGCGTACCCCAAGTTCCGATCGAACCAGTAGTACGCCGGGTACTTGTACGTATCTGGGATCAGATTGAGGTTTGACGCGCCGGACGTGAAAAACACGAACTCGCCGTTGCCGATGACCTGTGCGCCGTAGCATGACCGGTCGGCCTTCTCGCCCTGGGCGTTCACGCTCACCAGCGTGATCGCACCGGTGCTCGTGTCCCGCAGGTAGACGTCGGCGTACGTGTCCTTGTCCGCCGGATGCAGGTTCGTGGCGTCCGAGAGAAACGCGACGAAACGGCCGTCCGCGGAAACGCTCGGGCCGTAGGACGGTCCATTAAGCTGCTCGCCCTGCGGGGTTTCGCTGATTCGAATGATCTGTCCGTGAGCGAACCCGACTTCGCACATTACCGCCAGTACTGTCGCCACCGATTCCCGAATGCGCATGCTCGTGCTCCTGGCGCTCGATTTCAGAGGTGTGCCGCGGCGTCAGCCCCGGCTGCTCAAGTTCGAGTAGCGCGAGGGGCTGCCGATCTTCGGACTAATTCGGCGCCGTTGCGGTGTCGCGCTCCCGACGCAAGACTCTGACTCGACCGGGTCATACTGAGCCGAGTTGAAGCGAAGCCAAGAAGCGCTGCTGGGAACGGCACGCCGGATGCGGACCAGATGCACCGGCGGCCTAACCACGGCCTCAGCACGACGTTGCGAGCGACGGACGCGCGGCCGACATGCCGTTCGCGGTGCCATCAGGCTTCGTCGCGATGGAATGTCCATTCGCGCATGATGGTCGGCGCCATGTCCACGACCGCGACGCGCTCGGGAAAGTTCCGCAGCCGGAGCCGCCGCCCGACCCGCACTTCCGGCCGCACGCGCTCCGGCTGAGCGTAGTAGTTCTCCCCGCGCGGCCGGCTGAAGAAGTCTCCGATGCGCGCCCCCGCGACCGTGCGCACCGCGTCGACGTCGTGCGGCGCAAGATCCACCACGACGACTTCCGGCGACTCGACCGTGCAGGGAAAGCCGGACCAGCATTCGCTCCAGTCGCGGCGCGCGCGGTCGATCTCCGCGCGGCCTTCGCGGAACGAGAACCCGCTGCGGACCCAGGTGACACGCACGCAGTCCGGCGTGACGTAGAACTTGGTGTAGCCGAGGACGTTGTACAGCGCCTCGATCCACGGCTTGTCGCGCCCCTGGATGCGAACGTCGCCGTAGCTCTCCAGCACGCTCTCCTTGGACCACCAGCGCGACAGCCAGGTGGGGCGCGCACAGCACAGGTAATGGACGCCGCCGAGCCGGCTGTGGCAGAAGGCGTGATCGTGCCCGTAGACAAAAAACTGTGCGCCGTGCCGCAGCATCAGCTCGTGAATCCGCACTTGTTCCGTCCCGCTGCGCGCCGCCTCGATCGCGCTGCCGCGGCCGTAGGCGACGCCGGAATCCATCGTCACGCCGCCCACGACGTGATGACAGAACACGAATTTCCAGCGCGCGTTCGACCGCGCGAGCGTGCGCTCGAACCAGCGCATCTGCGTGACCCCGAGCGTCCACTGCTCGGGCGCCGTCGGCATCACGGGCGAGTCCACGCACGTGTAGCGGAACGGATCGAGCACCACGAACAGCGCGTCGCCCCAGGTCCAGGCGTAGAAGTTCTGCAACCCGCCTGCGACCCCGTCGTTCCACGGCTCGCGCCCCGCGCCCCATTCGCCGGCGGTCTCGAACCCCGGCGCGCCTTCGCCGCCCTCGGGGTAGGTGTCCGCCGCGGGGTTTGGCAGGCACAGCAGCCGCGCTTCGGTCGCCCACTTCTGGTGGTATTGCGCCGGCCCCAGCCGGTTGCCGAGTTCGCCCAGGTCCTCGTCCACGCCGCGCCGAAAGTAGCCCGCTTCCTGCTCGTGGTTCCCCAGCACCGCGTACAACGGCGTGCGGGCCAGTACGTCGGCCATGCGCTCGCGGTACCGAAGGTACTTGTATATGGCTTTCTGCGGCGCCTCGACGCCGTCGGTCAGCAGGGCGTGATCTCCAAGGTCGATGCAGAAATCGAACGGCCCGTCCTCGCCCACCTGCCGCATGCCGTCCAGCCCCGTCCAGAGGCGTGGGTTCGGCGTTCCCTGAAGCGCGTCCTCGCCCCAGTGTGCGTCCGCCACCACGACGAACTCGAACGCCTCGCCGCGCGGCCTTTGCGTGCGAAACCGACCAGCCGGGCCGACCGGCTGCCACGCGTCGACCTGGTCGGCAGACGTGTACTCCACCTGGTAGCGAACCTCGGAACCAGGCGCGGCGACGGTGATGGGCAGCTCGAGCGGCGCCAGCGGCCGCTCCGCCGGCTGCGCCTCTGTCGTGCCTGAGAGTCCACGCGGCGGACCGCCGTCTTTCGTCCAGCGAACGCGGAACAGGACTGGCCGATCCAGGCCGCTCGACGTAACGAGATGAACCATGCCGCGCTCGCCGGTCACGCGGCCGACCATCGGCGGCGCAGCCAGCGGCCAGCGCGTGGGGGCCGGCGCGACGGCGAGCGCCTCGCCCGCCACCGCGAACGCCTGCCGACATAGCGCGGCCGCGCCGCCCGCGGTGAGCGAGGCCAGGAACTGCCGACGGGTTTGCATCGCGCCTCCGACACGGCTCGCCACGACGTTGTTCGTCGGGGGACTTCGCGGGGCCGCGTGGCGACGCCCCCGGCCAACGCGCGAAGCCACTATAATCGTTCCCGGTTCGGGATCGTTCAATCCAAGAGCGACGGCATGGCGCCAAACAGCGTGAACGAACAACCGCCCGAAATCTGCGGCTTCGAATGCGCGTTCGCCGCGTTTCCGCCCGCCGATACGGCGGGCATTTGCCGCACGATGGCCGCCGTCTGGTGCGGAAAGCTGCAAGCGCTGGTGAACAAGAACACGCCCTGCGAGTGGCGCCGGCGTTGCGCCGGCCGCGGCGCGGACGCCGACGCGCCGGTGGTTCGCTGCGCATCGGTTCGAGAAAACCCCCGGCAGCAGGCCAGCGCCGCCAACGAAACCGCGGCCGCGCGCAGGAAACCCCGCCGGCGAAGGCGCGGATGAACGCATGAGTTGCATCGAATCTCAGCCGACGGCTACACCGCGCCCGACCCAGTCCGCCGATGGTCGACGCGCCCATCGCCAGCACCGCCTTCGTATCGCGGGCCTGTGCGTTGGCGGCGGCCTGTCGCTGATCCTCGGCTGTCGCCCGGCGACGGACTCAAAGTCCGCGCCAGCCGCGAGCTTGACGGTCGCTGCCGCACCGAGTTCCAATCCGGTCCAAACGCAGCCCACGCCGCAGTTGAACCTGCTCGTCGTCACGCTCGATACGACGCGCGCGGATCACCTGGGCTGTTACGGCTACTTCCGCGACACGTCCCCGCACCTGGACGCGTTCGCCGCCGAGGCGCTGGTCTTCGACAGTGCCTTCGCGCCCATGGCCACGACGCTTCCGACGCACGTCTCGCTGTTCACGGCGCTGCACCCCCTGGAGCACGGCGTGCTGGCGAACGTCACGCACGGCGGATCGGCTTTCGGCCTGAAACCTGCGGTTGTGTCCGTAGCGCAACTCGCACGCGAGCGCGGATACGCGACCGCGGCGTTCGTCAGCGCCACGCCGGTGAAGAGGAGCGCGGGGCTTGCGGTCGGGTTCGACGTGTATGACGAACCGAGCGCGGCCAGCCGCCGCGCGCAAGCGACCACCGACGCCGCGCTGGATTGGCTCAGCGCCGGGCACAGGCGTCCGTATTTCCTGTGGGTGCATTATTTCGATCCACATGCCGCCTATCGCCCTCCCGCGCCGTATGACGCGCATTTCGCCACAGACCAAGCGCTCGAGACATGGATTCACGATCGTCGTCTGGCGCCACGCGTCGGGCGCGACGCGCTGCGCGGCGGAAACCCGACCGAGACGAGGGCCATCATCAATTTGTACGACGGCGAAATCCGCTACATGGACGAGCAGTTCGGCCGGCTGCTGCGGTGGCTCCGCGAAAACAACCTGTGGGAATCGACCGCGATCGTGGTTCTCGCGGACCACGGCGAGGGACTGAATCAGCATGAATGGCTCCAGCACGGCGGCACCTGGGAAGAACAGTTGCACGCGGCGCTGATGATGCGCGTTCCAGGGCCCGGCGGGACGACGCCCGGCCGCGTCGCGACGCTGATGACCACCGCAGACGTGCTGCCGACGTTGCTGCCGTTGATGAACGCCGACTGGGGCGGCCCGCTGCTGAAACAGGCCAGCGGCGTCAACGTGCTGGCCCCAGGCTTCCGCGAGCGGCCGCTCTTGTCGCTGCGGACCGGCCGCGAGGACAACCCCAACCCCGGTCCCGACACGGTGCTTCGGTCGGCCGAGTGGACGCTGCACCTCAACGATCCCGCTGCCGGCACGCTGCTGTTCGATCGGCGCCGCGACCCGTTCGAGCTGGAGAATCGCGCCGCGGCCGAAGCCGACGTCGTCACGCGGCTCACGGATCAGTTGCACGCGCTCGTGCGGCACTTCCACGACCGCGGCATGGAGCTGGACGCCGGCGGCAAAGCCGAGGACGCCGCTCCGCTGGACGAGAAAACGTTGCGCGAGCTGCGCGCACTGGGCTACATCGGCGGCGACGACGGCAACGGCGAGGCCGAAGACGAGCGGCCGTAGCGCCGGACCCCCGAGTCCGACGAATCGCGTAGCGCCGGACCTCCGAGTCCGACAGCCCGCGAGCGCCCCATCGGCCGTCTTGCGTTCGGCAGCGCAACACCGCACCTGCCGCTCGCGCGATTCCAGGAAACGGGCGGAATTCTACGCGCGGCGACGAGCCGGCTCGTCGATAATCGCGCTCGACAAAGCCACCGTACACACAATCAAACACGGGAGGCAAGCGATGCCCCGCTCGCGAACGCCGCTGTACGTCGGCACGAACCACTTCGTCGTGGCGCTCGACCCCGCGACCGGTGAGGAGCTCTGGCGCACCAAGCTGCGCGGCAGCGGTCACGGCCACCCGGTCGCGATCCTCATTCAGCGCGACCACCTCTTCGTCGGATGCTTCGGACAGGCGTACTGCCTGGACCGCCGCGACGGTCAGATCCTCTGGCACAACAACCTGCCGGGGACGGGGTATCACGCGGTGGTGCTGGCGATGGAAGGCGCCGCCGGCTGCGGACCGGGTGCGCTGCTGGTAGCCGATCACGCCCGTCGCGAGGCTGCCAGGGCTGCGGCCGCGGCCGGCGCCACGGCGGCGATCTGAAGCCCGTCGGCCCCGCCTGCATCCACGCAGTTCCCCGTTATTCCTCGCCGGCTCGGCGGGGTCGGACCGGACCCGCCCGATTCTCTGCGAGCGTATCCCCCCGCGTGTCCCATTCGCGGCTCCGCACCGGTACTTCGGGTAGCGGCGACGCTGCGGAGCGCCTCGGGCGCCCGGGCGCTGCGTCCTGAATGCGTTTGCCCGAGCGACCGCAGCGCGCGAATCCAAAGGGAAGCACAGTCATGATCCGAAGTGGGCGTCTCAAATCGTGGGCGATCGCGTCAGCACTGGTGTCCGCCAGCGGCGGCTGCCCGCCGCACGCGGCGCTGGAAAACGTCGGCGTGAGCGGCGGCGGAAACGGCGAGCAGCGCGCGCCGAGCAACGGCGGCGCGGACGGTGGGGGCGAGGTTGAGAATGGGCTTGTTGGCGAAGTCGGCGGCGCGCGCGACGGCGGCGGCAGCACCGGCATGGGCGGCGCTGCGAACGGCGGGGGATTCGAGATCAGCGGACCCGCGGTGCTCGGCGACCCGGTCGCGGCGAGAATCTTCTTCTCCGACCTCACCAGCGGTCCCGCCAGCGGCGGCTACAACGGCGGCGGGGCGATCGTCACGCTTTACGGCAACGGTTTCGGCGAACAGCGCGGCGATTCGAGCGTTACAGTGGGCGGAGTCGCCGCGGCCGACTACCTGCTCTGGAGCGACGCACGCATCGCCGTGCAGCTCGGCGCCGACGCCCGAACGGGCGAGATCGTCGTTCACTCTCCGAGCGGGGCCAGCAACGGCGTGCCGTTCACGGTTCGTGACGGCCGCATCTTCTGCGTCGCCGTGAATGGCGACGACGGCGCGAGCGGAGCTTTCGACCAGCCGTGGGCGAGCCTGCCGCACGCGGTCGAGTCGGTGGGACCGGGCGACATCATCTACGCGATGAACGGCGTCTCGGCGGTGAGCGAGCACCTGTCCGAGGCCGCGCTGTCGCTCGAGTCCGACGGCATGCCGGATGCGCCGATCGCGCTGCTGGCTTTTCCGGGCGCGACGGTCACGGTCGGCGATCCCGGCGCCTTGCATTACGGAGTGCGCGTCGCTCCGCCGGTCGGCGTTCACACCAGCTACTGGGTCATCGCCGGGCTGCGGATTCGGGGACGGATCAGCGCGCTGGACATCGGCGGCGACGGTGCGGTCGGCTGGCGCGTCGTGGGGAATGACATCTCGTGCCCGAACGGCGACGGCCCCACGGGCTGCTTCGTGGCGTCGATGGTCACCGAAATGCGCTTCCTGGGAAACGAAGTGCATGACACGGGCGTCGTGGGCGCCTCCAAGCAGTACCACGCCGCGTACTTCACGACGGATTCGAACCACGTCGAAGTCGCCTGGAACCACGTGCACGACAACAACACCTGCCGCGCGATCCAGTTTCATTCGTCACCGCTGTGCCTGCCCGATTGCGGTCCGGGTGATACCACCGGGTTCAACCAGTACGACCTCATCGTGCACGACAACCTGATCCACGGCGACGCGTGCGACGGCATCGTCTTCGCGACGGTGGACCCTTCGCAGGGCCCCGTGGAAGCGTACAACAACGTGATCTACGACGTCGGCCGCGGCCCCGATCCGTCGGACGGCGGAGCGAGCTACGCCGGGATCTTCCTGCCGGGGTACGTCAACAACGGTCCGGAAGGGACGGGCTTCGTCGAGGTGTACAACAACACGTTCTACGACTGCGGGGCGCGGGGAGGCTCAGCCGCGGGCGCGCTGGCGCGCGGCGAGTATTCGCCGGGACTGGTCCTGCGGCTGCGGAACAACATCATCCATCAGCCGGCCGGACAGCCGTATCTCAGCGAAGAGTCGCACGCCGACCTGGTCGCGGGCGATCACAACCTGTGGTTCGGCAATGGACCGGGGCCGGCGTTCTTGGCGGCGAACGTCGACGCCGATCCGCGATTCGTCGATCTGGCCAACCGGGATTTCCGGCTGGGTGAAGACAGCCCCGCGATCGATGCGGGGGTAGATGTCGGACTGTCGTGGGACATCATCGGCGCCGGCCGGAGCGCCGGGAGCGCCATCGACCTTGGGGCGCTCGAGCACTGACCACGGGCCGCGGTCAACGGCGGCCGCAGAACAGACGGCGCCGCGCGGATGCAAGTGCACGCTCCGCGCGGCGCCGGGCTTTACGGCCTCGGCCACGCCGGCAGGCGCTCCGGGCGCGGAGCGCGGGCGCGGACCAGGTACGCCTCCAGCCAGCCGCGCGTCCGGTCCGGGTGCGCGTGGCAATGCAGCACAGCCTCGTGGTCAATCGCGTTCACGCGGTCGTTGGCCGCGCGGATCGCGTCCATGCTGATCTTCAGCGCCGTGTCCACCGGCATGCGCTCCGGGTTGATGTCGATGCCGAACCAGCCGCGGTAGCCGTACATCTTGAGCGTGTAGAGCAGGGCTTCGAGCTGCTCGGGCGAGACGACGCCGACGTTCAGGTCCTGGTCGTAGTTTCCCAGCGGCTGGCTGTTCCAGTGCGAATGCGCCAGCCGGCCCTCGCTGAGCGGCCAACTGAAGGCGTACGCAAGTTCCTCGAAGCCCATCAGCACGTGGCCGACCTCCGGGTTCAGGCAGCACAGCGTGTGGCCTTCGGCGAGCAGCCGCTGGTTCTCCGCGCTGCGCAGCCGGCTCTCGACCATGTGGCCCAGCAGCAGCCCCTCGGGCGTGGTGCCGAAGAGGATGCGGCCGCGCGGCTCGTACGGCTTCGGCTCGAACGCGACGCGCACGCCGGGTACGGCGTCCATCGCCTCAGCCAGGCCGTCGGCGAAGCGCTCGCGCATGGCGGTGAAGTCCACGCCGAACGGATTCTCGTACCCGTCGATGCCGGGCCAGACGATCGAGAATTCGGTGTCGAGGTCGCGATTGAGCGAGAAGGCGCGTTTGGCGCGCTCGATGGCGGCGCGGCGCGGCGCTTCGAGCGGGTTGCTCAGTGAGCCCCATTCGAACTGCTCATCCCAGAACAGCAGTGGAATCACGGTGATGAGCCGGATGCCCGTCTGTGCCGTGAAGCGTTTCCAGAGATCCAGATTGTCCTCGTTCACCTCGTTCGGGTAGTGCGCCTCCAACCCGCGCAGGCCGTAGTCCTTCAGCGATGCGGCAAGCTCCAGACGCTCCTCGATCGACCGCTCACGCTGGTATTTCGCATGAAAACGGCTGTTCGGCGGCGAAAAGAACCAGACGCCGGCGCTGAACTTCAGCTCCAGCTCGAACGAGCGCAGGTGGTCGAGCAGCTCCTGCGGCGAGCGGCGGGTTGCCTGCGGGCGAAGGTCCTGAAGCGACATGGCGATCTCCCGGTGGCCTCAGCGTACGGTGTTCCATGTTAGCGGAAACAGCACTGTCGGCCTCCGTGGGAGCGGTCCGCGAGCGCCAGCGAGCGCATCCGAGCCCCGCACGACAATGCGGGGTTGCGCTCCCGCGCGCTTGTGGTTCCGACAGGCGGTCAACTCAACCCCGCATCGCCCCAGCAACCCCGTCACCGCTCCAATTCCTCGACGGTGCGCGGCCAGTCGCCCCGCAGCAGCCGCGACAGCGAACGATCCGCCAGAATGCGGCCCCCCGTCTGGCACGCCGGGCAGTAGTTCGTCTCGTTCTCGGCGTAGCGGATCCGCTGAACGGGCGACCCGCACACCGGGCACGGCCGGCCGAACCGGCCATGCACGGCAAAGTCCTCGCGGAACGCCGTGATCTCGCTCGGTCCGGGAAAACGGCCCTCGACCTGCCGCCGGAGCGTCTCGACCCAACGGCCGAGCGTGCCCCGCGCCGCGGCGTACAGGCGCGCGATCTCCACGTCGGACAGGCGCTGCGTCTGCTGGAGCGGCGACATTCCCGCCGCGTGCAGAATCTCATCGGAGTATGCGTTGCCGATCCCGTCGAACAGCCGCGGGTCGCACAAGGCGCGCTTCAGCGTGTGGTGCTCGCACCGCAGCCGGTCGCCAAACGCGGCAAGGCTCGCTTCCAGGACGTCCAGTCCGCCCGCGTCGTGCTGCGCGAGGGCACTCGCGCCACGCAGCACGTGAAGCGAAGCGCGTTTCTTCGTGCCGGCCTCGGTCAGGAACAGCGTGCCGCGCTCCAATTGGAAGATTGCAAGCGTGATCTTGCCGGGCGCGGCGGCGTCAGCATTGTCGCTCCAGCGCAGGCGTCCGGCGATCATCAGGTGGATCAGCACGAACAACTCGCCTTCGAGCGCCAGCACGATCCGCTTGCCCAGTCGGCGGACGTCGAGCACCACCCGGCCGTCAACTTCGCTGAACGGCGGATCAACCGTGCGGAGTACGAACGGGCTGCGCACGCGGGCGCGGATCACCCGTCCGCCGACCGCCCGCGCGCGGAGCGCGCCCACGTAGGCGAGTACGTCCGGCAATTCCGGCATTCGCGCCGCACCTGTCGGTGTTCTCGAGTCAGAGGTATGGTTCGTTTCGCGCAGCAGCGCGCTGCGAAGCCGGCCCTTGCAGCGCCCCGCGCGGACACAACCGCGGCCGCCGCTCGTCCGCGCCGCCGCAAGCCGCCGCGCCGCCGCAAGCCGCCGCGCCGCTACGTCACCAGCGATGGCACTGGTTGTACATGCGGCGCCAATCGTCCGGCGATGAGCGCTCGTTCAGCCGCACCAGCTCATGCCCTTCACGTTCGTACACCGCCCCGAAATACGTGAGATCGTCGGCGTCGATCGCCGGTTCGGCGCCGGCGCTGCGGCGTCGATGCCGGCGAACCACCCATTCTTCCCCGTCGGCAGCTAGCACAATGATTCGATCCGGCTGGCACCACAGCACGACGCCTTCACAGTCTCGCGCCGCGGACTGGTCGATCGTCGGCTTGAACGTGGCGGATGTGAGACCGCACACAACGCCCATGTCCGTCTCCTCACGCCGGGTGTGACGAGATGTTGGAGGCGATCATGGCGAGCCGGCCGCCGCGCGTCAACGGGCCGGCGTCTGCGGAATCTCCAGCGGCCGCGCGCAGCACCCACCGGCGCCGCGGCTTGCGCGATTCCAGCGATTGTTATAATGCCGGCGGATTTACGCGCCGTCGAGCCTCGCTCGCGCCGGGTGGTTCATGTCTTCGCCTCCGTTGCCAGACTGCGCCTCGGATGACGTGCTCACCGCGTCGATTGACGGCGCGCTGGGCGAGCCGATGCGCTCTCGGCTCTTCGAGCACCTTGAGATCTGCGACGCCTGCCGGCGCCGCCACCAGGCGCTGGACGGAGGACAGTTTCCGCGAATCGAGAACTACACGGTGATCGAGCGCATCGGACGCGGCGGCTTCGGCGTCGTGTACCGCGCGATCCATCACGCCAAGCAGCGAACCGAGGCGCTCAAGGTCCTGTACGCCACCACGCCGCTGCGCGCCGCGTACTTCGAGAACGAGGTGCACCTGATCGCCTCGCTGCGCCATCCGAACATCGCCACGCTCTACGAGGCTCAACTCGCGTCCCCGCCGCTGTACTACTCGATGGAGCTGGTCGAAGGCGAGCGCCTCAACGAGTACCTCGCGGCGCACCGGGTGCCGGTCGATGAGCGCATCCGGCTCATTCGCACCGTGGCCCAGGCCGTCGAGTACCTGCACGCGCACGGCGTGGTCCACCGCGACATCAAGCCGCAGAACATTCTCGTGGATCGGACGGGCCAGCCGCGGATCGTGGACTTCGGCATCGGCAAGCGACTCGGGCTTCCCGCGCAGCCGCAACCCGGCGCCGCGGACGGCGCGCGCGAGGGGCCGATCGGTACGCTGGGGTACATCGCACCGGAGCAGGCCGAGCGCCAGAACGTCGACGGCCGTGCGGACATCTTCGCGCTCGGGGCGCTGCTCTATCACTGCGTCACCGGCCGGCCCGCACCCCGCGCGACGGAGCCGCCCCATGCGATCGGCGACGTGCTTCGCCGGCGCGGCATCCGCCGCGCCCGGGACCTCGCCGCCATCATCTCCCACTGCGTGGCGCACGACCCGGACCAGCGCTACGCCTCCTGCGCCCAGTTCGTCGCGGACCTCGACCGTTTCGTGGAGGGCCGCTGGGTCGCCGCACGCGTGGAGCAGTCGCGGCTCGTGCGCGTGGCGCGCGTGGCGGCGTTCCTGCTGCGCAAGCACACGGCGGCGGTCCAGTTCGCCGTGCTCGCCCTGAGCGTGACATGGCTCGTGCTCGGCTTCGCCGCGCTGCGCCCACACGTCGCTCTCGGCATGGCCGGGGCCGGCGGAGTCGTGATCGTCGGGCTGGACCCGGCGACCGACGAGGCGGTGCGCGCCGGACGCTACCGGGACGTGCTGCCGGACCTCGACCCGCAAGTCCCGAAGAGCTACCGCCTCCTGCACGCGCGGGTCCTGACCGCCATCGCCAGGGCGTCGCCGCTCGCCGTCGTGCTCGACTATTACTTTCCCGACTGCCAGCCGTCCTACGACGCGGCGCTGGTCGACGCGATCCGGCGCATCCGCGCGCCGGTCGTCGTCGCGGCGCACGAGTTCGACGTCAACGGCGAGCCGCTGACCTGCGACGCGATCCGCGAAGCGGCGCACGGCTTCGGCGCCATCGTCTCCGCCGCCCCGGGCGCGTTCAGCACCGAGCTCGAAATGACCGCCTGCATCGAGCGCGGCTTCGGTCCGCCGATCCCCGGGCTGGCCGTGGCCGGCTTCGCCGCAGCCCGACGCCCCGACGGCCGCGCACGGCTGGTGGTCGATCGCGACGGACTCGAGCTGCGCTACGAGAAGCGCGCCCCGCGGCCCGGAGAACCACGCTGGCTGGAGACCACCGACCGCATTCCACTGCATCGCGGCGCCCGACCGGATGACGCCCAGCACCTGATTGCGGGCGACCGGGCGCTCATGATGCGCGTGCCGATTCCGAACACGCCGACCCCGCTTGTCGATTCCCTGTCCTATGCGGCGATTCTCGAGGCCGCCGATGATCAGCTGCGGGCCTGGCTGGACCACCGCGCCGTGATCCTGGGAGGAACGCTGCCCGGCGTGGACGAGCACACCCTGATCGACGGACGACGTGTCCACGGCGTCGAAACGCACGCCCGCGCCCTGGAGACGCTGCTCGGCGGCGCAAGGCTCGAAAGACTGAGCGTCGCGGGAATCTTCGTACGCGTCGTGCTCGCCGGCACAGCGGCGCTGGCCCTGGTGCGGCTCGTGCCGCTCCGCCCGCCGCTGCGGCTGCGCGGCAGCCTCACGGCGGCGTTGACGACGATCGTCGCGAGCGTCGCGCTTGCGGCCTTCGCGGTAGTGCGTTGGAGCACGCCCTGGGTCGTGGAGCCGGCCATCGTGCTGGCGGCCCTGCTGGTGTGCGGCGCAGCGCTGCTCGCCGCGCGCGTCTCTCGTGAGTTCGCGGGTCAGATCGCCGCGACTGCGGCGACGGCGCTGGGCGACGAGCGCTCGTCGGTCCCTTCCACCAGGGTCGTCGAGGCGCGAACCTCGAGCACCACCGTGCCGGACTCGAAGGCGGCTGGAGAGCCGTCCGCTACACGGGCGGCGCGGTCGTAACC
>JABRWC010000168.1:0-12816 GCA_039961675.1 Phycisphaerae bacterium
GTCAACTATACTGTGCTCTGAATAATAATTCGACCCGGCTCGCCGCGCGACTGGGTGGAGGCCACGAAGATGCGGCGGCGTCAGTCGCGATACTTGGCATGGCAGTTCTTGCACGAAGCTCCCACGAGTTTGAATTGAGCGGCGAGCTCGCTTCGGCCTGTTGCGCCGCCGGCCAGCAGATTCTCCAGCCCCTGCGCGCAAACATCCGCCTCCCGCATCATGATCGCCAGATCCGGCGGCTTTCGAGCGACGTAATCCGTATCGGTGAGTTGATGGAATAGAGCGGCCAGGCGACGGGCCTCTGCCGCCGGGACAAGGTCCGGGTGATCCGGTGGTGTCACCCAGCCGGCCAGTTCAATCAGCTTGAGGTGCTCAAAAACCTCGTCGATCTCAACCATGCCCCTGACGTATCCCGATGGCTTCCAAACCGATGGGAAATCGGCGGGGACGCGGTCGATCGCCCCGGGGTCCAGGACCGTCGCGGCGGAAGCACAGGCATAGAGGCCCTTGTAATTCTGAGCCGTACCCGACACCCGCATGCGCTCGGTCGCCTGCTCCGCGGTCATCCATCCCAGGCTTACCGCGACGGTGGCCGCAGCGGCCGCGCTGCGGTGCTTGCCGTGGTGGCAATGGACGTACACCGCCCCGGACCGGATCGCGTCTCGCGTGGCCCGCGTGAGCTGATGCTTGCGCTGCTCGTCAAAGCCGTTGTAACCGATCGGCAAGTGAATGTATTGAATCCCCCGCGCGCGGGCACGTTCGACTTCCGGCTCCGCGCCGTCAACGCTGATGATCGTCTTCACCCCCATTGCCGCAAGCGTTTCGAATCCCTCGTCACCCTCTGGAACGCTGCCCGAAACCAGTCGGTCGTGATAGGCCACCGCGTTTTGGATGCCCGGATAGTCCCGCGGTTCGCGGTCGGACAATGTGGGAATCGGTAAAGCCGACCGAGTCGCCACGGCAGCGGACCCGGCGCCGGCTATCGACGCCGCAGCGGCTGCGGACGCCCCGGTGGCAGCCGACTTGCAGGAGGCGCAAGCCAGGACTCCCGCCAAAACGGCGATGTTGTACATGGCACAGACTACTCGTTCCATCCGCAGCGCTCCGAAAGTAGGACGTTCATCGGAGAGTTGCCCGCCACGTCAACTTCCGTCTCGCGTCGCCACACACACCCGCGGCGCAACGACAAACACGTACCGCAGCGGTTCAGACCCCGTGTTCCGCACATTGTGTCGCGTGTTCGGCGGGTTGTACGCGGCCTGGCCAGCGGACAGCCTCGCCGTACCCATGCCTTCCACATCGATCTCGCCCGCCCCCGACAGGCAGATGATCATCTCCTCGTGCGATCCCGTCGTGTGCTGCCCGCATTCGGCCCCCGGCGCCAGCGTAACGAGGCCGGAGCGCATTGCGGGCACTCCCTGCGGCGGGTTCAAGAGCGGAACGTACGCACCAGAATCCGGCAGCGGGATGACAAACGGCCGCCCGCTGAAGGAGGTTTCGCCGTGGGCACTCATGCACGGGCATCCGTAGAAGTTGCATCAGTCTCACGCGAAACCCACCATCGGGCGACATGCGGCAGCATCGCGATCTGCGCGATCGCGCACGGAATCCCCGGCGCATATGCCGCGACAACGCCGGCAAACGAGCCGACCGCAAGACCGCTGATGGCGAGGGCTACGACGCGCCCGACGAGCAGCGCCACCGCGACCGCCAGCCATGCGGACCAACCGAGCTTGCCGCGTAGCCAGCCGGTCGCCAGGCCGTAGACGCCGAGTTCTGTCATCATCACGAAGACGAACGGCGCCGGCGGCATGCCGCTGGTTGCCAGGCTCGCGAGTGGCGCCAGCAGCCCGACGATCAACCCGGCCACCGGTCCATACGCCAGCCCCGCCAGAATCACCGGCCAGTGCATCGGCAGCAGCCAAAGAACTGGTGCGCCCGTCGCGTGGGCCGCGGCCGGCAGCAGAACAGCGGCAGCAATCAGCGCCGCCTGCAACGTGACGCCGCGAACACTCAACCAGGGCAGCGTCAGTACAGATCCACCGCGATGAACGATTGCGGCGCTTGTCATGTCGAGTTCTCCTTCGTCTGAACCGAGTTTTCACTGAGACTCGGGTTCGCGTCGCAGCGATTCGGTCTTGGGCGAACCATTCGAGCTGCCGCTCGCTGTATATTCGCGGCGCGTCCAGAACGTCGCAACTACCCCGTTAACATCCGCGTGTGTAACCAGTAGCGGGCCGCGCGGGTCCGCACCCGCCAGACGATGCAGGTCACGACGCCGCTCATCGACGGCGACCTGGCCAGCGCCCAGACCTGGACCACGATGGACCGCCGCGGGAACTGGTCCGTAAATGACTACACGCTGGATCAGGCGAGCGTGAACGAGACGCACACGCCCAACGGCTTGAATGAGCACGAAACGATGGACCCGGACGGCCCCGGCGGCCCGCTGGACGCGGTGAGCCTCGTGTACGACGACACCCTTGACATGCGGCGACGGCGGCACAGGCGCGGCGCTCCGCGACAGCACCCGCAACCTGGCACCGCGTGTCAAGGGCGGGCCGGCAACCGGACGCTCGCCCCGCTCGCGCCGCGGCGCGTGACGAGCATCGACCACCTGGCCGGAACCACCGGCGAAGTCAACGAACGGTCGCGAGTCTGGCGACCGACGAGTTAACGCGAAACCCCGGGCCAGAGAGCGCGTGGGGTTGCTCGTTCTAACGCCGAGGGTTCGCAAGGGTTTACGGATTCGGTCGGACCGGGCTGCGTGGCGAGAGAGCGCCTTTTCGGGCCGCTGCCGCGCCGGCGGACCTTTCGGGGGCGCCCTTCGATCCCCGCGCTCTCCGTTTCTCTCGTTAACAGCCGACCGTCCAGTTGACGCGCATTGGGCGGTCAGCAGAATCGACGGTCGTGGCTGTCTGGCGGAGATGGCAGGACTGAGGCCGTGTGTTCACGCAACTGGGGGCGTTCGCTTGAGTCGAAGACGAGGGCAGTGGCCAGTAGCACGGCCGGTCGATGATCGCCTGGTCGCTGCGCGCACGGCAGGTATCATCTACGCCTCATGAGCCGGATGGGAACTGACATCTCCACCGCGCTGGCAGCCTTGTTTGTCGGTATTGCCGGCTGCATGCAACCGCCGGGTTGCCCTGAAGCCCCGGGGCGCGCGACAACGATGCCGACGCCTACGGCGGAGCCGCTGTACGTCGGCACGGGGGACCCATACTCCGACGGCGCGCTTGCGGTCCGCCGGTGGAACATCCCGGCCTGCGAGCAGGGCAACATCGTGCCGCTGCTGATCCTGGCGCCGGACACTGCTGGCAACTACCCGGTGGTGGTGTTTCAGCATGGCTTCATGACCCGGAACGAAGCGTACACGGAGCTGTTGAGCCATGTTGCTAGCCATGGCTTCGTCGTCGTGGCTCCCCAGTTGTATCAACCGGGTCTGGCTGCGCTGCTCGGGCATCCGTCGGCAGCCGAGGAAGCGCTTGCCTCAGCTCAGGTGCTCAGTTGGGTGTCTGCCGAACTTGGTGCGACCCTGGGATACTCACCAGCGAGCAGTCGCCTCGGTCTTGCCGGACACTCGCGCGGCGGGAAAGTCGCTTGGCTCGTGCTCGGCGCGGACCCATCGCGGGTACAGGCCGTCGTCGGCGTTGATCCGGTGGACGGCACGGGGGGTCCGCTTGGTAACCAGGCGCGCGTAGTGCAGGGTCCATTTGCCTTTAGCCTGCCAGTGCTCGTAATCGGCGCCGGACTCGGCGGCAACTGTGCTCCCGCCGGCGACAATCACGAACAGTTTTACGCGGCGAGTCGGCCGCCGGCGTGGCACATCCTGATCCCGGATGCCGGACACGCCGACATGTTGGACGAGACGACGGCGATCACTGCCAACCGTGTCTGCCCCGGCGGTTCAAATCGGGCCGTCGTGCGCCGGCTCATCGCGGGCCTGCTGGTCGCGTTCTTCCGCGCCAGTCTCCAGGGCGACTCGGGCGCATACGGCTACCTGACCGACGCCGCTACCGCTCCTCTGGAAATCGTCGTCGGCAGCAAGTAAGTCCGGCCGAAAGCGAGACGGCCTGCCAACCAGGGCACTCGTGTGGTTTGAGGCGGCACGATGAGACCGTTGGTCTGGTTTCGATCGGACCTGAGGGCGAGCGACAATGCCGCTCTGTCAACCGCGTGCCGCGCTGCTGACCGCGGAGTCGTCGGCGTCTTCGTGGTCTGCCCGCGTCAGTGGCAGGCTCACGACTGGGCAAACGTGCGCGTGGAGTTCCTGTTGCGCAATCTCGCCAGCCTGTCGAAACGCCTCGAGAAGCTACACATCGCGCTGCGGATCATCGAACGACCGACGTTTGCTCAGGTGCCTTCCGGGCTGTTGGCCGTCGCCCGACAGCACCGCTGTGACGCCCTGTATTTCAACCGAGAGTACGAGGTGAACGAATCGCGACGCGACGCCGACGTGACCGGGGCATTCGAGCAAGCTGGGCTACGCGTACACCCGTTCGATGACACCGCGGTCATCCCGCCCGACGCGCTTCGCACTGCGGATGGCCGTTTCTACTCCGTGTTTACCCCGTTCAAACGCAAATGGCTCGCCAGCCTTGAGGAGGGCGATTATGGCGCGCTTCGCGCGGCGCCGCGCGTGCAGCCTGAACTGGTCTGTCCGCCGGACCCTGTGCCCGAGCATGTTACCGGCTTCGATCTTGACCTCGGCCTGCGCGACCGATGGCCCGCTGGCGAAGAGTCGGCGTTCAGGCAACTGCGTCGGTTCGTGAACGAGCGCATCCGGAAGTACGACAGCGATCGCGACCATCCTGCTTGTGACGGCACGAGCCGTCTTTCTCCCTATCTTGCGCAGGGTGTGCTTTCGCCCCGGCGCTGCCTCGCCGAGGCGGCTGAGGCAAACGCGGGTCAAGTGGAGCGCGGTCAACGTGGCGTAGAGATGTGGATCTCTGAACTGATCTGGCGCGAGTTCTATCGGCACGTGCTGGTCGGCTTCCCGCGGGTCAGCATGAACAGGGCGTTCAAGGTCGCGACCGAGCGGCTGCCGTGGCGACGTAACGACGAGCAGTTCCAGGCCTGGTGCGAAGGGCGGACGGGATTCCCGATCGTTGACGCTGGCATGCGCCAACTGGCCCAGACCGGCTGGATGCACAACCGGCTGCGCATGATCGTCGCGATGTTTTTGAGTAAGGACCTTTTTATCGACTGGCGCTGGGGTGAGCGGCATTTCATGAGGCACCTGGTGGACGGTGACTTGGCCAGCAACAACGGAGGCTGGCAATGGTCCGCCTCAACCGGGACCGATGCGGTTCCGTACTTCCGAATCTTCAATCCCTGGTCGCAGTCGAGGAGGGTCGACCCGGATGGCGACTTCATCCGCCGCTGGCTTCCCGAGCTTGGCGGATTAAACCGGCAAGTGTTGCACGATCCGGCGTTGCTGGCGCGTGAGAAGCGCGCCGGTCTCTCCTATCCAAGACCGATTTGTAACCACGCTGAGGCGAGACGACACGTGCTCGCAGTGTTCGCCGATCTGCCGGTGGTGGACAGCCACGCAGCGTCAGTCGGTGTCGACCCGCCCGCCCCGCGCCACACAGGGCGGCGTCGCCGCCATGAACGCTTCTGATGCCCCCACCACTCTGCTGACTTGCCGCGTATGTAATCAGTAGCGGCCCGCTGGACGCGGTGCGCCTCATATACGACGACACCCTTGACATGCGGCGACGGCGGCACAGGCGCGGCGCTCCGCGACAGCACCCGCAACCTGGCACCGCGTGTCAAGGGTTGGCCGGCAACCGGACGCTCGATCCGTTCGCGTCGTGAGCCGGCGACGCCGAGGGCGGCGCGCCCGATCCCAGCGGGCAGACGTACGAAGACGACGAGGAGAACCGGCTCACCGCGGTCCGCCACGCGAGCGAGCCGAACCAGCCCCTGCTGCTTGGAATCGTCCACGACGCGCTCGGCCGACGCGTGACGAGCATCGACCACGGCCCGGCACCCCCGGCGACCCGTGCAACGGCGGCCCGGGCGGCACCGGTCGGCGTGGCGCCGGTCAGGGTAGAGGCGACCGGGGTGGCACGGGCGCTCGCCGGTGACGATCCAGCACATCTACAGCGAGGCGGCCGCGATCGCCGAGTACCAGTCCTGCGACGGCGGCCAGCGGACGCTGGTGCGGAAGCTCCCGTGGAGCGAGCGCTTCCCCGAGCCGCCGGCGATGATCACCCACGGCGGGCCGGACGGCGTCGCGGGCGCCACCTTCGGACGCGCCGAATTCATACCTGAGCGGACTCGTGCCGATATACCGGTGTCTTTCGACCGCGGGCCGACCGCTCGGCGGTTCCGCGCCCAATGTCCGCGCAAAGCCCGCGCGACGCGGATCCCGCAGGCCGGCATCGCCGATGGGGCCATCGGCCATTGGGGCGGCTATGCGTATTCAAGCCAAGGTCATGCTCTTCGTGCTCGTTGTTTCGGCGGCTTCGGCCGGCACGTCGTACTTCGTACAGCGCGCGATCATGTTCCCCGGGTTCCTGCGCGTCGAGCAGGACGCCGCAATGGACGGCCTGTCGCGCTGCCAGCACGCGTTAACGCGCGACGCGCAGTTTCTGGCGGATTCGGCCGCGGACTACGGGGGCTGGGACGACACGTACCGGTTCATCGAGGACCTCAACGAAGAGTACCGGACGGCGAACCTGATCCCCGAGACGTTCACGAACCTGCAACTGAACCTGTTCGCGTTCGTGCGCTCCGACCGCTCGCTGGCGTGGGGTGAGTTTCGCGACGCCGAGGGGGAGTTGATCGAGGCGTCTGAAGTGCTGGCGAGACTGACGGCGCCGGGGTCCGGACTAATCCGGCACGATGACCCGGCGTCCAAGCGCGGAGGCATCGTGCAAACCGATCTCGGACCGATGCTGATCGGCTCCGCGGCAATCACAACCAGCGACCGAAATGGCGAGATCCGCGGCGCGGTGCTGATGGGCCGCTTCATCAACGCCGCGACGGTCGCGGAGCTGACGGACCGCACACGGGTGGCCGCCGTTCTGCATCCGCTTTCGAGCGTTCCCGAAGCAGACGCGGAAGCGTTGCGGCATCTGTCGGCGCAGCAGCCGATCTGGGCGCGACGCGGCGGTGACGCGCTGCAAGTCTTCGCGCTGGTGCCGGACATGGCTGGCCAACCGGCGCTGCTGCTGCGGGCAGACCAGCCGCTAACGATCAGCCGCCGCGGCGAGGCCGCCGCACGGCTGGCGGCAATGAACTCTCTCGGCGGCGGGCTGGCGCTGGCGGCGATCATGTGGATCGGCCTGTCGCGACTGATCGTGGAACCTTTGTCGCAGCTCACCCGGCACGCCGTGCGCGTGGGCACGACCAACGACCTGACGGCGCGCCTGAACGTGCGCGGACGCGACGAGATCAGCATCCTGGCGCGCGAGTTCAACGGCATGGTCGACAGGCTGGCCGACGCCCGGGCCCAAATGCTTGAGATGGCGCACCGGGCGGGCAAGTCCGAGGTCGCCCGCAGCGTGCTGCACAACATCGGCAACGTCCTGAACACCGTGAACGTTTCCGCCAGCACGGTGCTCGATCGGCTGCACAAATCCGAAGTGGGCACGCTCGGTGTCGCGGCGCAAATGATCCACGAACGGCGCGCGGACCTGGCCGCGTTTGTGACCGCAGACGAGCGCGGCAAGCACCTGCCTGCGTTCCTGAACGAGCTGGCGCAGCACCTGGCCGCCGAACAGCAGACGCTGCTGAACGAGATGAACAGCCTGCTGGAGGCGCTGGGCCACATTCGCAGCGTACTCGATTCGCAGGAGAGTCACGCTCGGGCCAACGGCGTACTGGAGAAGCTCGATCCGGCAAAGGCGGTCGAACAGGCCCTGGCGCTGGTGCGCGAGTCGCTGGAGAGACATCACGTCACCGTGGAGCGCGAATTCGCCGCCGTCGAGCCGCTGGAGCTGGACCGGCATCGCGTGCTCCAGATCCTGGTGAACTTGCTCACCAACGCGATCCAAGCGGTCAAGGCCGGCCGCGAGGACGGTCGGCTGATCCACGTCTCGTTGCAGCGCAGCGCCGTGGGGCTGGAGATTCGCGTGCAGGACAACGGCGAAGGTATCGACCCGCAGAATCTGGAGCGCGTCTTCGCCTACGGCTACTCGACGCGACCGGGCGGTTCTGGCGTCGGGCTGCACAGCGCGGCGAACCTGGCCCGCGAGATGCGCGGCTCGCTCACGGGCGCCAGTGACGGCATCGGTCGCGGTGCGACGTTTACGCTGACGCTGCCGATGCTCCAGGAGTGCGCCTCATGAGCGCGAACCCGCAACTTCCGGTGCGGCGCCTGCTTGTGATCGACGACAACGCGGCGATCCACGGTGACTTCCGCAAAATCCTCACGCCCACAAGCGCCACGGACGCCCTGGACTCGGCGAAGGCGGCGTTTCTGGGCGCGCCGGCGGCGCCGAAGCGCCCGGCGCGCGGCAGCTTCTCGCTCGACGCAGCGCTCCAGGGCCGCGAGGGCGTCGAGCTGGCGGCGGCGGCGGTTCGCGCGGGCGCGCCCTATCTGGTCGCGTTCGTGGACATGCGGATGCCGCCGGGATTGGACGGCGTGCAGACGATACACGAGTTGTGGCGGGTGGACCCGGAGTTGCAGGTCGTGATCTGCACGGCGTATTCGGACCAGGCGCTCGATAAGCTGGCGGACGAGCTCGGGCGCAGCGACCAGCTTCTGATTCTCAAGAAGCCCTTCGATCCGGCGGAGGTCTACCAGCTCGCCGAGGCGCTGAGCCGCAAACGGCTGGCGCAGCAAGCGGCGGCGATGAAGCTCGACGAGCTCGAGCGGCTGGTGCGCGAACGCACGGCCGAGATCGAGCACGCGATGCTGCACGACAAGCTGACCGGCCTGCCCAACCGCACGCAGGTGCTGACGCGGCTGGAGGCGTGCATGCAGCGCCGGCCGCGCGCCGACCAGGCCTTCGCCGTGCTGTTCATCGATCTGGACGGCTTCAAACTTGTCAACGACAGCCTCGGGCACGAAGTCGGCGACCTGCTGCTGATCGAGGTTGCCGGCCGGCTGCGGAACAGCTTGCGCGCAAGCGACCTGGTCGCCTATTCCACCATGCCAGCACGCCTCGGCGGCGACGAGTTCATCGTCCTGCTGGAAGACCTGCGCCAGGGACGCGATTCGGCGCGCGTCGCGGAGCGCCTGTTGCGCGCGCTGGCCGAGCCGTATGAAATCGCCGGGAACCGCCTGTTGCTCTCGGCCAGCGTCGGCGTCACGACCAGCGAACGAACGTACGAGCGCCCGATCGACATGATCCGTGACGCCGACACCGCCATGTACCGGGCGAAGGCCGCCGGCCGCGGGCGCTACGTGTTGTTCGACCAGGCGATGCACGAGGAGGTCATGCGGCGGCTCTCGCTCGAGACCGCCCTGCGGCACGCGGTGAGCCAGGACGAGCTATACGTGGCGTACCAGCCGATCATCAACCTTGCCGCCGGCGAGCTTGCGGGATTCGAGGCATTGGTGCGCTGGAACCACCCCAAGTACGGCTCCGTGCCGGCCAATGAACTGGTCTCGGTGGCCGAGGAGACCGGGCTGATCCAGCAGCTCACCGACAACGTGCTGCGCGCGGCCGCCGGGCAACTGGCACGCTGGCAGGCGGCATACAACAGGGGGAGGGAGCTGGTGGTCAGCGTCAACCTCTCGCCGCGCCTGCTGCTCGACCCGGAGACCGTCAATCGCATCGTGGGCACGATCCGGGAAATCGGCATCGCACCCAAGTCGATGGCGTTCGAGATCACCGAAACGATGGTCCTCAGCGACCGCGGTTGCTCGCGTTCGGCGTTCGACGCGCTTCAGCAGACGGGCATCTGGGTGCATCTGGACGACTTCGGCACCGGGTACTCGTCGCTGAGCTGCCTGTACCGCTGGCCGTTCAGCGGCTTGAAAATCGACCGCGAGTTCGTGCGCGAGGCGTGCGCGCGGCGCGAACACAGCATTGTGCTGCGGGCGATCGTCGACATCGCGCGCGCGTTCGGGCTACGCGTCATCGCCGAGGGCGTCGAGACCACCGAGCAGCACGAGCTGCTCAAGGAGCTGCGGGTCGAGTACGGGCAGGGCTACCTGTATGGCAAGCCGTGCAGCGCCGCCGAGGCCGAGTCGCTGTTGATGGACATGCCGACGCTATGCCACGCTTGAGACACGCCTTGCTGTCGCCGCGCCGCACAGCGCAGCGCATGCTCGCCGCCCTCGGCCTGGCGGCGGCCGCGGCCGCGCAGCAGACCGATCCCGCCGAAGCCCCGCCGCAGGACCAGGTGCTCGCGACGCAGCCCGCTTCGCAGCCGGCCAGCCGGCCGGCGGACGACGAGCCGGCGCCGGACAAAGCGCCCCGCGCGTGGTACGAAGCCGAGCGCCTCACCGGCGACTGGGGCGGCGTGCGGCCGTGGCTGGAAGAGCACGGCATCACCTTTGACTCCACGTTCAGCACGTACTACCAGCACGTGGCGCGCGGCGGCCTCCAGACCCACAACGCGCACACGATCATCGGGGTGAACGACTTCGAGCTGACGCTGGACCTCGGGAAGATGAAGGTCCTGCCCGGGGGCAGGCTCTACCTGTGGGGCTCGAACGCCTGGGGCGAAAGCCCGAGCACGCGCGGCTGGACCGGCGACCTGTTCTGGGTCAACGGCGCCGAGGTCGGCGACCGGCCGATCGACGTTCACGAACTGTGGTACGAACAGAGCTTCCTGGATGACAAGGTGCAGGTGCGCTTCGGCAAGATTTCGCTGCCGATGTCGTTCGACACCAACGAGTTCGCCAACTGGCCCTCGCGCGACTTTGTCAACTACGGCCTGAACAACGCCCCCAACATCCCGTTCCCGGCGTTCGCATTCGGCGCACTCGGCGCGCAGGCGTTCATCCGGCCGTGCGATTTGTTCTACTTCGGCGCCGGCGCCGCCGACGCCGAAGGCGATTTCCGCGAGACCGGGCTGCGCACGGGGCTGCACGGTCCGGCGCATTTCTTCGGCATCTTCGAGGCGGGCCTGACGCCGACGTTCGAGACGCCGCTCGGGAAGCTGCCCGGACACTATCGCGCGGGTCTGTGGTACGACCCGACGGTCAAGGAGGAGTTCTTCAACGATCTCGACGGACGACGTGAAATCCCGCTGAAAAACGGCGACGTTGGCTTCTATGTCAACCTCGATCAGCAGCTCTGGCGCGAGGCGCCAAGCGACCCGAACGACGCGCAAGGGCTGGGCGTCTTCGCGCGCTACGGCCATGCCAACGACGACGTGAACTGGATCGAACACTTCTGGAGCGTCGGCGGGCAGTACCGCGGGCCGATCCCCACGCGCGATGAAGATGTGCTCGGCGTCGGCGTCGCTCAAGGGTTGCTCAGTCCCAACTTGAGCAAGATCGGGCTCGACCCGCACCATGAGACGGTCATCGAGGCGTACTACAGCATCCAGCTCTTTCCCTGGCTGACGGTTTCGCCGGACTTTCAGTGGATTCTGCGTCCAGGCGGAGAGAACGGCCGCGACGCCTTCGTCGCCGGTCTGCGGCTGACAATGAGTTTCTGATCAACGGGAGAATGTCATGACACGACCGATACGCAAGCGGATGTGGCTCATGGTCGCGACGTTTGGGATTGGCAGCCTGTTGAGCACCTGCGCCACCAGCGTGCGCGACGCCGTGGTTTCCGGCGCAATGGACTTCCTCACCGCCGCCACGACGACCGCGCTCGGCGGGATCCTCGGCGTGGAAGCCTGATTCCGCGGCGCAAACCACGAGGCGCGCCGCGCAAGACCGGCCGGCGTGACATACCCGGATTCGGTTGACGGTGCGGCGGCGTACAATCGCCGGCACGACCCCCGTGCCGCAGTGTCCCAACACACTCCGATCGCGGTATGCTGCCGCGGCGCGGGTGAAGACGGCCCCCGCCGGGTCTTGGCGCGCGGCGCCGCGCAGACCCATTCAAGTCTCAGCCGTCATGGGAGCCCTCAAGTGATCGCCATCGTCAAGGAATTCCGGGAGTTCGCGATCCGCGGCAACGTGGTCGACATGGCCGTCGGCATCATCATCGGGGCCGCGTTCGGGAAGGTCGTCAGCGCGCTCGTCGAGAAAGTGCTGATGCCGCCGCTCGGGTACCTTATGAACGGCGTGGACTTCTCGAACCTGGCCATCCCGCTGCCCGCGCGCGGAGCGAACGGAGAGCCCGTGCTGATCGGCTATGGCGACTTCATCAACACGGTAATCAATTTCATCATCGTCGCATTCGCGCTCTTTATTGTCATCAAGGCCATGAACACGCTGAAGAAACAGACCGAGGCCGCCGCGCCTCCGGCGCCGCCGGCGCCGCCGGCCGACGTCCAGTTGCTGACAGAAATCCGCGACCTTCTCCGGAAGGCGTAGAAGTCCGTCAGCACACGCCGAATGCCGCCGTTCGCAGCGCTGGAGCTGCATCTCCAGCGCAGAGCCCTATTCGCGCGCCGCGCGCGAAGGGAATCAAGTGACCCGTGACAGGTAACAGGCGACCGAAGACCGCCAACCGTGTGTATTTGTCCCCTGCCAGCTACCGCCCGTCACTCGTTTGCACGCCACTCCCACCGCACAAACGCCTCGATCGCCTGGTATTCCGGCAACCCCAGCCGGTCGTAGATGCGCGCCGTTTCCGCGTTGCGGTCCTCGGCGCGCTTCCAGAACTCACGTGGATCCCACGGCCCGGGAAACAGCGCCTTGTCCTTCTGCGACTCGTGCTTGAAGATCGCCATGCGCTTCCGCTCGACCTCGTCCGGCGAGAGCGGCACGGCCATATCGATCTCGTC
>JABRWC010000169.1:0-13829 GCA_039961675.1 Phycisphaerae bacterium
TCTCCAAACGGCGCGTGGGACTCCCCAGACGGCGTGTCGGATCGCTTGATTGCGCTGCTGCGCCTGGCCGCAACGTCAGGCGGCGGCCGGTTCAATTCGTTCTTGGCAATTCGCAATCCAACGCGCGAACATGCCCCGCGTGGGAATGTCGATGCCCGACCCGCCAAGCGCTCACACGATCAGCATCGCGTCGCCGTAGCTGAAGAACCGGTACTCGCGCTCGATCGCCTCGCGGTACGCGCGGCGGGCGTTTTCCATCCCGGCGAAGGCCATCACCATCGCCAGCAGCGTGCTCCCCGGCAAATGGAAATTCGTGAGCAGCGCATCGACGTTGCGGAACGCATACGGCGGGTAGATGAAGATGTCCGTCCATCCCGAGTGTGACAGGCCGAAGTGCTTTTCGCCACGACAACTCTCGTCACCGGGCGGTTCGTCGCGATGCATTTGGTCGCCCTGCGGCTCGCCCCTACGTGTGCCGCCGATGGTCTCCGGCACGGATTCAAGCACGCGCGCCGAGGTCGTGCCAACGGCAACGATCCGCCGGCCGCAGGCCCGCGCACGGGCGGCGGCTGCGACCGTCGCGCCGGGCAGCTCGAACCACTCCGCGTGCATGCGATGCTCGGCCAGGTTGTCGGTCAGGATCGGAGCGAACGTGCCGAGGCCGACGTGCAGCGTCAGCTCGGCCGAGTTCACGCCGCACCGGGCGAGCCGCTCCAGCAGCTCGGGCGAGAAGTGCAAACCCGCGGTTGGAGCGGCCGCGGCGCCGGGACGCGAGGCGTACACCGTCTGGTAGCGAAGCACGTCCTCAGCGTTGGGATGCGGCTGGCGGCGAATGTACGGCGGGAGCGGCGGCTGGCCGACCAGCTCCAGAAGCGTGTGCGGATCGACCGGCGGCTCGGCGCGCACCCGCCACTGTCCGCGCTCCCCGCGTTCGAGCAGCTCCAGCCGGTGAGCACTGCATTCCACCGCCAAGTGCTGCCCGGCGCGCAGGCGAGAAGACGGCCGCAGCAGCACTGTCCACGCGCTTTCCGCCGCGTGCAGGAAGAGCGCTTCGACGCGGCCGCCGGTGTTGCGGCGGCAGAAGAACCGCGCCGGCAGGACGCGCGTGTTGTTGCGCACCAGACAGTCGCCGGGCTGAAGGTACTCAGCGATGGAGCGGAAAGCGGTGTGCTCGATGCGGCCGCCGTCGCGATGCAGGACGAGCAGGCGGGACGCATCGCGCGGGTCGCACGGCCGCTGCGCGATCAGCCGCTTTGGAAGCTCGTACTGCAACTCGGCGAGCCGCATGCCCAGGTTCCTGCCATTGAGCGCCGCCTGCCACCGCAGGTGCGACGGGTGCGATAATATCTTGTGGGCCCGTAGCGGGCGATCGTTGGCGAGGGGGAGCACCGTGCAGCCGGGCGTCGAGTTCGTGATCCGCGGGCGGTGCGTATGCGGAAAGCGCTACCGCCTCCTGCACGCGCGCGCCGGCACGCGTGTGAATTGCCCGCACTGCGGGCGCGCGATCGCCGTCTCGGACACGGCGGTGGCGCGGGCCGTCGCTGCCGCATATCCGGACGGCGCCAACGCCGCCGCATCTGAGCCGTTGCGCGAGGCCCAGCCGGTTGATTTCGGCGAGCTGCGGCTCGCGCCGGCTGGCAGCCACATCGGGTTGACGGGCAAGAAGGCGTACCACCACGAGGAGGCGATGCTGGCGGCGGCGATGGGAGGCGCCGGGTCGCTCGGCACACTGAGTGGCGAGCAGGAACACGAGTACGACCGCGCCTTGGAGCGCGGGCGCTCGCTGCCGCGGATCGAAATGGTGCAGCGCTCGTTCTGGGCCGACCTGTTGGCCACGTTTTATCTGGCCGGCAGTCCGCGAAATCTCCTCAACCTGGCGGCCACCGCGGCGGCGTTGCTGCTTTCGTGCTGGGCCGCTTCACTGTTGCCGGGGCCACTCGGCTTCGTCGCTTCGTTCGTGGTCGACCTGGTATGCCTGGCGTACCTGATGAGCTTCTTCTGGTCGGTCCTGTCGCTAACGGCCAACGGCGAGGAGGAGCTACCGCTGATTCCGCCGGACTGGGACTTGTGGGAAGACGTTCTGCGCCCGGTGCTGTGGCTAACGGCGATCTCGATCGTGTGCAGCGTGCCGTGGTTCCTGGTCCGCTCGAAAATCGGGGGCATCGCTTGGCCGGAACCCACAGCGGACATCGCGCTGATCGGCGGCTGGTTTTTCTGGCCCGCGGCGGTGCTGGTGATCGGCGTGGGCGGCACGTGGCACGACGTGCTGCCGCATCGGTTGGCGGGGGCGATCGTGCGCATCGGGCTGCGCTACGTCATCGTCTGGGGGCTCGTGATTCTGCTGCTCTTCGGCGTCGGCGTCGCGCTGCGCGCCACGTACGGCCTGCCGTTCATGCTCGTGATCGATCTGCTGCTCTGCCTGTACGCTGGCTACGCGCTGTTTCGGACGCTCGGACTGCTGTATCGCCACTCTCAGCGACGGTTGCGCTGGGTGTAGCGCGCGGCGGAAACGACGCGACCCCGCCGGGAGTGCCGACGGGGCCGAGTGATGTCGTGATCTGGAAGCGATCGCATCGCGTCGTTTGCGCGGACTCGAGGAGCACGGGGCGCCAGACTCGGAGGTCCGACGCTACGGACTCCGTCAGACTCGGAGGTCCGACGCTACGAAACCGCAGTATCCGCCTCAGCGGCGGCGAATCGCGCCGAGCGCTCCCAGCGCCAGCAGCAGCAGGCTTGTCGGCTCGGGAACGATGAACCACTGATTCCCGCCGTAATTGTTCAGATCAATGTCCAGGTGGCCGTCGTAGCCGGCGTCGCCGTTGCTGCCCAGGTTGCCCTGCGGGGCCGGCAGGCCGCCCAGGAACTGGTTCGAGGCGTATGCATGATCCTGGTTGTTCTGGAACGCCAGAATCCGGATCGCTCCGGCCGGATTGCCCAGGTCGGCCAGGTCAATGCTCAATTCGACGCCGGTCTGCACCGCAAGGGCCGCAGCCTGGTCCGCCGCCTGGTCGCCGCCGGTGATGCCTGCGACGTTGCTGTTGTCGTAGGCGATCTCGATGGGCGAGGCGTTTGCGGGACCGGGTCCGAGCGTGGCTGAGCCTTCCAGCTCGACGAAGACGTCGAAGAACGACGAGAACGTGGGCGTGCCGAGCACGGCCATGTCCACGTCGAACTTGTTATTGCCGCCGTCGTTGCCGCGGCGGAGGATCAGGTGGTAATCGGCCTCGAACCCGTTGTCGAAGATCAGCCCGGACATGTTCCCGGCGCCGTCGTTACCCGGGGTGGCGGGGAACTGGTTGAATCCGCCCGCGACCGAGTCAATCATGATCTCGAGCTTGTTGAAGTTCGCTTCCAGGTTGCCGGTGAGCGCCAGGTACAGTCGGCCGCCCTCGATCGTGCCGTACGCGGCGTTCCATTCGCTGAAATTGTCACCGAATCCGGTCTGGACGGTCTGCACCGCACGGGCGCTGCCGTAGGCGTCGCCGGCGATCGTGCCATCCACGACCGGCGCCGCAACCGCGACACCTGCGGCGCTGGACAGTGCCGCGCCGACAAGAAATTGAATCCGCATACCTTCTCCTCCTGTGGACGAATGTCCGGCTGGCTCGTAGATCCCCGCCGGCCGGCGCGCCGAAATGGCTCTCCTCACGCGCGGAGAGTCAGAGGGCAGGTTACATCTCCCACCTCCATCATCATGGTACCCAACCGCTGCGGGCATGTCCATCTCATCTGCCAGGGCGGCCGGTCCAGGCGGAGGCGTACCAGCCCAGCACCGGCGCAGCCCGAGAGACGGCACCGAATCGGGCGCACGGCAGGCTTTTTTCCGGTCGCTGGCAGCGGAACCCGCGGCCGGGCCCGACGGGAAGGGAGGCGTCCGTCGCCTCGCCCAGCGGGTCGGAGTGCGTCCGCAGCCGCCGACGGCCATTCCGCGCAGCTCGCCGCCGCCGCGATTTGGCTCCCGCGCCCTTGCGCCCCGTTGGGCCGGCTTGACGGTCCGCACGGCTCTCCGTAGAAGAACTATGAGCGCCGGCTGAATGCGCATTTCCGAACCGGGATCGGCCGCCAGGCCGCTCCCCTGACGGGTCTGGAGGCCCGTCCGACGGTTTCGATCGGCGTCCGACCCGTCGCGTTTGCACTTCGGTGATGCATCGCGGCGGGCGCCCCGGAGCGGGGGACCAGGTCCGATGGCTCAAGTCCGACTCGAATCCGTCTCCAAGGTCTACCCCGGTAACGTGAAGGCTGTGGACAACGTCAGCCTCGTCATTGAGGATCGGGAGTTTATCGTCCTCGTCGGACCGTCCGGCTGCGGCAAATCAACCACGCTTCGCATGGTCGCGGGGCTGGAGGACATCAGCAGCGGAACGATCCGGATCGGCGACCGGATTGTGAACGACGTGGCGCCCAAAGACCGCAACATCGCGATGGTGTTCCAGAACTACGCCCTGTACCCGCACATGACCGTCTACCGGAACATGGCCTTCGGCCTGATGCTGCGACGGAAGCTTGGCGCGTGGGACAATCCGCTGGCAATGATCCTCGCGCCGGGCCGCTGGCGCGCCGCGCGGGCGGAACGCGCCGACATCGACCGCCGCGTCCGCGACGCCGGACGCATGCTCGGCATCACCGACCTCCTCAATCGCCGGCCCAAGGCGCTCTCGGGCGGCCAGCGGCAGCGCGTAGCCGTGGGGCGGGCGATCGTGCGCGAGCCGATGGCGTTTCTGTTCGACGAACCGCTCTCCAACCTGGACGCGAAGTTGCGCGTCGAGATGCGCGCCGAGCTCAAGAAGCTCCACCGGCGCGTGCAGACCACCACGATTTACGTCACGCACGACCAGGAAGAGGCGATGACGCTCGGCGATCGTGTTGTGGTGATGCGCGACGGCGTCGTCCACCAGGTGGATTCGCCGTTCGAGGTCTACGAGCGGCCCGTCAACCGCTTCGTCGCCGGGTTCGTCGGGACCCCGCCCATGAATTTCCTCGACGGCCGGTTGGTGCGGGCGGAGGGTCGGCTGCTGTTCGACGACGGCGCTTGCAGGCTGCCGCTCGATCCGTCGTTCGAGCAGCGCATGGCCCAGTACGTAGGCCAGACGCTGACGATCGGCATCCGGCCCGAGGCGCTGCGCCCGGCCGGCTCCGCCAACGGCGAGGCCCGGCTGCGGGTGAGCGTGACGGTCGTCGAACCGCTGGGCGACCGAATGGACATTCACGCCACGACGCCTCACAACGAAACGGTCACCTGCCGCGCCGAAGCAGCCACTCGCGTGCGCGAAGACGAAACCATCGACCTGGCGGTGGACATGCGGCGTGTGCACTTCTTCGAGCAGGGTGGTGTGCAACGCAACGTGAGCCTGCCGCTCAAGCTCTGAACGCGCAGCGTACCCACGCCGTCCAAGCTGTCCTCGCCGCGACAGAGCGCGCGGCGCGCTACCGCGCGGCTGACGCACCGTCCGGGTGCTCCGATCCGCCGCTGCGCCGGACCCGCGTACGCGAGTAGCGCGCCTCGTAGATCCCCGTCGGACGAAAGACGCCGGCGATGGTTCTCAGCAGAATCATCACGTCCGTCTTCAACCCGCAGGTTTCGACATAGCGCACGTCCCACTCGAGTTTCTCCTCGATCGTCAGTCCGCCACGGCCGTTGATCTGCGCCAGGCCGGTCAGCCCTGGCTTCACGAGCAGGCGCCAGCGTTGTCGCTCGTCCCATTCGGAGATCTGCTGAACGTAGAGGGGGCGCGGTCCAACCAGCGACATTTCACCGCGCACGACGTTCCAGAGTTGCGGGAGCTCGTCGAGACTGAGCTCGCGCAGCACGCGACCCGCGCGCGTGATTCGCTCGTCGCTCCCGGATTGCGGGCTGTCGCCGTACGGGTCGGCGTCCATTCGCATCGTGCGGAACTTCAGCAGCGTAAACGGCACGCCATCGAGCCCCGCGCGCTGCTGGCGAAACAGCGCCGGGCCCGGGCTGTCACGCCGCACCCAGGCCGCCACAATCGCCAGCAGCGGCATCGCAACGACGCAGCCAACGATCGCTAAGTACAGGTCCAGAAGCCGCTTGGCCCACAGGTAGCTCGGGACGACCTTAAGTGGGACTGGCACGGCTGCGGCACGCGAGTTCATCGTCGTCGAGTGTAGCGGGCGCTGGCCGCGGTTCCCAGCACGCGCGACGGAGCGACGCGGTCACCGTGGCCGCGCGGCTGCGCGGCGCCCGACTCCACCATCACCTGCGTAACGGCTGACGCATCCAGCACCAGCCGGAAGCTCCGCTACGCTTGCGTTGACGATGCTTCAACCACCGGCCCGACCGGCGGCAGCTCCACCTTGCTGTTCAGGCAATTCGCGGCGTCGTAGCGGAGGCAGTCCTCGCCCAAGCGCATGTCCTTGCTGCCCTGCGCGATCACGCAGAAGAAAGGCTGCGCGGAGGCGTAAACGCGCTCGGTCGGGCCCGAACGGCGGCGAAAGTGCAGGCCGGGCTGCGGTTCGACTGACCCGTCGCGCGGTAGTGCGCGCGCGATCCTCTCGGCCAGCTCCTCCTGATCCGCCCGCATGCGGTGGGCTTGTCTTTCGCTTGCGACGTTCACGTTTGCCACCGCACGAATCCCGAACGCCGACCGCGTGGCACGGGCGTGGTTGGACTCCATTTCAACCGGCGTCGGCCGAGCGAGTCGAGGCCCTGGCCGCCCAAAGCAGAGCGGCATGTGGTTCATCCGGGATTTCCGGAATGGGAATGTCGGGCAAGGTGACCCGCCCTGCTTGAGGCTGCCGTGTCGGGCGACGTCAACTCGCTCGAACGACTTCTGCACCTGCACCACCGCGAGCGTATCGACCACATTTCCGCATCCATGCCGGCCAAGCTGCGCCAGTCTTGTTCCGCCGAAGAACTTGCGCAGGGGACGCACATCGCCGTTGCTCGTGCACCCGGCCGTTCAAGCCGCCGTTCGACTTGGCCGCCTTCTTCGCGTGGCTGAAGCGAATCGCCGACCGCCGCCGCCTGGCGATGCAGCAGCTTCAGCGGGCCGCAGAACGCGGCGGAGGCCGGGCGCCGTTGTCCCCGAACGGTGCGGGCGTCACCGATTAATCCGCGGCTGCTCAGCTAGGGTAGTGCCTCTTTGATTCTTGACCGTATCGAGGGCTTCATGGGCGCGCACGATTTTGGGCAGGATGTCCTTGAGATCGGCAGTCCAGACCAGCGGTCGCGGGTTCTGGTTGTGGGCGGCGATGAAGTCGTGGATGGCCTGTTCCAGGTGGGCCACGCTCGGGAAGCTGCCGCGGCGGATGCGCTGGGTTGTGATCTCGCGGAACCAGCGTTCGACCAGGTTCAGCCACGAACTCGAGGTCGGGATGAAGTGCATGTGGAAGCGCGGATGCTTCGTGAGCCACTTGCGAACGCGGGGATGCTTGTGCGTGCTGTAGTTGTCGACGATCAGGTGCAGATCCAGCTCCGGCGGCGTGCGGGCGTCGACGAGCTTGAGGAACTTGAGCCATTCCTGATGGCGGTGCCGCGGCTGGCAGTCGCTGATGACGCGCCCGCTGGCGACCTCCAGGGCGGCGAAGAGCGTGGTCGTGCCGTTGCGTTTGTAGTCATGGGTCATCGTGCCGCAGCGGCCCTTTTTGAGCGGCAGCCCCGGCTGCGTGCGATCCAAGGCCTGAATCTGGCTCTTCTCATCGACACACAGCACCAGCGCGTGCTCCGGCGGCCGCAGGTAGAGCCCGACCACGTCGATCAACTTCTCGACGAACTGCTTGTCGCAGCTGAGCGTGAAGGTCTTCAGCCGGTGCGGCTGCAGCTTGTGCTGCTTCCAGACGCGCGCGACCATCGACTTGTCGATGTCCAGGTGATTCGCCAGCGTCCGCTGGCTCCAGTGCGTGGCGTTGGCCGGCGTCGTGTGCAGCGTCACGTCGACGATCGTCCGGGTCCAGCGTCGGCGCTTGGTGGCCTTTCGTCCGCGGCCCGGCTTTTCATGCTCGATGCCGGGCAGCCGCTCCGTGGCGAAGCGGTCCCGCCAGGTCCGCACCGTGCCGATCGCAACACCCAGTTCCGCCGCGATCGTCTGGTTCTCCGCGCCGTCGGCCGCCATCAGGACAATCCGCGCCCGCGTCACCCGCCGCGCCGCGGCGGTGCGGCTGCGCGCCAGCGTGGTCAGTTGACCGCGTTCGTCATCCGTCAGAACAATGGGAGTCGCTCTTCGCACGGGTCTGATCCTCCTGCAAAAGGTCAGACACGGAAAGCGACCTTACGGTTAGATATTTATGAGGCACTACACTAGCGTGCTGAACCCAGCACCGCGTCTGGAGCCGGCTCGGGCATGGCGGCGAAGTAGCGCTCCAGGCAGGCTGCGGCGCCACGGTCGCGGTCGAAGAAGCCCAGGATCAGGTTGTAGTAATAGCGGCGCGCGTAGGGCGCGAAGCCGCAGTGCCCGCCGCCGGGAAGCACGACCCCGGCGACGGCCGGGTTGTGAATCTGCGCGATCAGGTCGGCGACGCCCTGCGCCGGGGTCACGGGGTCGTCCACGCCCTGTACGATGAGCACCGGCATGCGGGCGGATTCGAGCTTATTGCCGCGGCGCTCGTCAGGAGGATCGATAAACCTCAGGTACTCCATGCCGTCGCGCTCAAGTCCGGGGTAGTAAGCCCTGGATTTTTCGGCCTCGGCCAGGACCAGCTCGCGCAGGTTCGTGTCGCTGGCCAGAGCGTAGGATTTCTGTGCGGCGCGTCCGGCGACGATCCCCCCCAGCGTCGCGGCGACCGGGTCTTCCAGCAGCGCCCAGCGACGCTCGAGCTTTGACAGCAGCAACTCGAAGTGCAGCGCCGGCGAGAACGCGATCACGCCCGCCCGGAAAAGCCGCTCGCCGCGATGCTCAGGCAAGCGCGCCGCGAGCTGTGGGCTGACGCGCGCGTCGTCCGGACGCCGGTCCGCTTCCCACGCCGCCAGCAGCGCCGTGTTCGCGCCCCAGCAGAACCCGATCAGCCCCGTCTCGCGCACGTCCGGCCGTTTTTGGAGCCAGGAAGCCACGGCCAACAGGTCCCCGGCCTCGAAGACCCCGTAGGTGTACGTGACGTCCGGGTATCGAAGCTCGGTGCGTCCGTGGCCGCGCTGCTCGACCGCGAGGACGTGGTAGCCAGCGTCTCGCAGGGCGGCGGCCAGGTCGTATGTTCGAATCGTTGTGTTGTCGCCGAAAAGCCCCGGCAGCAGCACGATGCAGTCGGACACGATGGGCCCGCGGGCGCCGCGCGCCAGACCCAGCCGGCCGCAGAGCTGCAAGTCCGGGCTGACCGGTATCCAGACATCCTCAAAATCTGGCCAGGGCGGCGCGGGATCGACGTTGAACCGTTCGCCGGTGGACTGGGCGGAATACGCGATGCCGTCCCAGTTGTACCAGAGCGTGCGGAGCAAGGCGGGCTTCACGCCAAAATAGGCGAACACGTCGACAGGCTTGCCGTCACGTCGGGCGAGATCGCCGGTCAGCAGCGGCCCCTTCGCGGCGGGCGGCAGCATTCCGCCCAGTTGCGCCTGCGTCTGTTCGAGCCAGCCACGCGTGGAAAGGGGCAGCATCGCCGCGTCCGGCGTCGTCGGCGACGGATCGCTCGGCCGCATCGGGAACGAACCCTGCCGGAAGCAGCTTGTCAGTCCGAGGCCCAGGACAATAATGGCTGCAAGCGCACCACGTTGCGCGGCGCGGCAGCCTCCGCGCTGAGTTCGCAAGTTTCTGATGGAAATCCTCACCGCGCTCCGATGCTTCGCATCGTTACCCTGCTTTACCCAGCGGGCATTATAGCGAGAACTGCCGGCGGCGAAACCCCGCGCCGGGCGTGCGGCGCCGAGAGCGCGCCCGGTCCGTTGGCGGGGGAGGGACGACTGCGGCCGCGGAGGAGCGACTCGCTATTGGACGCGCAGCCAGAATGCCTTCAGGTACTCGGACTCGGGGCACTCGATTGCCACGGGATGGTCAGGTCCGGCGCCGGTCCGGTCGAACACCTGGAGTCGCCGCCCTGCGTTCCGCGCTGCGCGCTGCAACATTTCTGCGAACGCGTGTGGCGTGACGAGCCCACTGCAACTGCAACTGAGCATCAATCCGCTGCGCCTCACGAGCCGCACCGCCAGCCGGTTGAGATCGTAGTACGTGCGCAGCGCATCCTCCAGGTCGGCGCGAGTCGGCGCGAGCTTGGGCGGGTCGAGCACGACCACGTCATACTCCCGTCCGTTCTCCAGCATCTGCCGCATGTACGCGAACGCGTCCGCGTGTACGAACTGCACCCGCGCCTGGTTCAGGTTGGCGTTCTGCCGCGCCAGCCCCACTGCGTCCTCGTCCAGATCGACCGCCGTCACCTCGCGTGCCCCGCCGAGCAGCTTTGCCGCCAGGGCGAAACCGCCGGTGTAGCAGCACAGGTCCAGCACCCGCGCGTCGCGGCACAGGGCGGCGAGTCGGCGGCGGTTCTCGCGCTGGTCGCAGAAGAACCCGGTCTTGTGCCCGCGCACCACGTCCACGCGGAAGCGCACGCCGTTCTCGCGTATCGTCACCTCGCCGAGCCGCTGCGCGTCCGTTCCGGCGGCGACGCCGCTGCGGCACCGTTCGGGCACGCCCTCGATCGAGGCGCTGCGCTCGTCCACGCGATACACCACGCGCCACGGCGACGGGACGGCGCCGACGCGATCCAGTCGCGACGGCGGACCTAGCTCCTCGGCCACGATTCGCGCTAGAAGCTCGAATCTCTGCACGATCCCCAGCGAGAACAGCTCGAACGCCAGCACGTCCGCGTAGCGCTCGACAACCAGGCCGCTCAGTCCGTCGCCCTCGGCGTGCACCAACCGATACGCGTCCGTGCTCTCCTCAATCCGCAGAGTGCGGCGCAGCTCGATCGCCGCCCGGAGTCGCTGGCGCCAGAACTCGTCGTCGATCGCCGCATCGCCGGCACTGAGGACCCGCACCGCGATCTGCGAACGCGGATTGAACAGGCCGCGGCCAAAGAGCCCGCCGTCCTTGTCATAGATGTTCACCACGTCGCCCGGTTTCGCGGCCGGATCGGCGGCGTCGATCATCTTCTCGAAGATGAACGGGTGTTGACGCGTCGTGCGCAGCCGAACCCACGGTGACTCCGCCCCCGGCGGCGCCGTTCCAGGAATTCGCGGCGACGCGGCGGGATAGAACTTTTGCCGCGCGGCGGATCGGGATCCCCGTGACCTGTGCGCTTTCACACCCGAATCTTGCGGCCCTCACTGGCGGCGGGCAAGCACGCTGCGTGGTTTCGTGGTGGCGGCGAGACGGGTAGGATTCGGACGTGGCCGAAATCACTCCTCGGGAAACGGACTGCGCATCGTCACCGGCGCCGGGCGCCGCCGGATCGACGTCCACGCCGTCCGCGGTTTCAACCGTGGCCGTGACCCTGCGTCGCCTCGGTCCGGCGGGGCCGCTCGCCCTGGTTTCAGCCACGCTGCCAATGTTGGGCGGCTTCGTGCTTCTGGCCACGCTGAACCCGGTCGGCGAGTGGCTAAAGGGGCACGAAACAATCGGGTGGTTTCTTTACGTGGCCGGCTTCGCGCTCCTGGCCGGACTGGCCGTGCTGCCGACGTATGCACAGGCCGTTCTCGGCGGCTGGGCGTTCGGCCTGGCGGGCGGGTTCCCGGGGGCGCTGCTGGGCTTCGCCGGCGGGGCGCTGCTCGGCTACACGCTGGCGCGCTGGGCATCCGGCAACCGCGTGGTGGAACTGATCGAGGAGCACCCGCGGTGGCGCGCGGTGTACGACGCGCTGCTGCGCAGCGGCTCGCTCAAGTCGCTGCTGATCGTCACGTTGTTGCGCCTTCCGCCGAACTCGCCGTTCGCCGTCACGAACCTCGTGCTGAGCGCCACACGCGTTCCGCTGGGGATCTATCTGCTCGCCACGGTGATTGGGATGGCGCCGCGCACGGCAGTCGCCGTGTATGTCGCCTCGACGCTGAAAACGCTCAGTTTCGACGAGATGCAGCGTCCGTGGCTGCTGGTCGCGGGCATCGTGGTCACGGTGGCCGTGCTGCTCGTCATCGGGACCATCGCCAACCGCGCCCTCGCGCGCGTCACCGACCCCTCGAAAACCGCCGCGTGATCGGACCGCCGCCGACGCCGCGGGATTCGCCGCGAAAACTTGACCCATCCTGCCGCAATTTTCATCCTACTCTCGCCGTCGGTGTGCGCTGGCCCAGGCCGGGCGGCGAGCCCCGGCGGGCAATCCGCGCAGGTCTTATAAATGAAACGGTCCGCCGACCTTTCGCCGTAACCGAGGGTGCGTCCATGCTGGGGTTCATTCGCCGATGGTTCTCGAGCAGCGTTGCAGCGTCGCTCCCGACCCGCCAGGAGCGCGCGGTCGAGGACGCGGAGTTCGAAGCAATCGACGCGGCTGTCCTGGATGAGCCCAAGGACGACGGCCCGCCGTGGTGGGTCGCGGCCCCCGCTGACGCGGCCGTACCGGCGCGCACGGAAGCCGCCGTCGTGGACCGAAAAGTGTACGATCGCCTGGCCGCGGCTCTCGACAACCCGTCGCTGGAGCTGCCGCAGGCCCCAGCAGTGGCGCAGCGCGCCCTGACCGCCCTGCGCGAACCGGACGTGAAACTGGCCGCGGTGGCCGACATTGTCTCCCGCGACGCGGCGTTGGCTACGGACGTGCTGCGCCTGGCGAATTCCAACGCGTTCCGCGGGTTCTCCGAAATCCGGCGGCTCGACGTGGCGTTCGCCCGGTTGGGGCAGCGGGAGCTGCGGCGGCTGCTGCTGACCAACAGCGTGAGAGCGCTCGCGTCGGGCTTTGCGGGCGAACTGCGCCGCACCTCCGATGAGGTCTCGCGACGGGCGCAGGCGTGCGCAGCGGTGATGTCTCACTTGGCGGCGCGCTGGCGCGTCCCGGTAGACGACGCGTTTCTTGCCGGACTGCTGCACGATATCGGGCAACTGGCTGTGCTGCGCGTGCTGGCCGACCACATCGATCGCAGCGGCGGGCAACTCCCTCGCGCGCTCGTGCGGCAGCTATGCGACGAATGGCACGAGCATCTGGGAATTCGGCTGGCGGACGCCTGGGGTCTGCCGGACCCGATTCCCGAGATCATCGGCAATCACCATCGTCCCGTGCCGGCCGATGACAAGCTCGCGGACCTGCGGCTGCTCACACAGCTTGCAGACCTGGTCTGCTCGCGGCTTGGGATCGGACCGGTTCAAGGCGGCGAGTTCTTCGAGTTTCCGTGCACGCGCCGGCTGGGGCTGGTAGACGACGTCGAAACGCGCGAGATGCTGAAGGGGCTGCCCGGAGTCGTGAAGCAGGCGCTGGCCGGCATCGAGGGCGAGCCGCGCGGCGACCAGGACCGATTCAAGACTTCGTAGCGAAGCTCACGGCGCCGAGCGAGTTGGGGAAAGAACGCTTGCAGCGGGCATCCCCGCCCGCGTTTTTGGGCTTGAACGGTAGGCACGGTGACCTGCCCCACACATTCTTTCCCAAGCCCAGCCTTCGCGCCCAACGAAGATTCCTGCGTCGGTCCGCGATGCTGCGTACTCCGCTCCATGGGCAAGTGCACAAAGACAGCCGCCTGCTCCGGGTTACCCCGAAGCAGGCGGTTGCTGGGCTCGCGATTGTCCTATGCGCTGTGGCTGTGTCTAGCGCCGCCGGAGGAGGGCAGCACCAGCGACGAGCAGCAGCACGCTGCTCGGCTCAGGCGTCGGGGTTTCCTTCAGCGTGAACACAGTGAACGGCGCCTGGGCGTGCGTCGTGACGTCGATGACAAGCTCGCCGTCCGACGCGCCATCGCCCGGGAACCAGATTCCACCGTTGGGGATGATCGCATCGGTCCCGCCGGGGCCCAGGCCGAAGCCGTCCACGCT
>JABRWC010000170.1:0-11872 GCA_039961675.1 Phycisphaerae bacterium
CTCCTGGAGCACGCGCAGCAGCTTGATCTGCGTGCTGGAGCTGATGTCGCCGATCTCGTCCAGGAACAGCGTGCCGCCGTCGGCCAGCTCGAAGCGGCCCATCTTGGTGTGGGTGGCGCCCGTGAACGCTCCGGCCTCGTGCCCGAACAGTTCGCTTTCGAGCAGCGTTTCGGGCAGTGCCGCGCAGTTGATGGCGATGAACGGCTTGCGGCTGCGGGGGCTTTGGCCGTGGACGCGGCGGGCGCTCAGCTCCTTGCCCGTTCCGGTCTCGCCGAGGAGCAGCACGGTGGCGTTGGTGGCCGCGACACGGTCGATCAGCCGCAGCACGTCCTGAAGCGCCGGGCTGTTCCCGATGATCGCGTCGTCGGTCTGCACGACCTCGCGCAGCGAGAGGTTCTCTTTCTTGACCTCCTCGTGCAGCTTGGCGTTGGATGTTCCGATCGCGGCCAGATTGGCGAAGAGCTGGAGGATTTCGAGGTCGTGGTCGGAGAACGGCTCGTTGTCCTTCTTGTTGAGAACCTCGACGACGCCCAGAACCTCTCCGCGGTAGCGCAGCGGCGCCGCGATGAGTCCGCGGGTCTTGAAGGCGAACTTCTCGTCGAAGCCTGGGTAGAAGTGCGGATGCTCGGGCGCGTTGAGGGCCACCTCCGGGCGCCCGGTGAACGCGACGCGGCCGGCGATGCCCAGGTTCGCGTCGAACTCTTCGCCGATCAGGCGTGTCCCGTCCACCCCCACGGCGGCCTTGAACACCAGCCGGTTCCGCACGCGGTCCAGCAGCATGACCGAGCTGGCCTCAGCCTGGAGCACGTCGGCAGAGGTCACGGCAATCGCTTGCAGGACTTCCTCAAGTTCGAGCGTCCCGCTGATCGCCGCCGAGGCCTTGATGAGCGCCGTCAGCGTGCGTTCGTCGATTTCGCCGGTCCGCACGGAGAAGGGGACGTTGGGCATGGGAATATCCGCGTCGTTCCGGGAGAATCCGGTCGGTGCAGCCGTTTCGCGCGTGCGCCGCGGCCGCCACGGTCCGGGCATTATGAACCGAATTGATTTCTGCACAAGCGTTTACCGCGGTCGGCGGCTATCGTTACCATGCCGGCCGCACTGCACCGGGCGTCGTCCCGTTTCCGATAATGCCGGGACGCGACGACGATTGGAGCGCGAAATCCCCACAGAACCGTCGGTCCGTGGAAGCGTATAGACGGGTGATTGCCGTGAATGCCAGGAGCGACGAGGAACTTTTGGCGGAGCACCTGGCCGGCAAGCCTGGCGCCTTCGACCTGCTGGTCGGACGGTACCTCGATGAAGTCTTCGCGTTCGTCTACCGCTTCGTGAACAACGCGGCGAACGCGGACGACCTCGTCCAGGACACCTTCTTGCAGGTGCATTTGGCGGCGGCGACGTTCGATCGCTCGCGGGCGTTCAAGCCCTGGCTTTACACGATCGCCGCCAACAAGGCGCGCGACTTTCTGCGGTCCAAGGCGCGGCGTTCGCCGCTGTCGATCGACGCCGCGTCGAAGGCGGACGACGGCCAGGGACCGGCGGAGTTGATCGCATCCGGCGCGGAGCCGCTGGACCAGCAGGTTGAGACGAGCGAGACGAATCGGGCGGTTCGCGAAGTCGTGGCGAGCATGCCCGAGCACCTGAGGCTGATCCTGATGCTCGGCTACTTTCAGCAACTGCCGTACGCGGAAATCGCCGAGATCCTGGAGATCCCGGTGGGTACAGTAAAATCACGGCTGCACGCCGCGGTGGCGCACTTCGCGAAGCTCTGGCGAGCGCGCACGGGCGGCGACCCGGTGTCGAAATGAACCATACGCACGAGAACGGATTCGGCGACGGATCGAGCGGTTTCGACGGCGCCCTGCTGGACCGCTATCTGGGGCGGCTTTCCGCGGATGAGGAAGCCGCGCTTGAGCAGCGCATGAGCGCGGACGCCCGTCTGGCCGCGGACGACGAAGCGCTGTCGGCCTGCTTCGAGGCTCTGCGCGCGTTCCGCGTCCCGCGCACGCCGCCGGGTTTGAAAGATCGAATTCTCGCCCGGGTGGTGGCGGCCGGCCCTGCGCTGCGCGTGCACGGCACGGCAAAGCGGCGGCCACCCGTGGACAACCGCGGATTTACGCCGGTTTCGCTCCAGTCGTTCCGCGACATCGCGGCCGTGGCGGCCGTGATCGTGCTGATGGTCGGCGTCGGCGTGCCGAGCGTGTTGCACATGCGCGAGCGCAATCAGCGCACGGTGTGCTCGTGGAATTTGGGGCAGATCGGGCAGGGGCTGGCGAGCTACGCCAGCACATTCGGCGACAGTCTGCCGTTCGCGGGCTGGTCGAGCCGCTCGTCGTGGCAGCCGACTTCCGAGCCGGGCGTGGAGGTTGTTCCGAATCGTCGGCACATGTTCCCGCTGGCGCGGAATGCGTACGTTCCGGTGCGGGTGTTCATCTGTCCGTCCACCAATGACCGGCCGATGCCCAGCGATTTGATTGCCGTCCGGCGAGACTTCCTCGAGTCGCGGAACATCAGCTATGCCAGCCAGAACATGGCGGGTGTGCGGCCGACGTTTCGTGCTCATCCGGACGCGGCCGTCATGGCGGACGACAACCCGTGCTTTGACAGCGGGATGCCGCTGTTCGATTTCGCGCGCAGCATCGGCCTGGCGGACCCGGCCCGGAGCAACTCTCGCGCCCACGGCGGCGCCGGGCAGAACCTGCTCACGCTCGGGGGCGCGGTGAAGTGGGCGACGACGCCGAACGCGGGCGTGAACGGCGACAACATCTGGACGCTGACGCACGTGCTGAGTTACACGGGCCGCGAAGGTCCGGAGGCGGAAACCGATTCGCATCTGCTGAAGTAGCCGACGCAGTTGGCGTGCGTCCTTCGACATTCCCGCGCGCATTTCGTGATTCTCACGCGTACTCGGTCATTCCCGCGCATCTGGCCCCGACGAGCGCGAAACCGCGGCGGCGCCGACGTTCCCCGCTCCCGCCCCCGGACGCCCGGCTGCGCGGGGGTGACGGTTGGGACTGGACGCCCGGCTGCGCGGGGGTGACGGTTGGGACTGGACGCCCGGCTGCGCGGGGGTGACGGGAGGGATGCGCGATTACAATCAGGCGATGGAGCGCTTCGTCAGCGAGCCGATCGAGCCGCACCCGCGCGGCTTCGACACGCACGCGATGGGCATGGGGCTCCCCGGCCTTCCCCCTGGGTTCCTGTGGCGCGGCCGCGAGTGGACGATTCTCGCGGTGCTCGAATCGTGGAAGCACTCCGAGCCTGAGGGCGGGCGCAGCGGCGGCGAGCGCTATTTGCGCCGGCACTATTTCAAGCTGCGCATGGACGGCGGCGACGTCTGGACCGTGTATTTCCTCCGCCAGCGCCCGCGCTCGGGTTCGGCCAAGGCGCGCTGGCACCTGTACTCGATCGCCGCGGCGGGCGCCCCTTCCAGCGTGCAAGACGCCGGCGACGAGAACGGGTGACCGGTTCGGGCGTACACGGCAATCCGAGCCGCGAGGCGCACGGTGAGGCAGCCGCGGGGGTAAGCGTGCCGCTGGCAGCGGGCGACCCGCTACTCGTCCTGTGCGAGGTACTTCTTCGCCATCTCGACCATGTCGGCGGGGGCGTCTTTCAGCTCGACAAGCTCCCGCGCCACGGCCTTTGCGGCGTCGCGGTTGCCGGCCGCGTTATGGCACGACAGGATTGAGATCTTGGCATAAGCCCGCGTCTCCGCGTCCTTGCTCATCGCGTCCGCCTTTTTGAACAGCGCCACGGCCTGGTCGAGTTTCTGATCGCTCTGGTACGCGTCCGCGACGCCGTTGTACGCGCGGGCCAGGGATTCGCCGGTATACTTGGCGGTTTCGGCCTTGGCGATCGCGGCCTCGGCCTCGGCGCGCTTTCCGCGCATGGCCATGATCTCGGCCAGGCGCGCGTTGGTTTCGCCGTCGTCGGGATTGGCTTTCAGCCGGGCCTCGAGTTTCGGCAGGTCGGCGTGCGCGTCGCGAATCCGCGTCACCTCCTTGGCGAACGGGCCTGGCGGCATGTAGCCGCCGATGCGGCCGACCACTTCGCCGGAATTATCGAGGAACAGGATCGTGGGGAAGCCGGACACGCCGTACTTCTTGGCGAGCGACAGGCCCTCTTTCTCGGCGTCGGTCTTGAGGTTCACGAACTCGCGGCTGAGCTTGATCACGTCGGCGTTGGCGTAGGTGTCCTTGTCGAGGCGCTTGCACCAGACGCACCAGTCGGTGAAGAAATCGACCATGATGAGCTTGCCGCCGCTGGCTGCGGCCTTCTGGGCTTCGTCCCAGTTCTTGGCCCACTGGATGTCTTCCGCCGCCGAGGTTGCGACCGCCAGCCACACAAACAGCAACCCGCCCACACTCGTCCGCATTTGCCGTCTCCTGAAGGAAATCTCCGGCGAACACCGTCGAAGCATGACATACTTTATGCGGGTGCAGCGGTTTCGTCTCGTACGAATTTGTCGCCGCGGCCCGGCGTCGGCGCGATAGAATCCAGCCAGGATCCTGCACTTGTGCCTCGCGGGAGGAACGCATGAGAACCCCCCTGCTCGTCTCGATGCTGGCCGGCTGTCTTGCGGCGCCGAGCGTGGCTCAGAATCGGGGCTATGACGCATCGAACCAGGCCGCCCGGCCGCTGCAATGGCGGCTCGACGTGAAGGACGCGATCGCGGAAGCCCAGCGAACGAACAAGCCGCTCATGTTCTGGATCGTCGGGAGCGGCGGCGACCGTGCGGAAGACATGGAGCAATCGCAGAAGCGGGCGTTCCGCGACGTGCGTGTGGTCTCCGCAGCGCAGCGCTGGATCACCGTGCGGCTGATCCGCTCGCAACACGAAGACCTGCTGAAGAAGTGGGACCTTCCGCCGCGAACGAACCTCGAGGTCGTTTTCACCGCGCCCGACGGGGACAAACTCGACACTCTGGCGCCGTCGGGCGTGGCGCATCCCGACTCGTTCCGCCAGAAGATGAACCTGGTGTTCGGCGTCTACAAGCAGCGTCTGTTCGAGAAAGAGGTTCAACCCAAGCTCCAGGACGCGGCCGCGACGCCGGGGCAGGTGAACGCTGTGCTGAAGCTGGTCCGAGAGTATTCCATAACCCAGGCAGCCGAGGGGATCACTGGAATGCTCCAAAACGAGAACCTGGACCCGGGCGTGCGCAAGTCCGTCCTGGACACGCTCGCGGAGTTGTCCACACCCGGCGCGGTGAACAAGCTGTTCGAGGCCGCGCTGGCGGGCGACGCCGACGCGGCGGCCGCGCTGGGCGGCTGCACTCCGGTGGGCGCCGAGCAACTTACGGAGAAGCTCGGCGGTGAGGACATGGCGGCGCACCTGGCCGCGTACAATGCGATCGCCAAGATCTGCAAGATCAAGAACGCGAAACCGGACCGGTTCTGGCAGGGGGACAATCCGAAGATCAAGCAGGACGAGATCGACCGCGTCAAGCAGATCGCCGAGAAGGCGGCCAAGGAGTGGAGGCGGCGGAATGAAGACGGCTGACCTGCGGAGCGACACGGTCACGAAGCCGTCGCGCGGCATGCTCGAGGCGATGCTCGCCGCCGAAGTTGGCGACGACGTGCTGGGCGACGACCCGACCGTGAACCGGCTCCAGGAGTTCATGGCCGCATTCCTGGGGAAGGAAGCGGCGCTTTACGTTCCGTCGGGCACGATGGCCAACCAGGTTTCGATCCGCTCCGCCACCGAGCCGGGCGATGAGCTGATCCTCGACGAGACGACGCACTGCCACAACTACGAGACCGGCGCGCCCTCGGCGCTCTCCGGGTGCAGCGTGCGCTCGATTCAAGGGGTGCGCGGCGTGTTTTCCGCCGGGCAGGTCGAGGCCGCGGTCCGCCCCGAGAGCCAGCACTTCGCCCGCTCGCGCGTGGTGGTGGTGGAGAACACCAACAACCGCGGCGGCGGTTCGGTGTGGCCCGTGGAGAGCGTCGCCGCGATCCGCCGGGTGTGTGACGCCCACGACCTGCACCTGCACCTGGACGGCGCGCGGCTGATGAACGCGTGCGTCGCCGCGCGGCGCAAGCCGACGGACTACACGCACTACGCCGACTCGGTCTCGATGTGCTTCTCGAAGGGCCTCGGCGCGCCGGTCGGGTCGATCGTCGCCGGACGGGGCGATTTCATCCGCCGCGCGCACCGCTTCCGCAAGATGTTCGGCGGCGCGATGCGGCAGGCGGGGCTGCTCGCGGCGGCGGCGCTTTACGCCATCCAGCACAACGTCGAGCGTCTGGCGGACGATCACGCCAATGCGCGCTGGTTCGCGGAGCGTATCGCCGAACTGCCGGGCATCCGGCTGGACGTGACGACGGTGGAAACCAACATCGTGATCTTCGATCTCGACCCGGCGCTGGGCGGCGCGGCACGGTTCACGGAGCAGTTGCGTGAGCGAGGCGTGCTCATGTTTTCCACCGGTCCGCATCGCGTCCGCGCGGTGACGCACATGGACGTAAACCGCGAGCAGATCGAGTATGCCGTGAGCGTCTTTGAGGAGCTGTGCGGAGCGGCCGCGGTGCGCTGAACCGACATGCGACACCGCGCGACGAAGGCGTCAGAGCCCCGCACGGCCGTGCGGGGTGCGCCGACGCTTTGCGTCAGAACCCCGCACGGGAGTGCGGAGGGCGACCCGTCACTTTTGTGGCGGGTTCGGACGTTTGGGGGATCGCCGCTGGCAGGGATGGCAGCGGTCCGCAACACTTCGAGGTCGGCCCGGCCGACGCAGCTCTTCCGGGCACGGCCGCGCCACAAACGAGGGGGATTTTCCATGTCGCGCGCATCGGTCCGTCGCTGGCTGGTTGCGGCGCTCAGCGCCGCACTTGTGTTCACGACCGCGTGTCCGCCGCCGGCAGATTCGTCAGCGCAGCAGGGCGACGGAACGGCCACAGACGGCGCGTCCGGCGATGGCTCGGCCGTTGACGGATCCGGCGCCGACGGCGCGGCCGCGGACGGAACCAACGGCGGCGACGCCGGCGGCTCCGCTGCGCCGGCCGGTTTGCTCGAAGTCCCCGACCCGCGGTCCGGCGACAATCCGCGCTACGCGCTCGTCGCCGCCCCGACGCCGGAACCCGGGGGATCGACCGCGGACTCGCGGTTCGGCACGTCGCAGACGCGCGTGGTGGGCGGGGAGGGGCTGCGTCACGAGTACTCGCGCTTTGATCCGTTCAACCGCGACGGAACGCTGATTTTGCTGCTCGCCATCGCGGGCGAATGGCGCATCTATCGCACGCAATCTGTTCCGTACGATCGGGACGGCAGCCTGGTTCGCATCGTCGAGGTCGCCGAGCCGCGCTGGGACCCGGAGAACCCCGACGTTCTCTGGGGACTGCGCGCCTTCCAGGTTGTGCGGGCGAGCGCCGCGAGCGGCGAGATCACCGTGGTCAAGGACTTTGCGCTGGACGCGCAGATCGCCCCGATCCTGGCGGCGAACCCGGACTTGTACCGCATCACCACGCGCGAGGAAGGTGAGACCTCGCTCGACAAGCGTTTCTGGGCGTTCATGCTCCAAGGCTCAGCCGACGACTACCGGCCGCGCTACCTGTTCACCTGGGACCGCGAGGAAGACCGCGTCCTCGGCGTTTACGCGCTTTCGCTTGCAGAGTCGCGGATCGACTGGGTCGGCATGTCGCCGCTCGGCAACTGGGTCGTCGTCGGCGCGGACTGGGACAACGGCGGCGGCAAGAGCGGCATGCTGATCGCCGACCGCGAGTTCGCGCAGTTCCGCCAGATCGACTACGACGCCGGACACTCCGACGTCGGCCTGGATTCCGCCGGAAACGAGGTCCTAGTGCTTCAAAGCAACCGCACGGACTCGCTCGACATGGTGGCGCTTGGCGCGGAGACGGTCCCGGTGGAAGCGGGGCAGAGCTATGCAGGAACCGGCCGCGTGCAGCTTGTGCGGCTGTTTTACGATTCGGCTTCGCCGCTCGGTCTGCGCAGCGGCGTGCACATTTCGTGCAATGCGCCGGGCTGGTGCGTGATCTCGACGTTCAGCGAGCCTGACGCGCCGGAGCAGAACTGGCTTGACCGGACGATCACGCTCGCGCGGCTCGACGCGGCCGCCCCGCGCGTCTTCTACGTGGCGAAGGTGCACGGCACCGCGGGCGCGTACTGGGAGGAGACGCAGGCGAGCCTCAGCGCCGACGGCGCGCGTGTGGTGTGGGCGACGAACTGGGGCCAGAACGTGGGCCAAGATCGCGTCTGGCTCATGCAGACCAACCTGCCGACGGCGTGGATGGCCGCGTTTCAGGAGTGAGGACTCGGCAGGCGCGCGCGCTCCGGACCGCGGCGGACCGGCTGCCGCCGCGCCAGGAGCAACCCAAGCTCGAACAGCAGGATCATCGGCCCCGAGAGCAGCAGGTGGCTGACAAGGTCCGGCGGCGCGATCGCCCCCGCGATCACCACGATGACGAGGATCACGACCCGGCGGTACTTGCGGAACGTCTCGACCTGCACCAGGCCGATCCGCACGAACATCACCACCACCACCGGCATCTGGAACGCCAGGCCGAACGCGATCGTCAGCATCAGCACGAAAGTCAGGTATTCGCCGATGCGGAAGTGCGTCGTCACCATCGGCCGGCGGTCGCCGGGCATGAGCTGCACGCTGTAGACGCCCTCGGCGCCCTGGAGCTTGAGCTTGTTGTCGGTGCGGTTGAACCACAGCGTGCCGGGCGGCGGCTGCGCTGGGTCGGCGTCGTAGAACGCGACCGCCGGCTGCGACGCCGGCGGAGTTTCGAGGGCCGGCCGCGTACTGGGTTCGCCGAGGAACAGGCGCTCGATCGCCGTGGGCTGCGCGTCGGGCATCGGCAGCCAGGCGCTGAAACCCACCAGGAACTTCAGGCTGAGCAGCAGCACGAACGAGTACATGAACGCCACGCCTGCCAAGAACAGTCCAGCGCTGAGCGGGATGACGCGGTAGATCATGCGGCGTTCGTGCGGGAACAGGCCGGCCGCGACGAAGTTCCAGAGCTCGTAGATCACGTACGGCGAGGCGAGGATCAGCCCGGCGATGACGACGGTCTTGGCGTAGATGAGCAGCGCTTCGGCGGGCGCCGTCGCCAGGAATGTCTCGGGTTGCCCGTAGTGCCGCAGCGCGAGGACGACCGGGCGCGCGATCAGCTCCAGCAGGAACTTGGACGGCCAGATGCACAGCAGACACGCGGCGAGCAGAGCCAGAAGACTGCGCACGACGCAGCCGCGCAGCTCGTCCAGGTGTTCGCCGATCGTCATCCGGACCTGGTCCGGATGGTCGGGCGGCTTGCGGCGTGCCGGAGGCATGCCGGGATGATAGCGACGGACGCCCGGCGCGCCGTCGCCGTGCGGCCGCAGCGGCGGCCGAAAAGCGCCAGCCGCATGCAGGCGCGTGACGGATTTGCGCCGCTTCAGCCAGCCGCGCTCCGGGCGTCCGAGTTCGAGTTACGCTCGTCTTCGGGCGCAAGTCAGCGCGAGTGGTGTTTGAACCGCTATTGGCGGACCGGTCTCCTGACCGGGCATTGCGTCGGACTCGGAGGTCCGGCGTTACGAAGTCACGATGGCCCAGTGAGACCGTTACCCCCGCGGAGGGGGGCAGTGCCTGAGATGGTCCTGGATTCCCGCCTGCGCGGGAATGACGGAAAGGCGCGGGAATGACGGAAGGGCGCGGGGATGGCGCGGCCGCACGGGAACCACGGGGCGAGCGTTCGTAATCCGGCGATGGGGCGAGCGAGCAGGCAGCGTGTGAAACGCAGGGCGAAGAAAGCTCCGTTCAGCGGCTCGCCCGCATCCGAACGTCCCGACCTGCTGGCCTGGGCACAGCGTTTTCTCCCCGAGCACTTTTCCGACAAGCCGTGCGAGTTTCATCGTGAGCTGATGCACGACCTGTGTGATCCGCCGCGGCGGCTGCTGGCGCGCGTCGCTCCTCGCGGGCACGCCAAGAGCACGTGTGCCGCGCTCGCCCTGCCGCTGTGGTGCGTGTGCGAGCAGCGCCGCCGCAACATCGTCATCGTCACGCACGAGCTGTCGCTCTCGCGGCAGTTCGTCCGCGACATCCGGCACGAGCTGGAGACCAACGAGCGGGTCATCGACGCCTATGGTGAATTGCTGCGCGAGCCGGAAGCGCCGCGTCCGGCTCGTGGGCGTGCGCGGCGGACGGCGGGCATCGGCGCCGCCGGTCAGGCAATGCCGAGGCGCCGGACAAGCGCCGCGTCTCGCCGCGTGCGCCGCACGGATGCCGTGCTGCTCAGCGTGACGGGCGTCAGCGTGCAGGCCCGCAGCGTGGGCGGGAGCTTCCGGGGGCTGCGCGTCGGGGCGCAGCGGCCGGACCTGGTCATCTGCGACGACATTGAGAAGGACGCGCTGGTGGAATCACCGGAAGGCCGCCGGCGGCTGGAGCACTGGCTGCGGCGAGTGGTGATGCCGGCGATGGCGCCGGACGGGCGATTGGTCGTGGTCGGGTCGATCCTGCACTACGACTCGCTCCTGGCAAACCTACGCGACCGGCGGCGTTTCCCGTGCTGGGATTACCGGGTCTACCGCGCGCTGGAAGCGGAACCCGACGAGGACGGGCGGTACCACCTCAAGGCGCTCTGGCCGGCGCGCTGGCCGGTGGTGCGGCTGGAAGAGGAGCGCGAGCGGGTCGGTACGCTGGCGTTCGAGCAGGAGTACCAGGCGAACCCCGTGGACGACTCGCTGCGCGTGTTCCGGTCCGAGTGGCTCAGGCGCTACGAGCCGGGCGAATTGGTTCCCGAGCGGCTGGCCACGCTCATGGCGGTCGATCCCGCGACCGGGGCCACCGGCGGCGACTATTTCGCGCTGTGGGTCGGCAGCATCGACACGCACACGGGCGTGATCTACACCCGCGAGCTGCGGATCGAGCGCATCGGCGTGATCGAGCAGATTCGCCGCATCCTCGAGGCGTTCGAGCGCTGGCGTCCGGTCAAGATCGGGATCGAGACCGTCGCGTACCAGGCCGCGCTCCAGCAGTTCCTCGACGAGCAGGGCCGGCGGACGCAGGCGTACCTGCCGATCGTGCCGATCCGCACGACGGGCAACAAGCGCGCCCGGATCGAGGGCTCGGCGCCGTTTTACGAAAACGGCACATTTCGGCTTCCAAAGGTGCTGGACCCCGAGATCGAGAGCCAGTTCCTGCATTTTCCCAAGGCGCGCCACGACGACGCTCCGGACGTATGTGCCATGGGCATCGAACTGGCGCGGACGCTGCGCGCGGGGCGCGAGATCGAGATCCGGGTCGCCCGGCCGCAAAGCGCGGAGCGCCCGGGTCCGGTCGGCCCGGCCCGGGCGCGCGGGTGGTGACGGCGAATGCGCATGCATGTTTGCACGCATGCGCGCAAGCATCGCTCCAGCCGAGCCCCGCGCGAAGCCCGCGCGCCCTGCGGGCGCGCGCGACCGGCCATTGCCCGGTCCCACACTTCCCTATCGGATGATCCCCGGCACATGCCGATGCGGCGCGCGGTGCGATTGACACGGGCGAGCGCGCATGCTCGATCCTGCTGGCCTTAGCCGATCCAAGGTCTTGCAACGGCGCAACGGGTGCCGATTGGCAAAGACCGACGCGTAGCGTGCCCGGAAAAACCGAAACCCGGGCCACTTCGTGGTTGACTCTTTTTTTTTTGAGTTAGACTGAAAAAAGGGCCTTCATTCGGAGTACCGTCATGCTCACCCTTTCCGTCGTCGGACTCCTCGCTTCGCTGCCACTGGTTCAAGACGGCTCGCTCCGCGGCTGCATAGACACGAGCCCATGTTACTGCCATCCGGACTCAGAGTCGCTCGAATTCTGCGAGGACGAGGTCTCGCAGAGCTGCACGAATATTCGTAACACTTCACCCGTCTGCAATATTTTTGAGCTTTTTTGCGATTTAGCCCTTGC
>JABRWC010000171.1:0-12663 GCA_039961675.1 Phycisphaerae bacterium
TCGGCGATGGGCACGATGCTGTTCAAGTCGCTGGAGTTCCGCGACACGACGGCGAACACGAAGACGCCGGTCGCCAACCCGCACCAGGGCAAGTTCCGCGTCGAGGTGAGCCGGTATCTGAGCAACACGCAGTACACCGGCTTCTCGGACAAGGCGTGGTACCTGCTGGCCGACCCGACCGACCTGCCGGTGATCGAGGTCGCGTTCCTCAACGGCCAGGAGTCGCCCACGATCGAGACCGCCGACGCGGACTTCAACATGCTGGGTGTCCAGATGCGCGGCTACCACGATTTCGGCGTGAATCTGCAAGAACCCCGCGGCGGCGTGAAGAGCAAGGGCGAGGCGTGATGACGGCAATCTGAGGCAAGGAGGCCAACGATCATGGCACAGGCAACATTCGTGCAAGAGGGCAAGGCGATCGACTACACGCCGGCGGCGGATGTCGCGGCCGGTGCGGTGGTAGTGCAGAACGGGCTGGTCGGCTTCGCCAAGACGCCGATCGCCGCGAACGCGCTCGGCGCGCTGGCGGTGGAGGGCGTGTTCGACGTCGCAAAGGCCAACGAGGCGGTCAGCTTCGGCGACGTGGTGCACTGGGACGCGGACGGCGACCCTGTGGGCGGAACCACCGGGACCGGCGCCGCCACGAAGACCGGCGGCGACAACGCGCTGCTCGGGCGGGCGATCAAGGACGCCGTGGCCGGCGACGCGACGGTGCGCGTGCTCGTCGTGCGAGACGCACCCGGCGAGGAGGAGCAGGTCACGCTCGTGGCCGTCGAGGACCTCGGCGCCGGCGCCGACATTTCCGCCCGGCCGGTCTTCGTCTCGCCGGATGCCGTCGAGCTGGTCTCGGTCGGCATCCTCACGCAGGGCGCGCCGGCCGGCGTCGACGACGCGAACACGGCGGTGATCGCGCTCAAGGATGATGCCGGCAACGTGATCGTCAGCAAGACCTACAACACCGCCAACCAGCCGCCGTCGAGCGACTTCGCCGACCTCGGTGCGCTCGACCCGACGCACAAGGTGCTCGCGGCCAGCGAGCACGTGACGCTGGACGTGACGCAGGGGACGACCGCGAACATGCCGGCGTTCCTGCTCGTCATCAAGCACCGGTAGGGAGTGTGAGCGGTGATTGACCTGCTCGAACAAGGCTCGGCGTGGCTCGACGACCAGCGTCATGCCCACATGACGCGCACGGTCACGTACCAGCGCGGCGCCGAGTCGCTGGAGCTGGCCGCGACGGTCGGCCGGACCGAGTTCGAGCAGGTCGATGAGCACGGGATCGTGCACAAGATCGAGTCGCGCGATTACCTGGTCCGCGCGAGCGACCTCGTGCTGGCCGGCGCGCCGGCGCTGCCGAAGGCCGGCGACCGCATCCGCGAGTCGGCCGGCGCGCAGGCGTTCGTTTACGAGGTCATGGCGCCGGGCAACGAGCCGCCGTGGCGCTACAGCGACCCGTACCGCAAGACGCTGCGGATTCACACGAAGCACGTGGATACGGAGTGATGAACACCGACTTCGCCAAGCTGACCGCCGGCGTGCTCCTGGCGCAGACGCCGCAGCTCGCCGTGCCTGCCGGCAGGCAGGACGACCCGGTCGTCCAGTACGGCCTCGTCGGGCTGATCGCGTGGATGGTGGTCCGCGAGAGCTTCTCGCTGATCCGTCTGCTGCTGGATCGCAAGGCACGCAGGCTCAACGGCGGCTGCGGCGACCACGACGAGATGGTCCGCGTGCGCGTCGAACTGGAAGCCCTGAAGGAACGCGTGGAGAAGCTGGAAGAGTGAGCACGCTCATCAACATCGCCGACGCCGTAGTCACCAGTCTGAACGCGGCCTCATTCAGCCAGGAGGTGGACGCCGAACGGCGCTACCGGCCGACGTTCGAGCTGGCCGAGCTGGACGCCCTGCGCGTCAGCGTCGTGCCGAAGTCGCTGGCGATCACCGGCGCCACGCGGGCGGCGAACTACTTCGACTGCGCGATCGACGTGGGCGTGCAGAAGAAGATCGACCCGGACGAACCGGCCGAGCTCGACACGATGATGAACCTGGTCGAGGAGATCGCCGACCATCTGCGGATGAAGCGGCTGAGCGACGCGCCGGAGGCGGCGTGGCTCAGCATTGAGAACGAGCCCGTCTTCGCGCCCGAGCACCTCGACCAGCAGCGCGTGTTCACCAGCGTCCTGACCGTCAGGTACCGCGTACCGAGGTAGAGCGATGCCAGCGAACGCGTACATGAAGTCGATCGACCTCGGCCTCCAGCAGGACTGGGCGAAGCTGGCGGACGTGCCGACCGTGCTCCAGGCCACGGTGATCGCCGACCCGAAGAACGCGGGCAACATCGACGTGCGGTTCCGCGGCGGCCCGCTGTCCAAGTGGCCGCCGGGAGCGGCGGTGACGTTCGAATCGGTGGACGCGTCGGAGATCGAGGCCCGCGGCGGGCCGAATCACAACGTGCTGGTCGTCGGCTTCGCCCCGGGCGACGACCCGCGCGGCCGTACCGCGGCGCGGCTCAAGACGGTGATTGCGCAGGACACGGCCGCGGAGCCGGCCGACCCCGGCGGTGAGATCGGCGGCGGAGGGATCGGGTAGAGCGATGCCCGCGAACGTGTACATGAAGTCGATCAACCTCGGCTCGCCGGACTGGGAGGCGCTGGCCGACGAACCGCTGGTGATGAACGCGACGGTCATCGCCAGCAGCAAGAACACCGGCAATATCGACGTGCGGTTCCGGGAAGGCGCGCTGGCGAAGTGGCCGCCCGGCGCGGCGGCGATGCTCGAGGGCGTAGACCTTTCGGAGATCGAAGTGAAGGGCAGCTCGGGCCACTGGGTGCTGGTCGTGGGCTACACGCGATAGGGAGAGTCAGGGATGGCGATCAGACTCGGCATGGAGGCCGTGCTCAAGTACAAGGCCGGCGGCCAGGGCAGCGGCGGCTCCTGGACCACGCTGGCCAACGTCCGCGATGTGACGCTCTCGCTGGAGGCGGGCGAGGCGGACGTCACGACCCGCGCGAATTCCGGTTGGCGCGCCACGGTCGCGACTCTCAAGGAAGCATCGGTCGAGTTCGAGATGGTCTGGGACACGGCCGACGCGGGGTTTACCGCGATCAAGAACGCCTACCTCAACAACGAGCTCATCGGCCTCCAGGTGCTCGACGCCGACGGCGGCCAGGGGCTCCAGGCGGACTTCATGATCACGTCGTTCTCGCGCAGCGAGCCTCTGGAAGAGGGCATCACCGTCTCGGTGACGGCGAAGGTCACGTATTCCGACACCCCGCCGAGCTGGATTGGAGGCTGATCGTGTTCACCAGCAGGCTGACCATCAGCGGCGACATCGGCGGTGCGGCGCTCGGCTCGACGATCACGCGCGAGGCCGACGGCCAGATCGGACACGACGTAGTGCTGGCGGCCGCGGTCTCGGGCACGGTGACGACGTACAACCCCGGCCCGCCCGAGAACTGGGTGCTCAACCTGCCGGGCCACGGCTTCAACGTCAACGACGTCGTGGACGTGTACTGGGCGGCCGGGCGGCGCTACGGCATGAAGGTCACCGCCGTCGTCGGCGACGACGTGACGGTCGAGAACGGGACCAGCGCCGGCGGCGACACGATGCCGGCCGTCTCGACCGCGATCACCGTCGCTGAGCAGATGACGCTCGACACGGATTTCGACGGCAACAAGCTCGTGGCGATCGGCGCGCTGTGCAACCAGCGCGGCACGCTGGGGTTCTTCAACGCCGGCGGCACGCGCGTCCTCACCGTGGACCTGACGGCCCGCGAGGCCTGGTACTGGGTCAACGGCAGCACCGCGGCCAACCCGCTGGCCGGACAGGTGGTCGACAAGGTCGTCGCCACGCAGAACGACACGGCCGCCGACGATCTCAACCTCGGCATGCTCTACGACAGCACGGTGTAGCGATGAAGACCTTCAACGACAACGCGGGGCGCACCTGGACGGTCGCGATCAACGTGGACGCCATCAAGCGCGTGCGAAGCCTGCTCGAGGTCGACCTGCTGGAAATTGTCGAGGGCAAGCTCATCGAGAAGCTCATCCGCGACCCGGTGCTGCTGTGCGACGTGGTCTACGCAGTGTGCAAGCCCGAAGCCGACGGCAAGGGCATCACCGACGAAGAATTCGGCCGGGCGATGGCCGGCGACGCGATCGAGCACGCGACCAAGGCGCTGCTGGAGGACCTGGTCGATTTTTTCCAGAACCGCCGGGACCGCGAGAACCTGCGGCGCGTGCTCGGCGCGATGCAGCACGTGATGGACAGGGCAAGGGACCTGATCGAGCAGCGGATCGAGGCCGGCGAGCTGGAGAAGGTGGTCGAGCGGGCGCTCGCGAATGCTGGCAGCTCATCTGGCGCTGCGCCGGAATCGCCGGCGTCGATCCCGGCCGACTGACGCTGCGCGAGCTGCTGGCGATGGCCGAAGCGCGGATGAAAGACGAGTGGAGCAGGACGAGCTCGCTGATGGCCCTGATCGCCAACGTCAACCGCGACCCGAAGAAGACGCGGGCGTTCAAGCCGCGCGACTTCGACCCCTTCGCCCGGACGGGTGAGCCGGTCAAGGCGGACGTCGGCGTGCTCAAGGACGTGTTCATCGAAGGAAGGATTCCGAGGCAATGCAAGGAGGCAGAGTCATGAGACGCAACATCGCAGTCACCGTAGCGTTCTGCGTCGGCGGCGCAGGCTGCGCGGCGCTGAATCCCCAGCCGCCGATCGAGGCGTTCGCCAACAAGCTGGCGGACGAGGCGATCATCCCGGCCGTGCGCGAGGGGCTGACCCAAGGCGTGGAGCAGCTCAGCATCCAGGCCGGCGCGCAGGGGATCAACCCGACCTACGTCGTGCTCTTCGAAGGCAAGTGGGTGGTCGGCGTGGAAGGCCGCGCCTCCGTCGGCGTCGAAGGCATCGCCGGCCAGCTCCAGGTCACGAGCCTGAGCACCGAGGAGACCGAGACCAGCCCGCACGCGAAGGGTGAGCCCGACGATGCGCCGGATCAACCTGAATGACCTGGCGGCCGCGGTGGCGATCCTGCTCACGACCGTGCCGGGTTGCACGCTGCACGTGCACCTGGGCGGCAGGTACTACCTGCACGAGCCGGCGCCCGGCGAGCCGGGCTTTGCGTTGGAGGTGAGACCCGATGATCCAGTGGTTGGAAGGCAAGAAGACGCTGATCGGCAGCCTGCTTCTCAGCCTGCTCGGGGCGGTTTGGAGTTTGGACCTGCTGACTGACGGGCAAGCAAACTGGCTGAGCGAGGAGCAGTACGTCGCGATCGGAACCACCATCGCCGGCCTGACCGGCGCCGCGATGCGCCTGGCGATCGGCAAGGCGGAACGGAAGGACGGGTGACGCATGTCCAGTCTGATCGAAGGCGACATCCACTTTTCCGGCAACGTGACCTTCGGTGCCGGCGTCACGCTACCCAACGGGGCCGTGACCGCCGGCAAGGTCGCGGCGGGGGCGGCCATCGAGGCGACCAAGCTCCAGCAGCGCAACCGGGCGCCGTGGCGGCAGGGCAACTCCGACGCCGACGCGGCGGACGGCACGCAGGTGATCTATACCGTCACCGGCGCGACCGGCACGCTGCGCGAGTTCAAGGCCGGCTGCGTGACGCCCTGCACGACCGGAGCGTCGATCACCGTCGACCTCCGCAAGAACGGAGCGTCGGTGCTCAGCGCCGTGATCACACTCGATCAGACGCAGAGCGCCCGCCAGCTCGTGTCGGCCGCGATCAGCACGATGGCGGTCGCTGCCGGCGACGTGCTGGAAGTCGTGATCGACGCCACGCCGGGCACTGGCACGATCGGCAAGGGCGTCTTCGGCTACCTGACGCTGGACGAGCTGCCGCAGTAGCGGGCTGTTTGACTGTTAGACCGTTCGGCTGTTCGGCGCGCCGCCGACCGGCGAAACGCCGCAGGATGCTGACCCTAACAGTCGAACAGCCTAACAGCCTAAAGGGCTATGCCGTGATCGACATGCGCATCAAGAACCTGTTCTTCGACCGCCCGAAGGTCCAGCGCGCGGTGGACAAGGCCAAGCGGCAGGCCCTTTCGCGCGCCGGCGCGTTCATCCGGACGACGGCCAAGCACAGCATCCGCAAGCGCAAGGGCAGCTCGCCGCCCGGCAAGCCGCCGCACTCGCATACCGGCCTGCTCAGACGCTTCATCTTCTTCGGCTACGACCCCGCGACGGACTCGGTCGTCGTCGGCCCGGTCGGCTTCAAGCGCTCGAGCGCGCCGAACGTGCTCGAGTTCGGCGGCGTGACGACCGTCGTCCGCCGGCGGCGCGGCAAGGTGGTCAAGCGCAAGGTTCGCATCGCCAAGCGCGCGTACATGGGCCCGGCGCTGGAAAAGGAGCGCCCGAAGCTGCCGAAGGTCTGGGCCAACAGCGTGCGGGGAGGCTGACGCATGGCCGCCGCGCAGGGCATCCGGGCTGGCCGGGCGTTCGTCGAGCTGGGCGTCAGCGACAAGCTGACTGCCGGGCTCAAGAAGGCGCAGGCACGGCTCCGCGCCTTCAGCGCCGGCATGCGCTCGATCGGGCAGAAGCTCGTGGCCGCGAGTGCTGCGGCCGCTGCGCCGCTGGCCGTCAGCACTACCGTCTTCGCCGGCTTCGAGCAGCGTATGGCGCGGGTCCGCGCGCTCTCGGGCGCCACCGGAAAGGACTTCGAACGGCTATCGAACGAGGCCAAACGCCTCGGCGAGACCACCGTCTTCAGCGCCAGCCAGGCCGCCGACGCGATGAGCTTCTTCGCCCTGGCGGGCTTCGACGTCGAGCAGATCCTCAAAGCCATCGGCCCCACGCTGAACCTCGCCGCCGCCGGGCAGCTCGAGATCGCCCAGGCGGCCGACATCGCCGCCAAGATCATGGCGGGGATGGGCATCGAGGCCGACAACCTCGGCAACGCGGTCGATGTGCTGACCAAGGCGATGACCACCGCCAACACCGACCTGAACCAGCTCGGCGACGCGATGAAGTTCGTCGGCCCGATCGCCAAGAGCGCCGGCGTCGCGTTCGAGGAGATCGTGGCGGCGATCCAGTTGCTCTCCAACGCCGGCATCCAGGGCGAGATGGCCGGCACGACGCTGCGCGGAGCCATCCTGGCGCTCACGAGCCCCAGCAAGGAAGCCGCCGACAAGCTGAAGGAGCTCGGCGTCAGCGTAACGGACGCGCAGGGAAACGTTAGGCCGCTCGCGGACATCATTGACCAACTGAACCGCGCGATGGAGGGCCTTGGTACGGGTGAGAAGCTGGACGTGCTGGGCCGCCTTTTCCCCGCCCGCACGGCGGCCGGCGTCGCGGAACTCCTCTCGCAGGGCGCCGACAAGCTGCGCGAGTACACGGCGGCGCTGCAAGAATCGGGCGGTGTCGCGGCACGCATTGCAGACGTGCAGCTCAACACGCTCCAGGGCAACGCGATCATTCTCAAGAGCGCGCTGGAGGGCCTGGCGATCGCCGTCGGCGAGGCGTTGGTCGGCCCGCTGCGCGTCGTCGCCCACGTCGCCGCGCAGGTCACCGCCCGGTTCGCCCAGTGGGCGCGCGAGAACAAGGCGACCATCGCGATCATCGCCGCGTCAATCGTGGCCATCGGCGCGCTGGGCGCGACGCTGGTCGCGCTGGGCGTCGCGGGCCAGGCGGCGGCGTTCGTGCTGGGTGGGATTGGCTCGATCCTCGCCGCCGTTAAGGTCGCGTTCGCCGCTGCGACGGCCGCGATCGGGGCGATGCTCTCGCCGATCGGCCTGGTCGTGACCGCCGTCGCGGGCCTCGGCGTGGCCGCCGTGGTCTATTCCGGCGCCGCCGGTGACGCTCTGACCTGGCTCGGCGAGCAGTTCGGCCGGCTGCGCGAGACGGTAAGTAAGGTAATAGGCGGCATCACTGACGCCCTCGCGGCCGGCGATATCGCCCTGGCCGCGCAGATCCTCTGGCTGGCGCTGAAGTTAGCGTGGCAGCAGGGCGTTGCGGCGCTGAACCGGGTCTGGCTGGAAGCGAAGCGCTTCTTCATCGGCACGGCCCAGAAGATGTGGTTCGGGGCGCTGGCCGCGGCGCAGCACGTCTGGCACGCGCTGGAGGTCGCCTGGATCGAGACCACCGCGTTCCTCTCGAAGACCTGGACCAACTTCACCAGCGACCTACAGGACGCCTGGCACCTGGTGCAGAACTGGCTCACCAAGCGCTGGCTCGACCTGATGAACCTCTTTGGCCAGCTCACCGACGAGCAGGCCGAGGCGGCCAAGCGGATGGCCGACCAGGACTTCGCCGAGACCGCCGGCGAGATCGAGCGGCGGCGGACGGGCGCGCTGACCGAACGCGAGGCGCGCCGGCAGCGCGAACGCGAAGCGGCCCGCGAGACGCACGAGGCGACGCTGGCCGAGATCGGCCGACAGTTTGAGGAGGCGCAGGACGCGCTCGAACGCGACACCGAAGGCAAGATCGCCGCGACGAAGCGGGCGTTGGACGACGCCCGCAAGAAGCTCGACGAGGCGCTGGCCGAAGCGCGCCGCAAGCGCGAGGAGGCCGAGACGGAGAAGGCCCCGCCCGGCAAGCCGAAGCTGCCCGGCGACCTGAAGGATCAGCTCGAGGGCATCGCCGACGTGCTGGCCGGGAAGATCAGCGTCACCGGCACGTTCAACCCCGCCGCGTTGCTGGGTCTGGGCGCCGGTGATGCGGAAGAGCGCACCGCCCGCAACACCGACCAGATCGCCCGGCACACGAAGCGCCTGGCGGAGGCGGCGATGACGAACCGCCTGACGTTCGCATGAAGAAGCGACGAAGCCACGAAGCGACGGAGCGACGAAGGGAGTCAAATGCCCGTCACGGTCGAGGAGAAGTTCGAGAGCCGCGTCGTCACGACGGGCGCCAGCCCGACGGCCGAGCTGCGCTACACGATCTTCGGCACGGCGGACAACGCCGAGGCGCTCAACGGTCTGATCGCTGCCTCGCCCTCGCTGTTCGACCCCTGGGGCAGCGGCCTGATCTTCCTGCCACGCGACACGGTCACGATCCAGCCGGTCGGCGAGATGCTCTGGGAGGGCATCGTCCGCTACGGGACGGTCCCGGCAACGAACGAATCGGTCTTCGCCTTCGACACCGGCGGCGGCACGCAGCACATCACGCAGAGCCTGGCCAACGTGCAGCGCTACGCCCCGCCGGGCCAGACCGCGCCGGACTTCAAGGGCGCCATCGGCGTGACGGCCGACAGCGTCGAGGGCGTCGATATCACGGTGCCGGTCTACCACTTCTCGGAGACGCACTACCTGCCGCCCGAGCTGGTGACCGACCCGTACAAGGCGACGCTCTTCGCGCTCACCGGCAAGGTGAACAACGGCCTGTTCAAGGGCCTGGCCGCCGGCGAGTGCCTGTTCGTCGGCGCCGCGGGCGCCAAGCGTGGCGGCGGCGACTGGGAGATCACCTACCGCTTCGCCGCCAGTCCGAACGTCACGGGCCTGACGATCGGCGACATCACCGGCATCGCGAAGAAGGGCTGGGAGTACCTGTGGGTCCGCTACGCCGACGCGGAGGACGCGGCCGCAAAAGCGCTCGTGAAGAAGCCGACGGCGGTGTACGTCGAGAAGGTCTACGAGGAAGGCGACTTCAGCCTGCTGGGAATCTGAGCGATGCCGGGACCGCTACAGAAGGTCAAACGCGGCGATCCGCTGGTCATCCCGGCGGCGACGTTCAACACGTTCATCGACGCCGCCCGCGACTTCCAGCAGCGACAGAGGGACCGTCAGCGCGACGCGGTCCGCGAGCAGCGCGACACCGGCATCGTGCTGGTCCGCAACGAGAGCGGCGAGGACCGCGAGCGCTTCGACGTGCTGGGGATCGACGGCCCGATCATCGAGCGGATCGACAACGAGGACGAGTTCAAGCAGCGCGTCGCCCTGCGCGGCGTCGTGCCGTCCAGCCCGCACCCCGGCAAGTTCGCCATCCTGCTTGAACCGGCCAAGGACCAGGCCATCGTCCGCGCCTGCGTCGACGGCGTCTGCGTCGTCCGCGTGCGGATGGTCGACGAGGGGCACACCGCAGCCGACGTGGCGGTCGGCGTCGCGTCGCGCCTGGAGAGCGGCGATTCGGGCACAGCCCGTTTGCTGTGGGTCGAGCCGGTCGAGGACCGCCAGGATCCGGAGATCGCCTGGACCGTCGCCCGCATCGGCGGCGGAGGCGGCGGCAGCGTCACGGCCGCGTTCGCGATGATCACATCGAAGACCGGCAGCTCGCCGCCGTTCCGCTACGCGGCGGCGCAGGCCACGATGGACGAGGACGGGGCCTGGACGCAGGTCGGCGGCGGCGCAGCGTACAACAACGTCTTCAACATCGAGGAGCAGGGCGCCGGCGGGCAGTGGGTCAACCCGCTGGTGGTCGGCGACGTCGTGCTGATCTTCGCCGCGCCCGACGCCGGCGTGGACGCGTTCGTCTGCACGCGCTCGCACTACAGGGGGACGTATTGATGGGCCGGTTCCTAGTACGGCAGGTCGATCACGAGAGCGGCGTCGAGCTGGCGCGCTTCGCCGCGCGCAACGTGCTCGCGTACGAGGGCATCCAGTACGTCCTGCGCCAGATCTTCCCGCCGTACCAGGCGGCGATGACGTTCCAGCTCGGCGTGTGCGGCGCGACGGTGGGCTATCCGAACAGCTCGCCGAACCCGGCCGGCGGCGCCTCGTTCGGCCCGAACCTCACGTTCGCCCAGTGCACCGACACCAACGCCAACGAGGGCGGCTGCTACACGAGCCCGATGCGCACCTCGTTCGGGTACGCGCGGCAGGCCGTCGCGTTCACTGCGTCACTCGAGGCCGACGGCGGCGCACTGGTCTCCCCCGAAGTGACGTTCCCGAACAACCACTCGTGGAGCCCGCAGGCCGGCGGTGACTGGGACTTCCCGTGGACGCCCGAGGAGATCGAGCAGCCGCCGCCCGAGTGGACGCCGAAGGAGTCGTGGGAGCCGGAGCTCGGCTATCCCTGGCAGCGGCCGCGGAAGCGCTGCTACGAGACCTGCGATCCGTACGACCCGCAGAACTGCATCCACTCGTACATGCACCAGTGGGACGCTTCGGGCGAGCTCGACTGGCTGTGCGACTTCCGCAAGATCGGCGGGTTCCCGATCACGCTGGCGTTCCTGGCCGACAGCTCGCGCAGCAAGCTCGTCGCGGCGGCCGCGTTCCGCGCACCGGTTCTGCTGCGCCCGGGCACGAGCATGCACGTGCGCTACCAGGCGCGCATCGTCGGCACGCGCGTGACGCGCGACTTCGCGCTGCGCTTCGCGCGCTACGCCTTCCAGAAGACCGGCAGCCGCTACGACACGATCTACTGCCGGCCGGTGCTGAGCAGCGCCCCGAAGATCATCCGCCGGACGACGTACGCCGAGCTCGAGCCGCACTTCCACGCCGACTTCGGCGCCGTCGCGCTGAGTTCGTGGACGTACGTCGCCGGCCCGCCGCCGCGTGTCGAGTCGAGCAACGTCCCCCAGTGGACCAACGGCAGCGGCGCCGTGGTCGGCCCGTTCGCGCACCTGGCCGTCTACGGCACCGTCGGCGGCGCCGAAGAGCTGATGTGGGTCACGCCGATCACGCCGTCGGTGAACGTGCCCGACGGCGACACGCTGCGCGTGCCCGACAAGGTGCGCTTCGAGCTGGAGGGCGTCTGATGCCGTTCGTCGACATCACCAGCGACCAGCACGCTCTCTACGGCACGCACTCGCACGGCGAGGAGGGCTTCGCCACGCCCGGCGGCCAGTACCCCGCGCAGCTCAAGTGGTCGGACCTGCATCCGCCCGGCGTGAAGGTCCTGCCGAAAGGCTCGCCGCCCGCCGGCCCGGGCGAGATCAACTGGGAGGACACGCTCGGCGGCAAGTTCGCCCTGGCGATGGAGAAGCTCGAAGGTCTGCTTTATGCGGTCTTCGGCTCGCGCCCGCACGCGCACTGGGACGGCAACAGTTGGGTCAAGCGCCAGTGGTACGACCGCCAGCACCCGCGCTGCCTGTGGGGACCGGAGGCGTGGGAGCGCCGGCTGCTCGACTTCGGCGGCGTCTACGGCTGCGGACCTGAGGGCCAGTGCTGGGACTACCAGGAGAGCGGCAAGGAGTACGCCGCGCTGGGTGAAAGCCCGCCGTGCTGTTCCATGCCGCACCCCGAAGTACCGATCCGCACGCGCTCGGGCGACCCGGCGTACCAGTTCGCCAAGGGCGTGCACGACCGCACGTACTTCCCAATCGGCAGTGTGGCGCGCGACTACGACAGCGACCCCTTCGATCCGGAGGGCTCCGGCTGGTTCGGCGCCACGCAGCCCGGCCGGCAGGACGGCGTCGGCTACACCGAGAAGACCGGCGACGTCGTCACGTTCACCTACGCGAAGCCGGGGGAGATTCAGACGCCGCACAACGTGCGCCTGTACTACCGCACCAGGCCGCGCGGCGGTTCGTGGTCCGGCTGGTCAAACATCAACATGACCGGCGGCCCGCCGACGTACACCGCCACGCGCGGGCCATTCCAGCACGGCACCGAGATGCAGTGGTACGTCCGCATCCAGCGGCTCGGCATCCCCGGCGTCGATCCCGGCTACACGAAATACGACCCCGGCGGCGACAGCGCTCCCGCCGCGGCCGATGCCTACTACCTCCAGTGGTACACGCACTTCAACCCGTACATCTACGGCCTGCCCGAGATGCTCGACAGCTA
>JABRWC010000172.1:0-24341 GCA_039961675.1 Phycisphaerae bacterium
GAAGACCGGTCGGAGACCGGTCCCCCAATCAATCATGCGGGAAGACCGTCGGGATGGCCGACTCACCCGCCGGACGGCTGCGAGGACTCGGGAGGCCGCGGAAGCATCCGGACGCCGGGAGACAGCCGCAATTTCAACTCGTCCAGCAGCCGCTGCGGGTTACGTCGGACCTCGTCCGCCGAGACGCGCCCCGATCGCAGATCGTCGAGCAACTGCCGCAGGCCGTCCGCCATCTTCGCGAACGCCCGGGGCAGTGCGCCGTCGTACCCCGGTCCAGGATCGTAGCGCCACGTGCCGCCGTCGCGCACCAGCCGGGCGTGCCGCGCCGGAAGTCTCTCGTCCACGAGGAAGGACACCTCGGCCTGGTCGGGGCCTTCGTGAGACGACAGGATGCGGACGTCCGAGCTGAAAACCTCCAGGCTGCCCCCAAGATACGCCTGGTCAATCCAGGTCGCGACACCCGGGTTGACATGCTCGCGTACGTATTCGCACAGGCCGCGATTCGCGACCAGGAACTCGTCCACGGCTCGTAGAGTCGCCACGACCTCCGCCGCACGCTCCGAGACGACCAGTTGCTCGATCCGACGATACGAGCCGGCGCGCCGCGCGGCGAGCAACTCTTCGATGAACTCTTGCGGGTCGCTTGCGGCGGGCGGTGGATCGCCGGCGTTTGGCGGGGCGGGCGCTTCCCTGCCGGGCTGACGGTCGCAGGCGGCGGCCAGGAGCGCGAGCACGGCGATCACTCGCGGCGTCGCGAGGCGGTTTGCACACCGCCGGTCGTACGGTCTTGCCGCACTATTTCCCATCGTCGAGCTTGAACGCGGCCGACGGATCGACGCGGCAGAGGCGCGCGAGGACGTCGTTGCCGCGCTTGGTCTCGTCGGGTGTCGGCTTGGGCTTGGCCTTCTTGAACCAGGAGTAGAACTCGCGCAGCGCCTGTGCGGCGAGGTTCGGCTCCCAGTCTTCGAGTTTGTAGGCGTCGATCTCGCGTTCCAGCCCCTCCAGGAGCGAGCCGGCCAGCGCGTGCTTGTTCATGTCCGCGAAAAACCCGGCCAGCGCGAGCTGGGCCCGGAAACGATCGCGGCGGCTGGCCGAGCCGTCCGCCTGCGACGAAAGGCGAGCGACGGCTTCCGGCTGCTTGGCCGCGGCGAGCAGCTTGCGCGCCTCGGCGATCGCGGCCGAAAGCGGGTCCTTGTCGCCTCCCCCTGCGCCTCCGCCACCGCCGCCGCCAAACTTCTTGCCGGCCTCGTCGAGCCAGCTCTTTGTGGCGCCGTCGGCGAACGGCGTGCCTTCCTTGAAGCACAGGTCGAACAGCTCGGGCATGCGGTTGCGCAGTGCGACAGTCTCGAACGCGACCGCGTCGTGCACGGCTTCGTACATTGGTCCGTGGTTCGCGGCGGCCTGCGCCACGTAGCGCTGCAAGTCGAGCCACATTGGGGTGACGGCGAACTGCCCCTCGGCTTCGGTGAGCAACTGCGGCCAGTTGGCGCTGCCCACGAGGTTCTCGAAGAACTGCTTGCGCTGCGGCGGCGGGCCGGGGATCAGGCGGTCCTTGGGCGGCTGGGTGATGGCGCCGAACTGCACGGCGCGCATCAGCCGGTAGCCGCGCACGTCCTTGTTGTCCGTCGAGATCAGGTACTTGGCGACCTTGATGACAACCTGCGTCGCCTGCGTCGCCGAGGCGAACGACTCCGGCACGGCGGCGACGCCGGCCGGGGCGGCGGCCGCGGGAGCGCCGGAGGGCGCCGCGGCGCCGGTCGGGGCGCCCGGGGCCGGGGCGGGCGGCGCTTCCGCTACCAGCGGTCCCACCTTCTGTTTCAGTGCCTTGAAAGCGCGCACGAACGGCGCCAAGTTCGGCGACTCGGGCGCGGCGGACTTCTGGAACGCGGCGACGATTGCCGCGTCCAGCTCGGCGACCAGGTCGGCGCACTTGTGCACGGCTTCCTTCTCTCCGCCGCCGGGCGCCTTTTTGACCTGGCCGCCCTTTTCCTCGACCAGCGGCAGGATTTTTTCGACCATGTACTGCACGGCGTTGAAGCGGCCGTGTGGCGGCTTGACCTTGGGGAAGCAGGCGTCCCAGAAGGTCTTCACGAACTCGCGGTAGCACTCGAACGCGGCCGCCAACCCACCGTAGCCGTTGGTTTCGAACAGCGCGATCGTCAAGTAGGTCATGACGAGCAGGTCTTTGGACTTGGACTTGAGGATTTCGCTGGCGAGGCGGACGACCTCGGCCCACTCGACCTGCTCCCCGGTGAGCGAGCCGATGCGGTCCATCTGCCCCTGGAGCTGGGTGAAGATTTCCTCGTAGCGGACGGGGTCTCCGACCGGGCGATCGGGTGCGATGGGATCCTTCCCGAGGGCCACGATCTCGTTGTGCCGCTCCTCGGTCATGGCTACCTCCTGATCTGCGAGGTCGCGTCGGGCGCTGCGTGGACGACGGAACAGCTACAACATAGATGCGAGCCGACGTGCGGGCAACACGGGGATCAGGCGGAACCCGCCTCGCGCGCCCGAAGGATGCGGTGGATTTTCGCCAGCAGGTCCGCCCGGTCGATGGGCTTGGTGGCGAACTCGTTGCAGCCCGTGGCCAGGCAGCGCTCGCGGTCGCCCGACATGGCATGCGCAGTCAGGGCGATGATCGGATGGGTGTAGCCGGCGGCGCGGAGCTCTGCTGTCGCCGCGTAGCCATCCATCACGGGCATTTGCATGTCCATGAGGATGAGGTCGTAGGGGGCGCCGTCGGCGAGGGCGCGGAGGGCAAGGTCGACCGCGAGGCGACCGTTCTCGGCTATGGTGACGTGGGCGCCGGCCTTGCGGAGGATGAAGCAGATCAGCCGCTGGTTGTCGGGTCCGTCCTCGGCCACCAGAACGCGTCCGATGGGGCGCTGGAGCTCGAGGTGCTCGATCGCGGCGGGACGCGCGGCGCTGGCCAGGGCGAGCTCGAGCGCGGGCTGGTCGATGAGCTCGACTCCGTCGAGCGGGCCGGGGTCAATGCGGGCGCGGAAGGTACTGCCGACAGCCAGTTCGCTCTCGACGTCAATCTGCCCGCCGAGCAGCTCGGTGAGCCGGCGGCAGATCGCCAGTCCCAGCCCGGTGCCGCCGAACTTGCGCGTGGTCGAGCTGTCCGCCTGGCAGAAGGGGTCGAAGATCCGCGCCTGGTGCTCGGGGGCGATGCCGATGCCGGTGTCGGTGACGCTGAACTGAAGCTGCGGCGGGGCCGCAGGATCGGCGCCGGGCGCGGGCGGACACAGGCAGACGGTGACACGGACGTAGCCGGCGTCGGTGAACTTGATCGCGTTGCCGACGAGGTTGATGAGAATCTGGCGCAGCCGCGTCGGGTCGGTGCGGATGACGCGCGGGACGGCGCCCTGCGCGCGGAAGACCAGCGGCACGCCCTTGGCCTCGCTGCGGGCACGCATCAGCGAGTACACGTCGGAGAGCAGCTCGGGCAGGTCGCAAGGCTCGCACTCGGCCTTCATCTGCCCGTTCTCGATCTTCGAGTGGTCGAGGATGTCGTTGATGATGTCGAGCAGGAGCTGTCCATTGCGGCGGATGGTGTGGACGGCGTTGAGGCGCTCGGCCTCGCTCACCGAGGGGTCGAGCAGCGCCTCGGCGTAACCCAGGATCGCCGTCATGGGTGTGCGTATTTCATGGCTCATGTTGGCCAGAAACACGCTCTTGGCGCGGTTGGCCTGCTCGGCGCGCTCGAGGGCCTCGCGCAGCGCAGCAGAGCGTTTCTCGACCTCGCGTTCAAGCTGGTCGATGTGTTCGCGCTTCTCGCGCAGGTGCTGCTCACGCTCCTCAAGCACGCGGTCGATCGTGTCGCCGAAGGCGCGGCGGAGCACGCGCTCCTCGTTCTGCAAATGGCGGGAGCGTGTCCGCTGCTGATCCAGCCGGCGGGCGAGCCGCAGGTAGCGGGCCGCGCAGCGGGCGAGGGCGAGGACCTCGGAGCGCTCGCGGCGCTCGAGGTGCGGCGGCTCGGCATCCGGGTCCAGGAGCAGGCCCAGCCAGCCGCGCTCCTCCTCCTCTTCCTGGGGAAGCGGCAGGAACGCAACGGGCTGCGGTCCGTGAATCCCGGTGTCGAGATGGACGCGCTCCGGGTGGGAGGGCTCCGCGGCGCCGGGCAGGAGCTGGGGATCGACGCGCGCCGGCAGCGCGTGTGTCCGGGGGTGCATGAGCCGCACGGACCCGCACGGTGCAACGAGGAAGCACGCGCTCACGCCGTGACGCCGCAAGTGCGCGAGCGCAAGTTCGAGGCAGCCGCTTTCGTCGACCGTTGCCGGCTCGTCGAAGATGGCGTCGATCTCGGTCAGGATCTCGTGCATCTGGATCACAGTTCGAAGAGCGCCTCGTTGCGTTTCAGCTCCTGATCCAGATCGACCGCGAGCACCAGGATGTCCTCGCGGCCCAGCCGCAACGCCCGGAACGCGCCCGCGGGTGGCGTGACGAGCTTGCGCCCGACGCTCGAAATCCCCTTCATGGTGCAGATCGAGTTGGCCACCGCGACGCTGTGGACGATCTCGGCGTCCTCGCCGCGGTAGCGCTCGCTGTTGTGGTGGTAGGCGATGGCCCCGGTCACGGCGTGCGGGAAGCTCCATTGCTGGGCGACGCGCTCGCCGAGCGTGCAGTGGTCGAAGCCGATGAGTTCCTTCTCCGCGGCGCACAGCGAGGTCGCCTTCTCGAGCGACAGGATCACGCGCTCGAACTGCCGGTGCGCGTGCTGGTCCTCGAGAATCAGTCCCACGTCGTGCAGCAGCCCGGCCACGAAGGCGTCCTCGAAGTCCGGGCGCCCGACGCGCACCGCGACCATCCGCGCGCACACCGCGACCGCCACCAGGTGGCGCCAGAGCGCGCTGCGGCGGTACGTGCCGATCGCGCCCTCGGTGCGGAAGATCTCGGCCACGGAAGCCGTCAGGGCGAGGTTGCGCACCTGGCTGAACCCCAGGTACGAGATGGCCTGATGCAGGTTCGTCACCCGGTGGCGCAGCCCGAACGCCGCCGAATTCACGATGCGCAACACGCGGGCGCTCAGCGCCGGATCGCCCTCGACGACGTTCTTGAGATCAGCGACGCCCGCCTCCGGGTCCTGCGCAACTTCAAGCACGCGCATCGCCACGTGGGGCAGAGTCGAGATCTCGGCGATCTGCCGTTCCAACGCGTCCAGGCTGAGCGCAGGGAGCTTCGCGGCATCGGCCGCCGCGACCGGCAGGGCGGCGGCAGTTTCAACGCTGGGTGTGTTCGCGATCAGAAGACCACCTCCGCCCCAGGATCGTGGGCCTCAGTGATGTTCGGCTGCAATTGAATGAGCCGTCTGTTCCGCTGCCCAATGGCGAATCGACCATATCCTGTATCGACGCACGCCGGCGCGCTGTTGAAGGCCGCCCCGCTGCGCCGGCGTGCCATCGGCACGTCCGAATACCAGCCGGGCGCTCGGCGGCTGGACAGTTGCACAGCCTGCGAGGCATACTGCTGAATACAAGTCCGCCGCCAGCTCTGAGGGCGACCGATATTTCGATGCGATTTGCGCAGCTCGACGGTGGAGGGTGTTCCATGGATCACGAAGCGGCCTCGTACCGTTTCAGGTTATCGCGGTTATCGCTTCCCGCCATGCTGCTGTTGCTCTGGTGCGGGGCGGCGGCGCCGCCGGACGCTCCGCCCGAGCTGCCCGGCTTCGCGCTGGAGGGCCAAACCGCCTTCCCCGTCGCGCGCATCGAATCCGGCCTGCGCGTTGTCGTTCTTGCGGACGGAAGCGAGCGCACGCTGCGGCTCATCGGCGTCAGGGGCGAGCCGGACGCGGACGGCCGCAGCCTGCTCGAGCGGATGCTGCTCGGTGAGTCCGTGTACGTAATCGAGCCGGAGGACCGGGGCGGCGGGGATGAGGGCGACCCGCTGGCGTACATGCTCCGCGCGCCGGATGGGTTGTTCGTCAATCTGGAGTTGGTGCGGACGGGCGCCGCGAAGGTGGAGGCTCGGCCGCCGTTTGAGCATCGCGAGCTGTTCCGTTACTACGAAAAGCGCGCCCGCGGCGCGCAGAAGGGTGTCTGGGCCGCGCAATCTGCGAGCCAGCCCGCGATCAACTCGACCGCCGCGCCCGCCAAAGAAGCGTCGCCGGATCATGGGCAATCCGGCAATGTCGCGGCCGGCGACATGCTCGTCTACGTCACCAAGACCGGCACAAAGTACCACCGCGAAGGGTGCCGGCACCTGGCCAAGAGCGCGAGCGCGATGAAACTGTCCGAGGCGCGGCAGAAATTCCAGCCGTGCAAGGTGTGCAAGCCGCCGGAGTGAGCGCGGCGTTGAGCGTCGTCTCCGCGCAGGCGGGGGGCCAGTCCCTGGCGTGCGTCCTGGGTTCCCGCCTGCGCGGGAATGACGGCGCGAGGCGCTCGGAGGCGGCGTGAGGAGCGCACGGGTTCCCGTTGCTTACGGTTCGGCGTCACCCGTCAGGTACAGATCGGACCGCACCCAGCGCGACACGGAAGTCACCAGGTCGGAGTAGCAACCGCGCTCGAAGAGCGCTTCGCGGGCCAGCGTTTGCCAGCGCGCGTCCTCGTCCAGCACGCGCGACGCATCCACCCGGCGCCACCACCGTTCCATGCGCTCAAGCCATTCCTCGCCGGCGTCGGATCGCGAATCCAGCTCGAGGTGCATCGGATCGGCCAGCAGCTCCGCGGCGCGGCGCGCCAGCGCGCGAATCCGCCTGCCCGCCGCCCGCCTCGCCGCGTCGCTCCCCGCGCGCGCTCCTTCGAACAGCGGGACGTGCTCGGGGGAGATCGCGGCGCGCTGGTCATCGAACCGGATGCGTTGCGCCGGGCGGTCCGGTGTGGACACGAAGAAGTAATACTCCGGCGACGAGAGCGGCTGGTGAAACGTGAACTTCAACCGCGTGACCCCGGCGTCCGTCGCCTCCAGGATCGTCGTATCGAATAGTTCGCCGGCGATGGTCGCTCCCGCGCGGAGCGCTTCACCGGAGCGCATCCCGGCCAGCATCATCCGGCCGCTGTGCCCGGAGAAATACCCGGGCGCGGGCGTCGAAACGACGAGATCGCGTTCGTTGAGCACCTCGATAACGCAGGGTTTCTGAACCGCCAGCGGATGGGGCGCAAGAGTGAGGAAATGCCCGTCGATGTCGGCGACGTCCCACGCCTCGCGGAGCGCGACCGCGCCGTAGATTCCCGCCACCGGGAAGTCGATGAAGAACAGCTTCGCGCCCGGCGGCGGTGCGGGAGTGTGCTCGCCGATGTCGGCGTACAGGACTTGTTCGCTGCGGACAATCGCACGCCATGCGTAGCGGTAGATCGTTCCCGCCAGCAGGCACGAGCCGAGCGCGACAAGCACCAGCAAGGTCCGCGCCGCGCCGCGAAGGCGCTGCACCAGCACGCCGATCATGATCGCCAGACCCGCGGCCGGCAGATACGCGAAGTGCGGCATGACGAACACGGGGACCACCGGCGCCAGGCCGAGCACCAGCCACGCCAGCCACGTCCAGCGCGTCGCGACGCCGCGCGACGCCCGCACGTACCACAACAGCGCCACCGCGACGACGACGGTCATGACCGCGTGCTCGATGAGGTTGCGGCCGGAAAGCCCCGCGTACGTGGCCAGTCCCAGGAACATCGGCGTCTGCACGATCATCGCGAACAGCATGTGCAGCAGCTTGCTTGCGGCCCACGCCGCGTACGCCGGCCCGTGCGGCGCCGTGAAGTAGATCTCCGGCGGTCCGGCGGCGGGAAACACGACCAGCCGCCAGTAGAGATACCCGGCCGCGAGCAGCCCCATCAGCAGGTACGCCGGCGCGCGGCGCCGGAAACCGGACCATCCGTACGCGGCCGCGTCGAGCAAGACCGCGATCGCGGGAAACACGATCGCGGTTTCACGCGCGAACAGGGCGAGCAGCCAGCAGAGAAGCGCCCCGGCGAGTCTCAGCGGCGACTGTCGCGCATTCAGGCGGGACAAGCGGCTTTCTTCGAGCGGGGTCGAGCCGCGGTTCGTGCGACCAAGCGTCGTTGGACCGGAATAGAGGTACGCTGCTGCGAGGAAAAAGAAGCCGCTGACGACGGCATTGCGCGCCGCGATCCAGCTCACGCCGAACACCTGGTGCGGGTGCAGCACGAACACCGCGGCGCAGAAGAACGCCAGCCAGGTGCGGCGCAGGCTGCGCCGTGCCAGGCCAAAGACCAGCAGCCCGGCGCCCCAGTGCCAGAGCAGGCCGAAGGCGTGGATCACGGCCGGCGCGCCGCCGCTGAGCCGATATTCGAGTTTCATGAACGCCATCGCGACGGGGCGGGCGTAGCGCCATTGCAGCGGCGTGTCCTGCCACCAGAGATGCGCCAGCTCGCCGGGGAGATCGAACGTCGCGGACTCGACGAGCTCGGTCCAGCCCCACCCGCCCCCGCGGAGCGTGGCGCGGTGCCAGTAGTCGTCGAAGAACAGGCCGTCGCCGAGCGAGCCGCCGTGGCCTGCGAGCACCACCAGCGCCAGCGACAGCGCAATCTTCCAGCGAGCCGATCGCGCTCCGCTCATTCCGTGGAGTCCGCGACCGCCGCCGCGCCGCATCACTCGATATACCCCAGCGCGCGCAGGTGAGCGGCGACCTCCTGCTGCTCGTCCGCTCGCAGCTCAATCTCGTCGGGCCGTTGCTGCGGCCCTTCGACGAACGCGTTTGCCATGGCGCGCAGTTCACCGCACCGCTCGGGTTGCTCCGCCGCCAAGTTGCACGATTCCCCGGGATCGGCGCGCAGGTCGTACAATTCCTGCGGCAGTTCGTCGTTCTCCGGGCCGAACGTGTACTTGAAGCGCCCGGTGCGGACGCCGCGGAGCTCGATGTCCTTCGGGCAGCCGGAAACCGACAGGAACGCGGGCGGCGGGTCGTACGCCCCCCCTTCGAGCAGGCCGCGGAACGAGCGCCCATCGGCGCCGTGCAGTGCGGGCGTCTCGATCCCCAGCAGGTCGAGGATCGTCGGCAGAATGTCCGGTTGTCGCACCATCGCGTCGAAAGCGGTCCCAGCGGGCAGCCGTCCGCTCCAGCGCAGCACGAGCGGCACGCGCACCAGGTAGTCGTACACGTGCACCATGTGGCCGTCCTCGTAGTTCGCCTTGTACGAGTTGATCCACATGCGCATGTGCATGTCGAACAGCCGATCGTCCCCGACCCGCCGCGCCAGCCGCCGCACCTTCTCCTCGGCCCCGCGCCCGTCGATCAGCCCGCGCTTCCGGAGCATGTTCGTCAGCCGCAGCGGCGCGCCGAGCGAAAGCAGGTCGTGCAGGTAAATCCACGGCGTGAGCCACAGAAGCCGCAGCCGGTCGCGCAATCGGGTCGCGCGGCTGAAATCCAGCCGCCCGCGCTGCTCCCGCAAGCGGACCTGGCGCATGCGCGGCGAGCAATGCCCGTACAGCTCCTGGAGCACTCCAGGCCCGGCCCAGTTCGCCACCGACGCGGGGGTCATGCCGTCCGCCTGAGCAAGCCCCAGCAGCTCGCGCGTGTACTCGACGGCGGTGCCGGGGCGGTATTGCTCGAAGCGCGTTTTCTCCCCATGATCGCCGGTGAACGCGATCAGCGCGTCGCCGCCGGCGGCGTCGAACAGCCGCGCGAGCTGGGCGTCCAGCGAGGAGACGGCGCGCTCGTACGGGTCGCGGCCGAACCCGGGCCGGTCGAACTGCGGCGCGACGTGGCGATGCGGATGCAGCTCCCACAAGTGCAGCAGGATGAACCACGGCCGGCGGTATCCGCCGCTTCGAAGTTTGTCGACGAACGCGTCGCCCCACGCCGTGTGCAGATAATCGCACGGGGCGCGGTACTCGTAGGACTCGAACCCGCGCGCCAGCCCCATGCCCGGCAGCAGCGGACCGCTGACCTCGGCGTACGTGTGATAGCCGTGCTCCGCCAGCGCCGCCGTGAGCATCGGCACGCTCGTCGGCAGGCGGTATCCCCAGACAAGGTGCACACCATGGCGCGGGCTGTAGCGCCCCGTCAGCAGCGACGTGAACGCGGGGGTCGTGCAGGCCTTCTCGACGATCGTCGTCGTCAGCGACACGCCCTCGGAGGCGAGCCGGTCCAGGTTCGGCGTGACCGTCGGGCGTTCGGGTCCGAGCCACTTGTCCGAGCGGGCGCAGTCGGCGACGACCAGCAGGATGTTCGGCCGCGCGGTACTCATGGCGATCGCGGCGGGCGCGGCAGCCAGCGCGGCACGCGGGCGGCGTGAAGGTCGAAGGTCGCGCCGAAGCGCTTCCGCAGCAGCGGCTCCTCCAGCAGCACGACCTGCGCGTGCGCGATGGGGACCGCGATCACCGCCAGCAGCAGGATTCCGGTCGAAGGCCAGGCCAACCCAAGCCCCAGCAGCATCAACACCACGCACGCGGCGATCGGGTTGCGGCACCATGAGAACGGGCCGGTCGTGACGAGCTGTCGCGGCGGGTCGAACTCCACGTACGCGCCGCGGCCGTGGTAGCTCAGCAGCAGTGAGGACCACACGTAGATCGCAAACGCCGCTGCGAACAACGCCCCACCGGCGACGCGCAGCGCCGTCGGCAGCTCGACGTGACACGCGGGATACAGCACGTCCAGCCGCGAGGCCGCGTACGGGAGCAGCCCCAGCATCAGGGCCAGGAAGCTCACCCCGTAGACGATCATGCGCAGCGCGAGCGGGATGCCGTCGAGCACCGCTCGAACGCCGGCGGCGGGCGGCGGGGGATCCGGGTTGGCGTCGGCTGCGCCGCGCATGCCGGCCTCGTGAAGGAAGTTCGATGTGCCGCGCCGGGCTACGGGCCTACCAGCGCACGACGAATCCGGCGGACATCCACTTACTCGATTCGACCGAGTGCAGCACGACGGTCTGTCCGCGCTGAATCTCCCCCGAGCGGACCATCGTGTCGAGGTGGATCAGGATCGCCGCGCCCCCGCAGTAGCCCACGTCGGCCGAGCGGAACTTCATGTTCTCGCGCGTTGCGCAGAGGTCCCTGGCGAACGCCTCGGAATTGTCCTCGTAGAGCTGCATGGTCGGAATCGAGCCGATGTAGTGGCCCACCGCGCTCGGCTCGATTCCCAGCGATCGCAGCATCCGCAGCATGCCGTTCAGCAGGAACGGGCCGGCGTTGCGGTTGACCGCGGCAAAGTCCTGGTCCAGGTGATGCGAGCCGTGCGCCCAGACGTGCTCGGCCGGGTTGTGCCCGTTCATCACGTCCGCCACGCCGCCGCCGGCCGTCATCCCCGGGGACATCTTCCCGCCGACGGATTCGACAAACGTGCCCAGCAACTCGTGCCCGTCTGCGTCCGTCGTGTCGCCCGGGCGCGATTCGAGGTACACGGCGCCGCTGCCGTCGGCGAGGATGTAGCGCAGCGCCGCCTGCGTCTTGGTCATCACCGCCTGGTTGAAATACGCGCTGCGCAGGTACACGCTGGAAAGCTGCGAGTACACGACCAGCGCGCTGCGGTAGCGACCCAGTCGCAGGGCGTCGTACGCCACCTGCACGCACTTGCCCACGCCCGAGCAGTTCGAGTGCACCTCCAGCTCCGCGCACTGCTCAATCCCCAACCGCTCCTGCAAGTGCGTGCTGGTCGGCGGCGTGGTGGTGTCGAAGCTGGGGCTGGATAGCAGCAACAGCTCGACGTCCGTAGGCCTGCGGCCCGCGGCCTCCAGCGCCCGCCGCGCGGCCTGCTCGCCGAGCGAGGCCACCGAGTGCGTCAGTGCGTGTGTTTCCGGGTCGATGGCGAAGTGGCGCGTCTTGACGCCCCCGTGCTCCAGCATCCGCCGGCCCACGGACTGCACGAACCCGCGCACGCGCTCCGGCGCCTGGTCGAGCCGCCCGAGCACGTCGTCGATCCGGTCGTTGGGAATGGGGTCTCCGGGCAGGAACGAGCCTGTCCCCCCGACGAACACGCGGTTCAGCGTCGATTTCATTCGCTACTCGCTCCCACCCCCGCCGCGGCGAAGACGGCGACCGTGACAGGGGGGCTTCGCAACACCGTATATTTTCGCCCATTCGCGGGATTGTCAACGCAACACACCGGCGATTGCCGCCAGATCACGGCGACGCGCCCCCGTGACGCGTCCGCTGAAAGCGGGACGGACCCGCGGTTGCGCTTGCCGCTTCCACGCCGCGTCGCTTGCGTCAAGAATCGTAACGTCTACGCTAACCTGCGACGACGATGCCCCCGATTGCCGCTGAACACGAGCTGTTGGTCGATCCATCGCGCGCCGCGCCGCGCGTCGCCCTGCTCGTGGGAACGCCGCGCTCCGGCACCACGCTCATCAGCTCGATGCTCGGCGGCGCCCGCGGAGTACTTTCGCTCAGCGAGCCGTACCTGACGCACGCGGTGATGCCCGACTGGAAGCTGCACCGGTTCTTCTGGCGCTTCCAGCGCGATGCCGGGCTGCTGCGCCGCCCGCCGCCCTTTTGCGGCGACGCGCGCGCGTTCGGGCGCTTCATGGCCCTCACCGCGGCGGAAAACGGCTTCGGCTGCCTGGCGATCAAGGAAACGTTCCGTAGTGCCCCGGTGCACGCGGCCTGGGACAACATCGGCCTGCTCGGCGAACTCGCGTCGCAGGCAAGCGCGTGCGCGGCGCTGATCCGCGAACCGTTCGACACGGCGGCGTCGACCATCAAGTTCTGCCGGCCGATCCTCGGGCTGCTGGGGCGCGTGGCGCGCATCCGCTGGCCGAACACGCCGCTGTTCCGCAACGCGGACGCCGTGGCCGAATGGTCGGCCCGCAACTGGGCGACGTACGTCGACTGGGTGCAGGAGCGTGGGCTGCCGCTGATGCGTTACGAGGACTTCGTCGCCGAACCGGCAGCGCGGCTGCCCGAGCTTTGCGCCTGGCTCGGGATCGACTTCGACCCGGTGATGCTCACGCCCCAGCCGCGCGGCAGGACGTTCTGGGGCATCGGCGACCCCGAGGTGGTACGCCGGCCGCGGAAAACGGTCGATCGGCGGGCGGTGGGGCGCGGTGCGAGGCTCAGCGCTCGGCAGCGCGCCGCGGTGCGGGAGCTGTGCGCCGACCGCGCCCGGCAGCTTGGCTACGAATGCTGACGCGCGGCGCACGAGCGCGGCGCTGATCGCGCTCACGGCGTCGGGTCGACGATCGCGGCCACGTAGCGGTCCACGAGCCGTTCGATGCGCTCCTCCGGCATCTGGGACGGCAGGTACACGCCGGCGATGTTCATCCGATCCGCCACCACGTTGACGTTCAGGGTGAAGCCAGCCCGCGGGCTGGTCGCGGGAATCCCGTAGATGTTCAGCAGCCGCGCCCCGAACATCCGTTCGTGCGGCTCGGCGAAGCCGCCGATGAACCCCAGCGGCGCCGAGGGCGCGCTCGACAGCCCCAGCGGAAGCCCGCCGCCGCGGCCGCGCCTCGAGCGGGCCATCATCCAGCCCACCAGACCCTCGGGCAGCGCTCCCAGCAGCGTCAGCCCCGCCAGCCGGCGCTCGAACAACCCCGCGCCCATCGCTGCGAGCGTGCGATCGCGGATCAGGTCGGCCACCGCCCGGCGGTCCTGGGCCAGCGCAGCCGGCACGTGCACCGGGACCGTGCTGAACACGTTGTGGCAGACCGGGCCGGGGTCGCGTTTGCGGCGGTTCTCGACGATGTGCAACGTCGTGTACCCGTCGTGCGGGCCGCGTGGCCGGCCGGCCACGTCGTCCACGGCGCGAACCACGCCCGCCCGCAGAAAGTCCGCCAGGCGCGCGAATCCCGCCACGCGCAGCGACGCCTCGCGCACGCGCGCCATCTGGTCGGGGTCCAGTCGGCGCACGAACATTCGCGGAGCTTGGCCGCGCGCGTCGAACGCCGGCGGGCACAGGCGGACTTCGTTCCAGGCGTCGGGCGCGCGATCCGCTTTCGCGCGTCGAAGCCAGCGCCAGGCCGCGACGGCCCAGTTTGCGGGCAATGGCAGGGCGCCGAAATCGCCCCGCCGCTCGTCCCCGGCGGAGTCGGTGTGCTCGCGCGCGTCCGCGTCGTCGTACAGCCGGGCCAGCTCCTCGATCAGCGTCACGCCGCCGCGCGCGTCGGCGAAGGCGTGTGGCCAGCGCACGACCAGCACATCGCCGGGCGGAGCGCCGCGGAGGACGTGCAGGTGCAGCGGCGGCCCGTGGAGGTAGTCGATCCGCTCCAGCAGCAGCGCTTCGAGCCGCGCCCGCAGGGCGTCCGCGCCCGGCGGCGCGAGCGTCTCCATCCGCACGAGCTGCTGCGAGCCGGCGCCGCCCGCGTCCAGCCTCCATGCGGGCCGGCGCGAGAGCGGCTTGCGCACGAGTCGGGCGGCGGTGGCGGGGAAGCGGCGATGGAGGGCACCCAGCGCGGCGCGCAGCCCGTCCACGTCGATCGGGCCGTCGAACTCCAGGTGCGCGTGCATGTCCATTCCCGCCAGGCCGCAGCGCCGCCAGGCCTCGTCCATGGCGAGGAACAGCCGATCGAGCGGGTTGGGTTCGTGGTAACGCTTCATCAGGATCCCGCGCCGGGCGTCGGGCGCGGCGGCGAGCGCGAAATCCGACGTCGTCGCCCAAAGCGCGAGCGGCGCTCCGCCGGTCCCGGCTATACTAATAGACAACATCCGGCGTCGCTGCCCGCGCGGGCGTCTGGCCCGCGCCGGCACCGGAGTCTGCACATGCTGGTGGGGGACTGCGCGACGGGCAAGGTCGTATGTGTGGCCCCCTCCGACTCGATCGACACCGCGATCGTGTTGATGGAAGAGCACGGCGTGCACCATCTGCCGGTCGTGTCAGGCGATCAGGTGGTGGGGATGCTTTCGGACCGCGACGTGCTCTTCGCGGTCGGGTGGAACCTCGCCGGTCAGCGCTTCCAGAGCGACTACGACTCGATCTCCGACCATGTGCCCATGCACATCTACGAGATCATGTCCCGCCCGGTCGTCCGCGTGCTCGCCGACGACACGGTGCGACACGCGGCGCGCATCATGGTGGACCGCCGCATCGGCGCGCTGCCCGTACTGTTGCGCGACCGCGTCTCGGGCATCCTGACCGAGACGGACCTGCTGCGGCGGCTGGAAGAGCGCGCTCAATTCGAAGGGCCGGCGCGCGACTTCCTCTCTCAGCCAGTGGGCGAGCTGATGCGCGGCTCGCTCATCACGGTCGAGCCGCACACCAGCTTGGGCCGGCTTGTCGAGCTGATCCAGCGCCGGCGGATTCGGCACCTGCCGGTCGTCAGCGACGGAACGCTCGTGGGGATGATCTCGGACCGTGACATCCGGCGAGCGCTGGGCGAACGGAACTGGCTCGGGGAGGCGGGCGCCCGCGGCGCGGTCTACTTCGACCATTCGCCCGCCGCGCGCGACATCATGTCGCGCGACGTACAGACCGTCTCCTTGCACCACACGGTTGCGGATGCCGTGCACCGGCTGCTGAGCCGGCGGATTCACGCACTGCCCGTCTGCCGTGCGGAGCGCGAGGCGGTCGGGATCGTCACGCAGACCGACGTGGTGCTGGAGATCGCCCGCGCCGACCTGTTCTAGTGTTCTGTCTCACAAATACGTCCTGAAAGTTGGGGAGCGCAACGCACTGCTTTGCGGGGCGAACCAGAGGTTTGCCGTCCCCGGAATCATGTCGCGAATTTCAGAGCCAGGACACGAGCGCCGCGGCCGCTCAGTCGCCGACCGGCAGGCGCCGCGCGCTACGGATCGTCGGCGGCGTTTTCGGCTGCGACCGTTCGCCCATCGCGGGGCTGACGACCGTCTCGACATCGCGGATGCGGTCCATCACGTCCAGTCCCTCGACCACGCGGCCGAAGACGCAGTAGCCCCAGCCGTCGCTGCCGGGATGATCGAGGAAGGCGTTGTCCACCACGTTCAGGAAGAATTGCGACGTGGCCGAGTGCGGCTCGCTGGTGCGGGCCATCGCGATCGTGCCGCGCAGGTTCTTCAGCCCGTTGGCGGCCTCGTTCTCCACCGGCGGCTCCAGCCCGTCGCGACGCAGGCGGGACGGAGATTCGTACCCGCCGCCTTGGATCATGAATCCCGAGATGACGCGGTGGAAAATGAGTCCGTCGTAGAAGCCCTTGTCCACGTAGCGCAGGAAGTTCGCGACCGACTTGGGCGCGCGCTCGGCGTCCAGCTCGAGCACGATCCGGCCCCAGGTCTGGTCGCCCTGGGAAATCTGCATTTCGACCTGTGGCTGCGTGCTCATCGTGCTGCTCCTGAGAAACGGAAATCAGTGTCGTTGCGGGACGCACGGCTCGGCCGGCGATGCGGCGCCGACCAGGATGTCGTACAGGTCGTCGGGAAGCACGGTCGGCTTTCCATCGGCCCCGACGAGGACCAGCGTCGAGCGCGCCTCGGCCAGACGCTGCGCGTCGCGCCGCAGTTCGTAGCGGTGGTCCACGCGGATCCGCGTCAGCCGCTCGGTCGTCGTCGTGAGCGTCAGCAGGTCGTCATAGCGGGCCGGCGCGCGGTAACGGCACTCCAGGCGCGCCACGACGTAGTACAGCCCGCGCTTCTCCATGTCCGCGTAGCGCACGCCGTTGAGGCGCAGCAGCTCCGTGCGACCGACCTCGAAATACGCGAAGTAGTTGCCGTGGTGCAGGTATCCCATCGCGTCCGTCTCGGCGTAGCGCACGCGAATCTGAACGTCGCACTGTTGCACGGGAATGTGCATCGGCGCTCCGGTCGCTCCGGGATCCATCGCGTCAGCCTGCGCCGGGGGGCCAGCGCGGCGCACGCTACGGGGGCGGGGGGACGGCGAGCTTCTTGTGCGACCCGTCGCACCAGGGCCGATTCGCGCTCGTCCCGCACTGGCAAATCCACTTCTTGGCCGGCTCGGTGATCTCACAGACGTACGGCGTGCAGCCCGTGTTCATGCGGCTGTGCGACCCGTCGCAGTACGGCAGCGTCTCCGACCAGCCGCACTGGCAGTACGCCTTCTTGCCGGGCGTCTCCTCGACCATGATCGGCCGTGTGCCGCGCTTCGGTTCGGCCATGTGCACCCTCCTCGTACGAATCAGCCCGGCGCCGGGAACGCGCGGCGATTATAGCCGCGCCGGCGCAACCGTGCGCTAGCGCGCGCCCGCACGGAGCCGGTTGCGCTGTTCGACGGCTTCGTGGTTTTCGGCGTTCTTGGCGTAGGCGCCGCGCGCGTTGCCCGCGTGGAGGGGTTCGCGACGCGCGGGGTGCCCTGCGGACGGTGTTGCGTCGGCATGTTCCTGACCGCGAGGCTAAGCCGACACGCCGACGCCGACAGCGGCACGGAATGTGCGCGGGCATGCCGATGCAGTCATCGGAATGGCACCCGGCGAAAGAACGTAGCTCATGGCTCCAGCCATGAGAGCACGTAGCTCATGGCTCCAGCCATGGGAGATTGTCTGCGTTGCGCGCCAGCCCCAGCCGGGAGAAAGAAGGCCAACGATCCAACACGCCGCAGCTTACTTTCGCCCCTCGGGGGCTGGCTGGGCGGTCCCGTGCTGTTCCGAACGACCGGCGATTCCGCGGCGTGCGCTTCAGGCCGCGTGATGATCTGTTCGCTAAATGAGAGCGGGAGGTTTGCCGGACGGCTTCCAAGACCGGCCGGAGGTCGGTCCCCCCAATCGGCACTTCCAAGACCGGCCGGAGGCCGGTCCCCCGAATCGGCACTTCCAAGACCGGCCGGAGGCCGGTCCCCCCAATCAGTGCTTCCAAGACCGGCCGGGGGCCGGTCCCCCCAATCAGTGCTTCCAAGACCGGCCGGAGGTCGGTCCCCCCAATCGGCACTTCCAAGACCGGCTGGAGGCCGGTCCCCCCAATCAGCGCGTCCAAGACCGGCTGGAGGCCGGTCCCCCAAGGCAGCGCTCGCCGAATTGCCGACGCGGCCCTGCGCGGGGGCGCGACGGGTCACGCGCCGACGCGGTCGGGCACTCGCGGTCGCGAACGGGCACACGCCGTGACAAGCCGGGGGAGCATGGGCGTCTTGCCCGCAATACCGGCGCACGGACGCGGGCCGACCGCCCACAGCCGCCGGAGCCGGGGTTCGAGGCCATGCCGGCTGGGCTACGTCCGCACGTTCGTCAGTTGCAGCACCGCCACCGGGGCGAAGAAGAAGATTGGCGTCCAGGCCGCGACCGCGTTCAACGTGGCGTCGCCGCTCACGTTCTGCGCCACGAACGCGACCAGGAAGAATGAGCCGGTCAGCGCCAGCGCCCGGCCGCCGGCGCCGAGCACGTGCTGTGGCTCACGGCTGAGAAAGCACGGTATCGCCAGCAGCAGCAGCAGCCATTGCAGGAACGGCTGCGTGAATCGCGCGTGTCGGCTCATGTCGATCGCCGGGCGGTTGGGGACGTTCCGGCTGCGCAGCAGCTCGTTGAGTTGGCGCAGCGAGAGCAGGTCGGCCCACTGCGACTCGCGCCGCAGTACGAGCTGCTCCGGCGTGAGCGAGAAGTTCAGCCGGTCCACCGGCTCGTAGCGGACGGCCTCCTCCAGCCCGCGCTGCCGGTCAGGCTGCGCCTGCACCACGCGCCGCCCGCGCGTCAGCCGCCAGTCCCGCGTCTGGGGGTCGTAGCGGGCGGCGTCGGCCTCGACCAGCGTCTGCGGCCGGCCGCTGTCGTCGGGCTCGAAAACGAATACGCGGAACAGCTCGCCCGTCTGGGTGTTCATTCGCACCGCAGTGAGAATCGCGTTGCGGTCGTCCCGCGCGCAGTACACCGCCGCCGGCCGCGCCGCGATCACGTCGGCGTGGGTGCGCGAGATCTTGTGCGCCAGCAGGGGCATGACGACCTCGCGGTTGACCATCCACAGTCCGACGGTGAGCACGGAGCACAGCAGCAGCGGCACGGCCAGGCGCTGAAGCGGCATGCCGGCCGCCAGCAGCGCCGTCAGCTCGTTGTTGCGGAGCATCTGGCCCAGCGTGAACGCGGCGGCGATGGTCATCACCGGCCCGCCGAGCTGCGAGAAATAGAGCGGCAGGTTGTTCAGGTAGTAATCGAGCATGCGGCGCACGATCTCGTCGGCCGGCAGCGTCGTGTCCTCGATAAACTCGTCCACGTTGATCAGCATTTCAGAGAGGATGTAGACGCCGATGCCCACCAGCAGCAGGATCACGTACCCGGAGAAGAACGTCCGCGCGATGTAGCGGTCGATGATCGACATCCGCCGGCCCCTCAGCGCCGCACGCCCAGCCGCAGGATCAGCCAGTCCGCCACTCCGACCGCAGCCAGCCCGCCCCAGATCAGCAGCGGCCCCAAGGTCTCGCCGGCGCGGCTCTCGGTCACGCTACGGCCCATGAGCATCAGGATCGTGACCGTGCCGAACGGGATGCACGCCAGGGCGAACGCACCCAGCACCCGAGCGCCGCGGAAGATCACGCCCAGCATCGCCCCCATCAGGATCGTCACGAGGGCGCTGCTCGCGAACCCCAGGCGGAAGTGGATCAGCGCCAGCACGCGCCGCGCGAGCCGCTCCGCGTCGGCGCGCAGCTTGCCGATCGCGCGCGACAGCGCCTCGTCCGCCGGCGCCGCCGTCGCCGGATCGAGCAGCACCGGTGCAGGGAAGCGCTGCACGTCCTGCTCGACCGCCTCCGGCAGCCGCAGGCGCTCCACCGCGGCGCTGGGTTTGGAGCGCGGCGGCTCGGAGTCCCGCACGAGCGGGCCGCGTTCTTCGACGAAGCGGTCGATCGTCGCCAGCAGGTTCAGCTCGGCCAGCACCGGCTGGCCGGCGGCGCGGCGCGTGGTGATCCGCGCCTCCGGCGCTGAAAAGCGGGTCGGTCGCTCCTGCCGCTCGTCCTGAAGCTCGGCATGCACATCGGCCAGGCGGATTTCGGACGCGTCCACCGTGACGCCGGCGGCGCGGATGTGGCACGTTCGACCGCGTTCGTCCTGCAATTCCAGCGGCTGGCCGGACTCGAGCTGCCGCGCGGCGAGCTGGGTGAACAGCAGCACGCGCAGGCCGTCGTGGACGCGCTGCACGCGCTCCTCGATTTCCGGGGCTTCCCACGGCGCGCGGCGCCAGCGCACCAGCGTCTGGAGATCGACCATCGACGGCTTGAGCGGCAGCGGGATCGGGGCCGTGATCGGGCCGATGACCTGGTCGCGCACCTGGATCGACGCGCGCCCCACCTCGTACATCCGCGCGTCCTGGATGTACACCGTCACCTTCACGTCCGACTGACGCGTGTCGAACTGACACAACCCGCCCTGCGCCAGCGTGAACTGCACCAACTCGCCCTCGCGGTCGATCCACAGGAACGTCGGCGTGTCCACCCAGAAGTACCCCAGCCCGCCGCCCTGGGGCTCGAAACCCGCATCGCGCAGCGCCTTGTCCGTCACGTTGTCCACGCCCTGCGCCGTGAGCACGTACTGGTCCACGCCCTCCTGGCCGTAGCGGATGAAGCCGCGCTGCCGCAGCCGCGTGTACGCCAGGTCACGCAGGTTCGAGCGCGCGTAGCGGTCGATGCGCTTCACAAAGTCCGGGATCACGAAGTTCGCCGAGAAAATCGTGACCAGCGCGACGAACACCGACAGCAGTACCGCCGAGAGGAACAGATAATGCACGTTCACGCCCGCGGCCCGGCAGGCCGTGAACTCGTTGTCGGCGGCGAATCGGCCGTACGTGATCGTGGTGGCGAACAGGGCCGCGATCGGCATGGTCACCGTGACCACGATCGGCAGCAGCCAGGGGAGCACCCGGATCAGGTCCGCGGTGGTCACGCCTTCGTAACGCAGCACGTTGTAAAGCCCGCCGCCCATCGTGAACAGGCCCGTCAGGGCCACGACGGTCAACGCGAAGGTCTTCAGCAGCTCGCGCAGCACGTACGCGTGCAGGGTGGTGAGCAGGGCGTGCACCTCGTTTTCGAAGCCCGACCGCAGCCACAAGGCCGATCCGCATTGTGGGCCGCGGACGCGCTCGCGTCCAGTTGCCACGCCGTGCGCACGGACCGCCTCTTGAGACCCGCCCGCAGATGGGGTACACAGCCGATCGTTCGACGAGGTGACCCCGCATGGAGCTGCGCGAGAACCATGTGTCCGTCCTGACCGCGCTCGCGGCGCGACCCGAGGGTGCGTCCGTCGCCGAGATCGCCGTTGCCGCGAGGCTGGACCAGTCGCAGGTGCACGCCGCCGCTGTCGAGCTTCAGCAGGCCGGGCACGTGCGCATCGAAGAGCAGGCCTACGAAGAACTCAGCCTCGGACCGGAGGGCGAAGCGTACGCCCAGCGCCCGCTGCCCGAGCGCGTCATCGTCGGCGTGTTGTTGGCGAACGGCGGCTCATGCAAGGTCATCGACGTGCCCAAGCACTGCGACCTCGACGCCGGACAGGTCGGTCAGTCGCTCCGCTGGCTCGCCCATCGCGGCTGGGCGAAAAAAACGGGCGACGAGCTGGTGCTCGACCCCAAAGCGCGCGAGGAACTGGGAAGCCGGCAGCCCGACGAGCTGCTAATCGCTGCGCTCGCCGGCGGAAAGAAATCCCGCGCCGACGCGCTGGCCGCGGCAGGCGTTCCGGTCGAGGCCGCCCGCAAGCTCCTCGCGCCGCGCAAGGGGTTCCTCAACATCAAGCCTCGAACGGATCGCCGCGTCACCATTACGGACAGCGGGCGCAAGCTCACGCAGAGCGGCGTGCAAGCGCGGCCCAAAGTGACGCGGCTGACGCCGGAATTGCTCACGGACGGCGCCTGGCGCAACGTCGAGCTTCAGCCCTACGACGTGACGCTGGCGGCCAAGCGCATCTTCCCCGGCAAGGAGCATCCGTTTCAGCGAACGCTGGACCGCGTGCGGCGCGTGTTCCTCGAGATGGGTTTCACCGAGATCGTCAGTCCCTGGGTCGAGTCCAGTTTTTGGGACTTCGACGCGCTGTTCCAGCCGCAGGACCACCCCGCCCGCGACATGCAGGACACGTTCTACGTCTCCAGGCCGGAGCGCACCCGGCTTCCCGACGACCGGCTCGTGCAGCGCATCCAGGACACGCACGAGAACGGCGGCGGCACCGGATCGACCGGCTGGCAATACCGCTGGAACCGCGACTTGGCGCCCAAGCCCGTGCTGCGCACGCACACCACCGCGGCGACGATCCGGGCGCTCGCGGCGCACAAGTCCGGCGCGGCGGGCAAGTACTTCGTGGTCGGGCCGGTGTTCCGGCGCGAGACTGTGGACTACAAGCACCTGCCGATGTTCCACCAGGTGGATGGGATCATCGTGGACCCGAAGGCCAGCCTGGCCACGCTGCTCGGCACGCTGGGCGCGTTCTACGCCAAGATGGGCTTTCCGAAGGTCCGCTTCAGGCCGAGCTTCTTTCCGTACACGGAGCCGTCCGCCGAGGTCTACCTGTGGATGGAGAGCCGCAAGGAGTGGGTCGAGATGGGCGGCTCGGGCCTGTTCCGGCCGGAGGTCACGTTGCCGCTGGGCATCCGCGACCGCGTGCTGGCCTGGGGGCTGGGCCTGGAGCGGCTGGCGATGATGATCCACGGGCTGAAGGCGATCGGGGACATCTACTTCGCGAGCATGCCGTGGCTGCGCGAGGCGCCGGCATGCCGGGCGTAGCCCCCCCGGCTTCGCGAGAGCGGGACTTCCGAGTTCATGATTGGCCGTTCCCGCCGAGCCGTGCCCGTGGGGGGAACAGCCCATTCGCCCCCCGCGCCGATCACCGCTTTCCGCTGTCGGCGAAGCGGGAATCGGCGTCGCGCAGGAGAAGCTCGGCCGCGGGGATGGCGCGCGGCTCGGGGGCGCCGTCGAAGTTGACCCGCCGGGCTTCCTCCCAGTAGCGGCCCTCGTTGAACTCGAAGCCGGCGCGCATCACCAGCTCCGCCAGCAGGCCGGCCATGATGGCGATGTAGCCCAGCACGAACAACACGGTGCCGACCAGCGGCGCCTTGCCCCAGAACGCCGCCCACGCGCCGGACCAGCCGCCGCCCGCTGCGAGGCTCCAAGCTGCGTTGCAGGCCGCGAACGCAAAGCACCCCGCCGCGCCCAGCCACGACCACTGCGTGATCTTGCCGAAGAAGTGGATCGGCTTCGTGCGGTACCTCTGGAGCAGCCGCACCAAGAGCAAGTCGAGCAACACCTTCACCACGCGGCCGTAGCCGTACTTGCTTTTGCCGGCGGTGCGGGGGTGATGGCGGACGACGACTTCGCAGATGCGCGCCCCGTGCATCGAGGCGTACACGGGTATGAAGCGGTGCATCTCGCCGAACAGGCGCGCGTCGCGGATCATGTGCGCGTGGTACGCCTTAAGCGTGCAGCCGTAGTCGTGCAGCTTCACGTCCGTGACGTAGCCGATCAGCCGGTTCGCTACGCGCGAGACGTACGAGCGCAGCCAGTCGTCTTTGCGGTCCTTGCGCCAGCCGCTCACCAGGTCGTAGCCCGACTCGAGCGTGTCCACCAGCATCTCGATGTCGTCGGGGTCGTTCTGTCCGTCCGCGTCGAGCGGGACGATCACCGGCGCCCGCGCCGCCCAGAAACCCGCCATCATCGCCGCCGTCTGGCCGTAGTTCCGCACCAGGTGAATGACTTTCAGGCGCGGCTCTCGCGCGGCCAGCTCGTCCAGGATGCGGCCGGTCCCGTCGCGGCTGCCGTCGTTCACCACGATCAGCTCGAACGAGCGCCGCTGGCGGCTCAACGAGTCGATGAACCGCGGCACGACGCGGCCAATCAGCTCCTCCTCGTTGAACGCGGGCGCGACCACGGACACTTCGGGACGACTGGACGGCATGCTTGCGGATCACCTCGCTGAGGGCAGAGGCGCTCGCCGGCTGCCGGCGAAGCGCACTGGCACGCGCCTGGACGAACTACTATAACAGCGCCAGGCGCGAATGCACGCATCCGCGCACGCGAACGATTACCGGGCGTACGCAACGCCGCACATGCGCCGGACAGCGGTTCGGCGCCCGCTCCTCAACGAGTTGTCGCGGAGCCGAGCATGCCGGGTTCTTCAGATGTCGCAATCCTCATGGGCAGCCGCAGCGACTGGCCAGTGATGAAGCGCGCCGAGGATACGCTGCGAGAACTGGGCGTTTCGTGCGAGGCGCGCGTGCTCTCGGCCCACCGCACGCCCGACGCGCTCGCCGAGTACGTCTCGCGCTGCGAAGCCGGCGCGACGAAGGTGTTCATCGCGGGCGCCGGCGCCGCGGCGCACCTGGCCGGCGCCGTCGCCGCGCGCTCCACGCTCCCGGTCATCGGCGTGCCGCTGGCGAACAGCCCGCTCAGCGGCCTGGACGCCCTGCTTGCGACGGTGCAGATGCCCGGCGGCGTGCCCGTGGCCACGATGGCCGTCGGCGAAGCCGGCGCAACGAACGCCGCCCTGCTGGCCGCCGCGATCCTGGCGATCGGCCGGCCCGAACTGGCTGAGAAGCTGCGCGCCCGGCGGGCGGACGCGGCGGCGAAGCTTCTTTCGGACAAGATCGAGTGACAACCGGCGGCCGCATCCACGTGGGGAAAGAAGCCCTCCCGC
>JABRWC010000173.1:0-14586 GCA_039961675.1 Phycisphaerae bacterium
GCTTTCAAACGTGGCTGATGGCGGGGCTCGCGCTCGCGATCCTGGGCGTCATCTTCATCGCCGGCGAGCCCGACGCGCCGCGTCCGGCCCCAGCAGCCACGTCCGCACCGCCGGCGCCAAATCCGGACCGCCTGCGCGAGTACCAGGAGCGGCTGCGCGCCATGGAAGCGAGAACGGTGCAGGAGGAGCAGACTTCAACGCCCGCGCCCGTCGCGCCGGCCTACACGGAGCCGGCGCCTGCGTCTCCTCCAGATCCTCTCGCAGCCGAGCGGCGGCGCCGCGACTACGAAAGCCTTTTCGCCAGCAATGTCGTTCTCAGCCGCCGGCCGGAGGCGAACCGGCCGGATGCTGGCCGCATGGCTCGTGGAACCGCGTCGGTACCGACGCCGGCGACGGAGGCGAGCCCTTCGCTGGACGACATCGCCGACGCGGTGGTGCGTGCCACGACGCGGGTCGCGGGCGCGGCTCAGACCCAGAGCCTCACAGCCACGACGAGCGTACCTACCGGCGAGGGCAGCACTTCATCCGGCGCCAGCCGCGAACGCACGCCCGATAGCACGCCGCCAATCGCGCCGGCCGGGCCGAGCCACCGGCTGGTCGAGGGCACGCTCATTGACGCGGTCCTGACCAATCGACTGGATGGAAGCGGCGCGGCGCCCGTGAACTGCCTGGTGACCAACCCGGTGTACTCGCACAGCGGTCAGCACGTGCTCATTCCCGCCGGAGCGCGGCTCCTTGGCGAGACGCGCCCGGTGCAGACGCTCGGCGAGACGCGGCTCGCCGTCTCCTTCCATCGTCTGGTGATGCCGGATGGGCAGACCTACCGCCTAAATCGATTCGTCGGCATGAACCAGATCGGCGACGCCGGGCTCCGCGATCAGGTCAATCACCACTACTGGTCGACGTTCGGGGCAGCGGGCGCGGTGGGGCTGATCGGCGGCCTCGCCCAGTGGCTGGGGACCACCGGCTTCACCGGCGGCTCTGGCGACCGCACCGTCATCATCGCCGGCGGTGCCGATGCAGCCTCGCAGGCAAGCCTCCAGGTCGTGAACCGCTTCCTGAACAGGCTGCCGACGGTCACGATTCGCGAGGGGCACCGCGTCAAGGTGTACCTCACCACCGATCTGGAGCTGCCGGCATACGAGCCCTCGAATGGGGCTGTTATGAGGAGGGTTCCATGAGGCGACGCGTGGCCATCGTCCTGCTCGCGCTGGCGCTCGGCGCCAGCCCGGCGCACGGCCAGTTCTTCGGGCCGATTCCGGTCATCGACGCTGCGAATCTGGTGCAGACGGTACTCATCGCCCAGCGCGCGCAGCGCCACCTGGAGGAGCTGCAGGCGCAGTACCGCACGATTCTCCGCATGGCGCAGGGCCTCGGGAGAATGGACCGCTACCGCATTCCTGCGGTGGCCGCGACGCGCCACGATTCCGGCCGCTGGCAGTACGGACAGCCGTGGCTGGAGGGGCTGAACAGCGGCGATCCAACCGGCGCGGCCTACTGGGCCACAACCGTGCCGCTGCAGTCGCCAGAGGGACTGCCGGCGCGCCTGACCGGTGCGAGCCGCCGCGCCTTCGAGCGGCAGTACGCGACGGTCGAAATCACGGACTCCGTGGCGATGATGGGCGGCCATCAGGTGGGCGCGATCCGCGGGTACCACGGTCAGCTCCAGACGGCCGTCCAGGCGCTCGAAGACGACGTCCTGAACGGGCTCGCGCGATACCACGAGATGACGGCCATCCTCGACAAGATCGCGGCGGGAGAGCTGCTGGCGCGGCGCCAGGACATGGCGGCCAACCAGCTCCTGTCGCACGCGCTCGAGCAGCTCCTCGCGCGAGGCAAGCGGCTGCGCGACGCCGAGGCCGCCACGTTGAACATGCAGCTCGTCGCGTGGCGCGACGGCGCCTCCGCGAATCACGCGATGCGCGCCGGCATGGGCGACGCGCTGCAGGGATGGCGGCAACCGTGACGCAGAGCGCGGGCATGGATCGCAGGGAGAGATCAGCGGTGAAGAAGGGCATGCGGCTTTCGGAGGGCAGGGCGCCGCGGCCGATGCGGCCCCTGCGGCGCGTGCTCGCGGCAGCAGCCGTCGTTGCCGTTGGCGCACAGGCGCCAGTCTCGGCGCAGCTTGCCGTGCACGACGCCTCAGTCACGGCGCGCAACACGACAACGGCCATCGTGAAGGAGATCTTGCTGCGTCTCCAGCAGGAGCAGCACGGCCGCCTGCGTCGAATGGCGCAGCGTCTGAGCCTCTTCACCGACCTGCGGAAGTACGTCCTCGCCGATCCGCCGCGCTGGCGCACGCACGGCGACGAGCGCTTCATCTACTCGGCGCCGTACAACGATGCCCTCATCTTCGGCGACTCCGCCGGCGCCGCCTACACGGAGCTGGCGCATCCACTCGTCGCCGATGCGGCGCGGCTGGCGGCGCTGCCCGCGACGGCGAGGCGCCTGCTGTCCGCACGTCTGGCGACGGTCCAACTGACGGATGCCGCGATCATTGCCGGTACCCATGACACTGGCCAGCTCCGGTTCAGCGGCAGGAAACAGGAGCTGCCCGCCATCGACGCGCTGGAATCGCACGTCGTCGATCCGTCCAACGAGCAGAGCGCAACCGCTGTCCTCGACAAGATCAGCGGCGCCGTGCTGATCGGGGCGCGCCAGCGGCAGGCTCGCGTGCAGCTCCTCGCGGCACTGGTGGAGCAGCTCCTCGTTGACAGCAAGCGCGCCCGCGACACCGACGCCGCCGCCATCGCCATGCAGGTCGCCTCCTGGCGGGATGGCAAGGCGGCGAACCGGGCCTTCGCCGCCGGTACGGCGGACGCCCTGCGAACCTGGCGGCAGCCCTGAGCTTCAAGGCCATGCAGCCGCAGCCATCGCTGAACCTCGTGCCGACGATCCAGGGAGCGATCACGCATCTCCTGACGACGTACGAGCCGGAGTTCCTGCGGTTCGGCTACCGTCTGTTTCTCGCCTTCGCCGTGATCGTGATCGCATGGCAGGGCATCAAGATGATGTTCGGGCGCGACGGCCTGGGCGAGCAGCTCTTCGACTTCGCCAAGCTGCTGCTCTTCGTGTCGTTCGGCTACGCGCTGATTGCCTTCTACGAGGCGCCGCTGCCGGGCATCGGGGTGTCGTTCAGCAACCTGATCACCGATCAGACCCACTATTTCCAGTCGGTCCTCGAGGCGCGGGCGTTCGACAACGTCTATCGCCACTTCGACGAGCTGTCGGACCATTTCGTCCAGCCCGACGCGTGGTCCATTCTCGCTAACCTCATCTACTGGACCGTGCTCCTGCTCGTCGCCCTGGCCAAAGCGGTCTCGCTGGCCGTCATCGCGTTCGGCCTGATCGCCAGCGCCGTCTGCGCGCTGCTCGGCCCGCTGTTCGTGCCCTTCTTCATCGTGCCCAAGCTCGACTGGCTGTTCTGGGGATGGTTCAAGGCCTTCCTGCAGTACTCCTTCATCCCGGTGGTGGCCATCGCGTTCCTGATGATCTTCGAGCAGTTCATCTTCCGCTACGTGACCACGTTGCCCCCGGTCATCACGCAGGCCGAATATGGCGTGTACGCGCTCCAGGCCGTGGCCGTCGTGATCACGTTCTGCGCCGGGATCGTGCTGGTCCCATCGCTCACCACGTCGATCTTCTCCGGGCACGGCGGGCAGGTGGTCTTCCCCGGCGTGACGCGCCTGATTCGCGGGCGCTGAAGGTTGGAGGCGGAATATGCCGCGGCGATTCTCGAACGTTGCCGAACATCTGCGAGAGCCGGATCGGGTCGGCTGGTCCGACCTGCCGGGGCTCTACTGGAAGGCGATCGGCATCACCGTCCTCCTCGGCATCCTGACGGGCCTCGTCTGGATCGGCTGGAGGATCGTCGAAATCCACGTGCTCGAGTGAGGCTGAGGCCGTGGAGCGGGTGGTCGCGGACGTCAATCCAAAGACGATGGAGAGCGCCAAGCGGCAGTTCGTCGAGCTGTACGGCTCCGCGCTGGTGATGAACACGTATCTCAAGATCGCGCTCGTCCTCGTGTCCCTGGTCGCGCTCGGCCTGCTCGGACTGAACTTTCACACCGCCGCGAAGGCCGCACAGCTCAAGCCGCTGGTGATCAGGATCGACGAGGTCGGCCGCGCCGAGGCGGTCCAGTACGACGCGCTCACGTACCAGCCCAGGCCCCCCGAGCTGCGCTATTTCCTGACTCAGTTCGTAGTCAAGCACTTCAGCCGGATACGCGCCACGATCCAGCGCGAGTATCCCGATTCGCTCTTCTTCCTCGAGCCTGCCCTGGCCGACGCGACGATTGCCCAGAACGACCAGAGCCGCGTCCTGGAAACCTTCGTCGCCAACCCGGCCGCCGACGAGATCGACGTCGTCGTCCAGAACGTCAGCTTGAGCGAACTGGCGAAGCCGCCGTTCAAGGCCGCCGTCACATTCCAGAAGATCCACTACGCGCCCGGGACGCGCGCCGAGCGGCACCGCGAAACCTACGTCGCGCAGATCGACTTCGTGCTGCGCGAGCACGTGCCCAACGAATTCGTCCGCGTGAACCCGTTGGGACTGCAGATCACGTACTTCCGCGTCGACCAGGCCTTCGAGGAGGCGGGGCGGTGATCGCCAACGCGGCCTTTCTGGCGGCGCTCACTCTCTTCCTCCTGCTGGCCTGGCTCGCCGGCGAGCTGCGCTTTCTGGCTCCCCACAAGAGCCTGCTCTTCAGCCGCCACGGAACGCTGATTCTCGTGCTGATCCTGCTCGTGTTTCTCAACCTCTGCGCCGTCTACTACAGCATCGCCCGCTGGCTGTTCCTGCGCGATACGGGGCGCAAGCTGCTGCACCTCGACCGCCAGCTCGCAAGCGACGACGCGGTGCTCGAGGACCTGCAAACGTTCCTCAAGTCGTAGGAGGTGCAGATGTGGCGAGAGATCGATGACCTTATGCCCGAGCGCGATCGCCCGGAGCCAAGCCGCGGCAGCCGAGCGGGAATTGAGATTCACGGCGAGAAGACATCAGCCGATCCCCGAGACGCGTTGACGCGGCATCTGGATCTGCCACGAGGGCCCGGGCGCGAGCGGGTGCGCGTGCGGCAGCACGAGTACCGCCTGTCCGGCGGCGACGTGCGGACGCTGGCAACGGTCGGCGCCTTCAGGGTCGTGCCCGCCGCGGATCTGCGCGAGGCGAATCATCGGACACCGACGCGGCCCACCCGCGATCTCGAACGGCTCCGCGATCTCGGCCTGGTCCGGACGATGCCGTATGTCGTCGGCCGGCAGCGGACGACGATCGTCACGCTGACCGAGCGCGGCCGGCGGCTGCTCGAGGAGCACCGCAAGCCGCAGTCCGACGGCCGACTGCAGGCTTTCTACTCGGGGATCTGCAGACCTCGCGAGCTGGCCCACGATACCCGCGTCTACGCCGCCTACCTGAGAGCGGCCGAGCGCTTGTCGGAGCGCGGCTCGCGCGTTCAGCGAGTGGTGCTCGAGAGCGAGCTCAAGTCCTCGTACCAGCGCTTCCTCCAGGCCAATCGCGGTCGGCGCGACGCCACGGGGAAGCCCGAGCGGGATCAGGAAGCGATCGCGCGTTGGGCGCTGGAGCATCACCTCCCGTTCCACGACGGGCACGTGGAGTTCCCCGATCTCCGGCTGGAGTACGAGGACCGCGACGGCCGCCGCGGGATCGAGGACATCGAGGTCGTGACGCCGCACTATCGCGGCGCCCATGCCGCCGCGAAGGTCCGGGCCGGATTCGGCCGCTACCGCGCGGTCGGGGCCAGGCTCGGCGGCTCGGCGCACGCCGGCCGCGGCGGCCGCGGTCCCGATCCCAGGCTCGCGGAGGAGCTGCTCTCATGAAGCTGGAGCAGCGCGTGGAGGCCGTGGCCGCGCACGGCTTCACGCAGCGGCAGGCGCGGTTTCTCGTCACCGTGATGCTGCACAGCGGCGTCTGCATGCGGCGGCACTACTCCGAGTTCGCCGGCCTCGTGCACGGCCAGAAGACGCGCGAGTTCTTCGACACCCTGGTGTCGCGTCGCTTCGCCACGGCGTATCCGTGCGCGCACGGGCGCGCCCGGTTATTCCACATCCACCACCGTAGGCTGTACGACGCCATCGGCGAGCCGGACAACCGCAACCGACGCCCGACCCCGTTGCCGCGCGCCATCGAGCGCCTGATGCTGCTCGACGCCGTGATGGCGGCTCCCGGTCTGACGTGGCTGGGCACCGAGCGCGACAAGCTCGAGCACTTCACGCTGCTGCTGCGCGGCCGGCTCGAGCGGCACGAGCTCCCGCGGCTGGTATTCGATGGACGGGCATCGAGCCGCACGCGGTACTTTCCGGACAAGCTGCCGATCGGCATCGACGCGGACGGCCAGACGCACGTCTTCGCCTACCTGGTCACCCGCTCGGCGCCGGTCGATTTCCGGCAGTTCCTGCACCGCCACGCCGAGCTGCTCCGGGCGCTGCCGCGCTGGACGGTGCGTCTCGTGATCCCGGGGCATCTCGCGCAGGCTGCGGGCGCCTACGAGAGCGCGTGGCGCGAGGAACTGGGCGCGCCGTTGCGCCCTGGTGTCGTCGAGGAGCTGCGGTGGTACTTCGAGCAGAGGCGCCGCGTCGAGTCGGCCGCCGGAGAGCGCCGAGAGGTCATCGATGAGCCCCGGTTTCGCGCGGCCGGCGACGCTTTCCGCGCGCCTCGGTTCCGCGCGCTGTATCGGAGCTGGATCCGGGACGGTGACCGCGTGATCGACGCCGCGTGCTCGCCGGTGCTGGCCGATGCGATCGCCCGGCATGCCGGGCGGTTGGAGCGGCAGGTGCTGGCGCACAGATATCTCCATCTCTCCCCCTTGGTGGCGACGGCGTGATTAGTTCGAGGGGGCCGAAGGAGGGGCCAAAGCGCCCGGGAGCTTTGGGCCCCCTGCACGATTCTGAGGGACGGTGGTGATGATGGCGGCGAGAGTTCGAGGTCGAAAGACCCTGCGCCTTGATAAACCGTTCGTGCGCGGCGAGATAGGAAGGCCGCGACGGACGGGCGGCGGTGTCTGCCGCCCGAGGCTGGCGGGGCAGTGGAGGTCGCAGCGCGGAAGCAGCCGGGGCGTGAGCGACCCCCGGTCTGGAGTCACGAATGTTACCCCGACGCCTGTTGCCGGGGGTCGCTCACGCCCCGGCTGCGTGTCTCGTTCGTCCGGACCGAATGCCCCAGAGGTTGCCAGGGAAGAGACGCATTCGAGCACACGCTGCACGCCGCCGGTCCGTCGCGCAGCGATACCGGCGTGTGGGCACGGTGGCGCGTGTCAGGCGTGAACGGGAGGACACCATGCCAGTGATCAAGCCGCGCACGCGCGGCAAGCAGCTCGTGAAACATCGCACGCGGCTCGACCGGGAGAACACCGAGACGCTCTACGCGTACGCGCAGTTCCTGGGCGAGTCGACCGAGTACGTCCTGAATCAGCTCATCGACACTGTGCTCGCGCGGGACAAGGAGTTCGTGCAGTGGCGCGCCGATCACCCGGGCTCGTTCGTGCCCGGTGCGCGCACCAAGCGCCGCGGCGAGGGCCGGACCCGCGACGCCGCCTCGCGCGTCGCGCCGCTGTCCGGCGACGTGCGCGAGCACGCTGCCTCCAGGTGAGGACGAGCCGAGGAGGACGAGACGGATGCTGCGGCAGATCGTCGGCGCGCGGCGCAGCGTCGCCCTCGGGGCAGCGGCGATCGTCGGGACGTGGGGGCTGCAGACGTATTCGCTTCCACGCGATGACGTGTTCCTCGGCCTGATCTCGCTGCAGGCACCTGGCGTGTTTCGATTCCTGGCGTACGGATACGCCGCCCTCTGGTTCATGACGCCATTCTTCGGCGTGTCGCTGCTGACGTCGCTCCTTGCGATCGCCGTCTACCGGCGCGCGCCACGGTTCCGCGTCCGGCCACTGCCCCCCTATCCACCACCGGAGCGGCGGCCCACGCCGATGCTCGTACTTGGCGAGACGCACCATGCGACAACTCCAGGACGAGCAGCGGCGCCGCAGTGGCTGACGGTCCCGCAGCGGGGGCTCTACACGGGCGTCATGATCTTGGGCGCGGTCGGAACCGGCAAGACGTCCGCGTGCATGTATCCGTACGTCGACCAGCTCCTGCGCTGGCGCAGCGACGATCCCGCGCGCAAGATCGGCGGCCTGGTCCTGGAGGTGAAGGGCGACTTCTGCGGTCAGGTCCGCGGCATGCTCGAGCGCGCAGGGCGCGCAGGCGATTACGTCGAGATCGGGCTCGACACCGGCGTCTGCTACAACCCCCTGCACAACGATCTGGATCCCTACGCCGTGGCGTACGCGGTCGCCACGCTCCTGAACAACCTGTTCGGCCGGTCGAAGGAGCCTTTCTGGCAGCAGGCGTATACCGACCTGCTGAAGTTCGTGATCCTTCTCCGGCGGATCACCGACGGCTACACCACGTTCTCGGAGGTCTACCGCTACATCCTGGACGATGGGCAGATCGACCGCGACATCCGGCGGCTGAAGGCGTCGCTCGCCACGCCGCCGGACGTGATCGTCGTCCGCCGCGAGGATCATCGGCTCTCTTGCGCGCAGGCGCCATGGACGCACTGGTTCGCGGAAGACGAGGCCCACATGGCGCATCCGTACGACGCCGGCCTCGAGACCTTTCTCGACCGGCGCGGCGTGCCGTACGTGGTGCGCAAGCCGCAGGGTGCGGGGTGGGCGGCGCGCAGACATCAGCTCGACGCCGTCGAGCGCTGGTATCTGCACGGCTGGAGCAGGCTCGACGGCCGGCTCCGCTCCTCGATCACGGAGGGCGTCGTCGTGTTCCTGTCGCTGTTCGACGACAGTCCCGCCGTGCACCGCGCCTTCTGTCCGCCGCGGAGCGCCTACGCCGATGAGCCGGCGCCCGGCGAGCCGAAGCCGCTCGCGCCGCTCGATGCGCTGCTCGAGAGCGGTCACGTGCTGGCGCTCAACTTTCCGGTCGGGATGAACCCCGGGCTGGCGCGCATCCTCGGGGTCATGCTGAAGCTGGACTTCCAGCGCGCGGTGCTCCAGCGGATCCCGCAGATGACAGCGCAGCCGTCGCGCGTCTGGCGCGACCTGCTGTTCGTCTGCGACGAGTACCACGCCTTTGCCACCGTCGGCGAGACCGATCCGACGGGCGACGAGCGGACGTTCGCGCTCTCGCGGCAGGCGCGGCTCATCCCGATCGTCGCCACGCAGAGTATCAGCTCGCTGCGGTCGGCGCTTCCGGGAGAAGAGAGCTGGCGCACGCTCCTGCAGTGCTTTCGCACGAAGGTCTTCCTGGCGACCAGCGACGAGTTCACGGCGCGGACGGCGGCGGAGCTGTGCGGGAGGCGCGACCGCCTGAAGCCGCACTACACGATCTCGGAGTCGGGGCGCGACGCGCACGTCTCGCTTCTCACCGGGCGCCCGGCGGCGAGCCGGCAGTCGCTGAGCGCGAGCAAGAGCTACGCGCCGCACCACGAGTACATCTTCGCGCCGCGCGTGTTCACGCAGCTCCAGAACGCGCAGGCGATCGTCCTGCCCTACGACGGCATCAACCCGCTCCCGCCGCAGTACTGCTACCTGAAGCCGTACTACCTGGACGTGCAGACCAGCTACTTCGATCACCTCGAGCGTGGCGCGCTGTGAGCAGCCTGGATCGCATCCTGCCGTTCCTGCGGCCGATCGAGGATCTGCTGGCGGACCCGAGCGTGACCGAGGTGATGGTGAATTGCGGAGGGCGGCGCGTCTTCGTCGAGCGCGAGGGCGTCATCGAGCCCGTGTGGGGCCGGATGCTGGACGGCCGCAATCTCGCCGTGGCGATCAAGAACATCGCGCGCGCGTGCGGCGACGAGGTGTCCGAGTACCAGCCGATCCTCGACGCGCGGCTCGAGGACGGCTCGCGGGTGGCGGCGATGTTCCCGCCCTGTGCGGTCGACGGCCCGACGCTCACCATCCGGAAGTTCACGCGGCGGTACACGCTCGACGACCTGGTCGGCATCGGCACGCTGTCCCGCGATGAGGCTTACGAACTGCAACAAGCCGTGGCCGAGCGGCGGAACGTCCTCATTTCCGGGGGAACGGGCACGGGCAAGACGACGCTCCTCAATGCGCTGGCGGCGACGATTCCCGACGAGGACCGGATCATCCTGATCGAGGAGACCTCGGAGATTCACATCGACAAGCCCAATCTCGTCCGGTTCGAAGCGCGCCGCGCGCAGATCCCATTGGGCCAGGAAACCCCGCTCCCGGCGGTGACCATTTCCGACCTCGTGCGCGCGACCCTGCGCCACCGGCCCGACCGCATTCTCGTCGGCGAGGTGCGCGGCGCCGAGGCGTTCGACCTGTTGCAGGCGCTGAACACCGGCCACCTCGGCAGCCTGACGACGATTCACGCCAACGTGGCCGGACAGGCGCTAATCAGGCTCGCGCACTGCGTGCTGGCCTCGAACGTCGGGCTGCCGCACCACAGCACGCGCGAGGCGATCGCCCTGGCCATTCATCTCGTCGTCCATCTCACGCGCATCAACGGACGCCGGACCGTGACCGAGATTGTCGCCGTCCGCGGGTACGATCCGCGCGAGGACCGGTTTCTCGTCGAGCCGCTCGTCAGGGAGCGATCCCGCGTACATGGAGGAGTCGCGCCATGAAGCTCGAATCTCGATGGCTCCGACTGCTCGCGAGCTGCGGTGTTCTGGCTTCGCTTGCCGCCTGCGGGCGAGAGCCGAGCCCGACGAGCCCGTCCGGACAGGCCTCGTATCTCGCCGGCACCTGGCGCGGCACCGTGACCATTCAGGTCAATCCCGGCGATCCCGGCGCCTCGCCCCCGACGAGCGGTCCGATCACGTGGACCTTCGAGGTCGTGCCGCAGACGAACCAGCAGACGTTCCGCGCGACGATTCGGTCGATGCATCCGTGGCTGACCATGGACACGACCGCGACGACGACGCTGACGCCGGGGAACACGCCGCCGGCGCAGATCAGCACGCAGGGAGAGTTCGCGTCGCCGCGCGGGTGTCGCGGGACGTTCGGCAGCGTCGGGACCGCGCAGGCCACCCGGATCGAAGCGGACTTTACGGGCACAGACTGCAACGCCGCCACGTTCTCGGGGCAACTCGTGCTGACGAAGGAGTGAGCGGAGGTGGGACATGCCGCTGGTCGATCGCGACGCGCCGCTCCGGTTCGTGCGAACCGCGTTCGCGCCCGATGATTGGGTCGCGATCTTCCTGAAGTCGTACGAGACCGGACGCGTTCACCAGCGCGTCGGGCCCGTGTGCTGGGTGACGCACCCGCGGTTCCAGGCGTGGCTCCGGTTCAAGAATCTCCAGCGGTTCAACGTCTACGTGTCCGTGAACGCGATCGCGCCGGGACGCCGATCGCGGACCCGCGACGCGGTCGGTGCGATTCGCCACGTGTTCCTCGAGGCGGACCGGGACGGGCCGGCGGTGCTGGCTGCAATCGCGGCCCGCGGCGACCTGCCGCCGCCCTCGTACGTGCTGCACTCGTCCCCCAACCGCGTGCACGTCTTCTGGCGGGTCGGAGGCTTCGATGCCGCACGCGTGGAAGCACTCCAGAAGAGGCTGTCACAGGAGCTCGGCACCGACACCGCTGCGACACCGGCGACGCAGACGACGAGGCTGGTCGGCTTCATGAATCACAAGTACGTGCCGCCGCACCTCGTGACCATCGAGTACCGCGACACGGAGACCGTGCACGCGCCGACCGCGTTCCCGAGTGTCGAACTGCCGACCGTTCCCGACATCGTGCCCGCCACCCGAAACGACCGGCGGTGGGCAAGCCGGCTGGACCCCGTGGAGCGCGCGCGGCGCTACCTGGCGAACGTCCCGCCGGCCGTTGCTGGTCAGCACGGGGACTTGCACACATTCCGCGTCTGCTGTCGCCTGGTCCGTGGCTTTGACCTGGATGCTGATGCGGCGCTTTCAGTGCTCGCGGATTGGAACGCACGATGTCGGCCACCTTGGTCGCAACGGGAGCTACGCGAGAAATTGCAGCGAGCGGCCAAGTACGGACGTGAAGCGAGCGGCGGCGCACTCGTATTGCACTGGGGATCGGACTCCTCGCCGCGGCTCACGGCCGAGACGACACGCAAATGGATCACGGCTCATGCCACGAAAAGCGGGTAGCGAGTGCACGCAGCATCCCGAAGGTGTCCACGTACGGAATACCGAGCGCAACGCAGACGTTCGGAATAGGCACCTTGTTCCTCTTGTTGGGGTTGGGCTTTTCGTGCGTGACGATCGTCGCGTCGACGGCCCTTGCGACGGCAATCACCCACGCATCTGCGTTATCAACTGATGCGAACTCAGCCTTGGCCGCTGGGGTGAACTGTGGCTGCGCCATAACCCAGCCAACGGCATCCCTGTAAGCATCAAGTACAGCTTCCTGATCGGTGCTCAGGAAGCAGGCATGAGGCATGGTCGTGAGCACCCATTTTTTCAGCTCGTCATCGTCGTCGAAGTTGTCCGTGAGTTCAGTCTTAACGCGATCAATGCTCAGGAGTCTGCCACGGCCGTACTGCCATACAAGCGCCTGCCAAAAGCCCGGACAAATATCGAAAGCGTAATACCGCTGCTTCGCCTCAATGAAGATATTGGAGTCAAGCAGAAACGTCATCGCAACATCAGGACCAAGCGTTCCGTTCATAATCTGCGTTGGCCCTGAAGTTCAGCGGCGTACTTATCGAACGTCTGGCCCCAGAGGTCGGTTAGCCCATAGGCTTCCCGGTAAGTGAGACGACCCTCCTCGACGGCGTTCACGACTGCAAGTGCGAATCGACGGCCGAGCCGAACGTTCTGTGTCAGGTAAAAATCCCCACCGCGGTTATCAGTCGTCTCGGCACGTTGCCGCGCCTCGGCGAGGTGAGCCTGATAGAAATCAAAGAATTCATTGCGAGTAATGAGCTGCAGGTCCAGTGTTCGGCGGGCTGCGACGATGGCGCTCACCTTGAAGTATCTGGCAAGATACTCAAAAGGCCGTTCCGCCATGCGAGCTTGATCCCACTGTGCACGTAATTCCGTTTCCGCTACCAGTAACTCTGCGGCAACGGCATTACAGACGATCTCGATGCGGTTACTGGCTGGCTGCAGTTCCCGGAGATCGAACACCGCGCTCTGCCCGAACCAGAGATGGGCGCACTCGTGGGCCAACGTGAACATTTGAGCGGCCTTGGCGTCCGAGCCGTTGATGAACACCAGCGGCGCGTACTCATCGACGAGCACAAAACCCCGAAACTCCGCCGGATCAAGTTTCCTGTGTGTATTGTTCCCAACCACACCGTTGGTCACAACGACCACACCGGCTGCGTCGAGGACGTCCCGCAACTTCTGCAACGCGGCGGTCCAGGTGGGCAGCGCTTGTGCCCAGTTCGTGTTGAGTCCGAGGGTGTCACGAATCCTCGCGGCTACAGCCTCGATAGGATCTTCGAGCCGCGCGGTGCCGATGAAGGGAACCCGAGGTTCACCGTCCTCGATCAGCACTTCGCGCAACCAATCCTGACGGCGCTGCATCGTCTGGACGGTCTCCAGCAGGTCGGGGCTCGGGCGTTGGGGTGCCGCGGTCGTGTGAGTCCGAAAGTGCGGTATCGGTAGCTCCTCCGCGGGCGGCTCCTCGAGGAAGAAGTAGCCGAACGGCGTGCGCGTCGCTCTTGCGTAGGCTTCAAGTTGCTTCAGTGTTGGACGGACCTCTTCTGTCTCCCACTGCGCGATCCGTGGGAACTTCGCGCGGAGCTGCTCGAGGTCCTTGCCGACCCGAGTCCGCGCCCACTGGAGAATTCGAGGACTGACTGCCACTCTGGTCATCTCGTCCCGCTATAGAGTCTAGCTGATGAGGCACTGCACGCCACGGTCATTGGGGCTGGGTCGCGGCGTGTCGCTGGTGCGATGCCCTCATCTGTTACTTTTCGGTCGCAATCCCTGTTCATCTAGGTACACCGACGGCTTCGCCCGTCGCCGCGCACCTGCCCCTCGGGCCGGTGCGTCCCACCTCGTTCCCCGCATCCCTCGGATGCGCCGGGACTTCACTCGCGCCGTCGATCCCCGATCCGCGGCGTGCCCAGGAGGGCCTATGTCCAGGAAGAACGCAGAGGTCGTGTCGGTCCGGATCCTCCCGAACACCACGGGCCATCCCCCCGGGAAGCTCGCGGATGCGGAGGTGATCTTCGAAGCCGATGCCGGTCCGCTGGCCGGACTGAAACTCATCGGCTTCGCCGTCTGGGAACGGCGCTCCGGAGGAGGGCGCAACGTGACGTTCCCGGCCCGGCAGTACGCCGTCAACGGCGAGCGCCGGAGCTTCGCGCTGCTGCGCCCCGCCAACGGGGACGTCAGCGCACAGGAGGCGGTGCGGGACCTGATTCTCGACGCGTACCGCGCGATCGAGACCGGGGCCTGAGCCGACCTCGCGGCCTCCAGGACGGCCGGCACGCCGCCAGCCGTCCTACGCCGCGGCGACCCGATGCCAGCCGTCTTCGGCGCCTGGCGGGGGTCGCCCCCCTTGACGAGATTGCCGACGACCGCGCCACCGCGCCGATGCGAGAGAGGACGACATGGAGACCGCGCTGCATCCCGCCCCCCGCCGCCCCGAGCCGCCGCTGCACGTC
>JABRWC010000174.1:0-22067 GCA_039961675.1 Phycisphaerae bacterium
GCTTCGGGAACGGATCGACGCGCCAGCCGGGCGCGCACCGCTTGTACCACAACAACGGCGACGGGACGTTCACCGACGTGGCGGACGCGGCCGGAGTCCGCTTTACGTCGCCCTCGGTCGGTGACGGATTCGGTGCGGCCTGGGGCGACTATGACCTGGACGGCGACCTCGATCTGGCGGTGGCGGGCTGGTTCCAGAACTCGAATGGCAACAAGCTCTTCCGCAACAACGGCGACGGTACATTCACGGACGTGACGGCCAGCGCCGTTTTGTTCAACATGATGCCCGTCCGCGGATTCACGCCGCGTTTCGTAGACATGAACCGCGATCGCTATCCTGAGCTGCTGTGGATCGCCGACTACGGCACGTCGAAATACTTCGTCAACAACGCGGACGGGACGTTCACGGAGCATACGGCGCAGTCCAGCGTCGGGATCGAGACCAATGGCATGGGCCAGACGATTGGGGATTTCAACAACGACGGCCGGCTGGACTGGTACGTCACGTCGATTTACTACGACTCCGGGCCGATCGGCAATCCCAACGGCAACATGCTCTATCTCAACCAGGGCGGAGACGTGTACTTCGAAACGTCCAGGATCGCGCACGTCAACAACGGAGGCTGGGGCTGGGGCGTCGTGGCTGTGGACCTGAACCACGACGGCTGGCTCGACATCGTGGAGAACAACGGCTGGTGGACGATCGAATTCATCGGCGAGCCGATGTACGCATGGCTGAACGTGGGGACCGGACTGGACTATTCCAACGCCGGTCCCGCGATCGGGCTGAGCGATCCGTACGACGGCCGCGGGCTGCTGAACTTCGACATGGACAACGACGGCGACCAGGACCTGGTTCTTTTCGGCTGGTCGGATCCAGTTCGCGTCTATCGCTGCAATCTGCTGGGAGCAAACGCGAACTGGCTGCGCGTGTTTCTGGATACGACTGATCGACCGGACCTGGCACCGGACGGCATCGGCTCGCGCGTCACGGTCCGCGCCAACGGGCTGACGCAGGTGCGACATCTGGACGGCGGCGGAAACTACCTTTCCCAGAGCGAGACATCGGCGCACTTCGGGCTGGCCGGCGCGCAGAACGTGGCCGAACTGAGAATCCGCTGGGCATCGGGCGAGCAGACGATCCTGACAAATGTCGCCGTGAACCAGACGATTACGATCGCCGCGCCGAGGATCAGTTCCGGCGGACCGGCCGAGCCGGCGGTCCGCACTGCGCCCTGATCCGCGAGCGCGCGTGAGAGCGTGCAGCCAATGGAACCGGGGTCACTTCGGAGACGATCCATGGGAGCGCCGGGTGGACACGGGGCGCTCGCCCCGATGATCGGGGCGGCCGTCCTGGCAATGCCGGCCATCGTCGCCGACGCGCAGTCGCTCCAATTCAGCAACCAGACCGCTGCGGCGGGAGTGGCAAACACGTATTCCATGTCGATGAACATCGGCTCGCTGCCGTTCTATGCTGGCGGCGCCTGCGGCGATTTCAATCGCGACGGCTGGCAGGACCTCTACGTGCTCTCCGGCTCGACCGGGCCGGACCGCCTGTTTATCAATAACGGCGACGGGACGTTCACCGACCAGGCCGCCGCCTGGGGCGTGGCTGCGACACACAACGGCGTCGGAGCGGCGGTTGCCGATTTCGATGCTGACGGCTGGCTTGACATCTTCGTCACCAGCTTCGGCGACGGCGCCACGCGGCAGGCCGGTCGGCACCGGCTCTATCGCAACAACGGGGGCGAGTCGTTCAGCGACGTGGCGCTGCCCGCCGGCGTCGCCTATTCGTCGCCGGCGGCGGGCGACGGGTTCAGCGCTTCGTTCGGGGACTACGACCTGGACGGCGACCTGGACCTGGCGGTGGCGGGCTGGTTCGTGAACACCGGCGGCAACCGCCTGTTTCAAAACAACGGCGACGGCACGTTCACCGACGTGACGGCGACGGCGATCCTGCGCGAGATGCAGAGCGTGCGCGGGTTCACGCCCGCGTTCGTGGACATGAACCGCGACCGCTGGCCGGAGCTGCTGTGGGTCGCGGACTTCGGCACGACGACGTATCTCGTGAACAACCGCGACGGGACGTTCAGCGACGCGACGACCACCGCCGGCGTCGGCATGGAGTCGAACGGAATGGGGCAGACGATCGGCGACTTCGACAACGACCGGCGGCTGGACTGGTACGTCACGTCGATCGACCGCAGCATCCCGCCACCTGGCAGCGAGCCGGGCAACATGCTCTATCACAACCTCGCGCAGCACGCGTACCAGGAGATCGGGTTGGCCGCCGGCGTGCGCCACGGGGCCTACGGCTGGGGCACGGTCGCGACCGACTTCGACAACGACGGCCTGCTCGACCTCGTCGAGCACAACGGCTGGAACGACATCGAGTACCTGCTCATTCCGCCGTTCGCGTTCCGCAACAACGGAAACCTGACATTCGACGACGTCACCGGCGCCGTCGGGCTGGACGAACCGATGGACGGCCGCGGCATGCTGCACTTCGACGCCGACAACGACGGCGACCAGGACCTGGTGTTCTTCAACTTCAACCAGCCGCTGCGCTTCTATCGCAATGAGTTGGCCGGGCCTGGGGCGAACTACCTGCGCGTGTTTCTGGACACGCGCGCCCGTCCGGACCTGGCGCCGGACGGCATCGGCGCGCGGGTCAGCGTGCGCGTCGGCCCGGCCGTGCAGGTGCGGACGGTCCAGGCGAACAGCAGCTACCTCTCCCAGAGCGAAATGTCGGCGCACTTCGGGCTGGGCGCCGCGCAATCGGTGACGGAGTTGCGCATCCGCTGGGCCTCGGGCGAGTCCACCATCCTGCGAAATGTGACCGCGAATCAGACGCTCACGATCGCAGCGCCCCTGCTCTCCAATTCCGGCCCGTTCAGCCCGGCCGGGGCCGGGGGCTGACGCGACGCGACGCGGCAACTCTGCCTGGAACACGGGAGTGTCTGAGGAATGTTCTCATCATCAACGGAGCGCGGACTGCGGCGGCCGAGGTCGGTGGCGGCGGCGCTTGCGGCAGCCGTGCTGGGAGTTGGAGTCAGCACGAGCCTCGCGGAGGTCCCGTACTTCCTTGAACAGGCCGCGGCGCGCGGACTGTCGACGACCTACACGCCGGCGGACCGGACGTCCGCACGGCCGATGTTCGGCGGCGGGGCGTGCGGCGACTTCAATGGCGACGGCTGGCTCGACCTGTTCGTGTGCGGCGGCGGCGGAACCGCGACGACCACGGACAAGCTCTACATGAACAACGGCGACGGCACGTTCACCGACCGCGCGGCGGAGTGGGGCGTCGCCGCGGTGCAGTACAGCATCGGCGCCGCGTGCGGCGACTACGACGGCGACGGGTGGCTGGACCTGTACGTCACCAGTCTGGGGGTTGGAAACAGCGACGTGGCGCCGGGCATGCACCGGCTCTACCGCAACAACGGCGGCGTTTCGTTCACGAACGTGGCGGCCGCGGCGGGCGTCAACTATACATCGCCGGTCCTGGCGGACGGCATGGGCGCCGCCTTCGGCGATTACGACCTTGATGGAGACCTCGATCTGGCCGTTGCCGGCTGGTTTGAGAACACGCTCGGCAACCGGCTGTTCCGCAACAACGGCGACGGCACGTTCACCGACGTCACCGCCTCCGCGATCCCCACGAATCTGTCCGGCGTGCAGGGCTTCTCACCGCGGTTCGTGGACATGGACCGAGATCGCTGGCCGGAGCTGCTGTGGGTCGCGGATTTTCACGACACGATCTACCTCGAAAACAACCGCGACGGCACGTTCAAGGACTCCACCGCCGCGGCGGGCGTGGGGATCGAAGGCAACGGCATGGGCCAGACCGTCGGCGACTTCGACAATGACGGGCGGCTCGACTGGTACGTCACGTCGATCTTCTACGACTTTCCGCCGCCGGGCGTGGTACCGGGGAACATGCTCTACCGCAATCTCGGCAACAACGTCTACGTCGAGCGCAGCCTGCCGGCGGGCGTTCGCGACGGCGGGTGGGGATGGGGGACGGCCGCGGTCGATCTGGATCACGACGGCTGGCTGGACCTGGTCGAGACCAACGGCTGGAACACGATCGAGTGGAAGTACGAGCAGAATTACCTGTACATGAACCAGGGAGGCAGCACGTTCATCGAGTCCGCGGTCGACGCCGGCTTGGACGACCTGATCGACGGTCGCGGGCTGCTGAATTTCGACTTTGACAACGACGGCGATCAGGACATCGTGATCTTCTGCTGGCGCGAGCCGCTGCGCTTCTATGTGAACCAGCTCTCCGGCCCGCAGACCAACTGGCTGCGCGTGGCGCTCGACACGAGCGGCCGGTCCGATCTTGCGCCGAACGGGATCGGCTCACGCATTACCGTTCGTGCCGGCGGGCTGACGCAGGTGCGGCACCTGGACTCCGGCACGAACTACCTCGCGCAGAGCGAGTTGTTCGCGCACTTCGGGTTGGCGGGCGCAGGGGTCGCCGACGAGCTGCGCGTGCGCTGGAACGACGGCACGACGACCTCGCTGCTGAACGTGGCCGCGAACCAGACAATTACCGTCCGCGCCCCCGTGCTGGTGTCCGGCGGCGGATTCGGGCCGCTGACGGGCCAGTAGCGCGCCGCGGGTTCAATCCACCGGCGGCTGCGTGGGATTGACGGTCAGCGTGGACAGGTCGCGGATCGACGCGTACGGCAGCCAACCGCGCGCCTTGGCGCGGCCGTAGAAGTCGTCGATGAGCTCGTTCCGCGTGACGTAATCGATCGCCAGCACCGCCAGCCCCGCGGCGCGGAACCCGTCCAGCAGCGCGATCGCGGCCGCTTGCGGATCGAGCGGGTTGTTCTCGTCCGCGTCGCCGAAGTAGAACGTGTCCTCGGCGCCGATGCCGTCGATGGCGGCGAAGTAATCGGCCCGACGCTGCGCCGCGAAATCCGTGGCGGACACGCCCGCGGGAACCGTCGCGGCCGGAAAGGCCGCGGCGGCGATGATCCCGGCGCCGTTCTGCGGCACGACGAGAAAGCTCGTTCGGCCGCGCACCGTGCGGGCGTGGCGGGTGATGGCGGCCACGAAGTCGATCATCTCCGACGCGGCCTGGGGCCGCTCGCCGGTCCCTTCGAGTCCAAAGAACTCGAAGGCGTCGATGATGTCCAGGTACACGCCGTCGAAACCGGCCGCGATGATCCGGTCGAGGTAGCTGTCGGCGTCGCCGATCAGCGGGTCGCCGCCGGGGTTTTCGACGATGATGCGCCGCCACGAATCGAGCCAGTAGCGCACCTTGAAGTTGTCGGGGAAGTCCGGGTTCGGCTCGACGAGGAAGTCCGGGGCCGCCGCGGTGAGCGTGAACGGTCCGTCGGGATCGCGGCCCGGGTTCGGCGTCACCCAGGCGTCATTCCAGTAGAAACGTCCCACTTCGGCCTCGCCGATGCTCATGTACGCCAGAACGATCCGCGGCCGCGGCCCGCTCTCGCGCAACGACTGAATCTGCTGCGGCGTGAACTCGCCTGCGGCGCTCCCGTCCGCCGAATAGTCGATCACGAACAGATCGAACGCGGAGCGCGCCAGCGGCGCCAGGTCGAGCGCCGGCGTCCCCTGGAGCTGGTACGCCCAGTCGCGCACGTCGCGCAGAGCGGCGGCGCGGAGCTGCGGCAGGCGGTCCAGGTCGACGTCGGGGACCGTCAGCGTCCCCGACCCGCCGCCGCCGGACGGTGTCGTCGTTGACCCGCCGCCGGCATCGACCGGTTGGCCGTCGCCGCCGGAATCCGTCGGACCGACGCACGCACTCAGCGCAAGCAGCGTTGGCAGCAACGCCAGGCGGGTCGCAGCCCATTGAGAAGGGCGCGCCAGCGGGAGCGGCATCGAGCGCCGGTCGGCGAAAGCGCGGGTTGAAGCCCGGCGCCACAGAGCATTCAACGGGCTTCCAGGTCCGCCGGTCATCGGGCAAATCCCCTGCGCGCGGCCGCTCACGCCGCCTTTCGCGTCGGCTGCGGCGCCCACAGCACATGATGGTAGACCAGTCCCGCGACCGCGCCGCCGAGCGCCGGGCCGACCCAGTAGAGCCAGATCGCCGCCATGTGGGCCGAGCTTCCGCTGAGCAGCGCCGGACCCAGGTGCCGGGCGGGGTTCATCGCCGCCCCCGTGTACGGCCCGCCCGCGAGAATGTCGAGCGTGACGGTCAGACCGATGAGCAAGCCGCCGAGCCTCGGCGCCCGCGCGTCCACCGCGGTCCCGTACACCGCGAACACGAGGAAAAACGTCATGACCGCCTCCATGATGATCCCGCCGGCGGTCGACACGTCCTTCGCCAGCGCGGGCGTGCCGCCCGCGAGCATAGCCGCGCCGCCGGGGATCGCCGCCAACAGCACCAGCGAGGCGGCCACCGCTCCGAGGCACTGCGAGACGATGTAGCCGATTGCGTTCGGCAGGTCGATCTTGCCCGTCACGAGCAGCCCGATCGTCACCGCCGGGTTCACGTGGCCGCCGCTGACCGCGGCCGTGGCGGTGATCATCACGCACAGGGCCAGGCCGTGGGCCAGGGCCACGCCGACGAGTCCGCCGGCGTTGTTGGCGATCGCGGCCACGCCGATGAACACCAGCGCGAACGTGGAGATGAACTCGGCGACATAAGCTCGGACGTTCATGGATGGACTCCTGTGGGAGGTGAAGGCGGCGCGAATGATAGCGCGCAATCGAGGAAAGCGGAATGCGGCGGGAACATAGCCCGAATTCGCAAGAGTGAGCGATGCGAGCGGCCGTGTTAGAATCCCACTGGCGGAGTGGGCCGGGCGGCCGCCGGCGCGCCTTCGGGCCGCGTCGGAGGAAAGTCCGGACTGGACAGGGCACGGTGGTGGCTAACGGCCACCGGGGGCGACCCCAGGGAAAGTGCAACAGAAAGCAGACCGCCGATGGATGCCCGACGCCTCGCTTTGTCCACGGGGCGGGCGCGCCGGGTCCGCAGGAGGCCGCGAGGCGTTGCGACTCGCCCCGTGCGCAAACGGGTCGTCGGGCATCACAGGCAAGGGTGAAACGGTGCGGTAAGAGCGCACCGCGCGGCTGGTGACAGCCGCGGCACGGCAAACCCCACCGCCAGCAAGCCCAAGTAGGGGGCGAGAGCCGGCCCGGCTCGTCATCAGCCCCGGGTAGGGCGCTCGAGCCCGCCGGCAACGGCGGGCCTAGTCGAATGGCCGCCGCCCGTTTCGGTCACGTGCGTGAGAGCGCACGTGCGGACGTGAGCCGCGTGCGAAAGCGTGCGGCTCGCCCGGGCACAGAATCCGGCTTACAGGCCCGCTCCGCCGGTCTTGCAAGCCGTCGATTGAAGGTGTGAGATCGCGACGGCGGTTGGCGGCGGCGCCGCGCGGGCGTTCCGCCCGTAATCCGGCCGATGACGACCGTCGGCGCTGGCCGGCATGGGCCGCGCCGCGCGAGGTCGGCGCGCTGCGGGTGCATGGAGGCCCACGTTGTTCGAGCGTCGGCTGCGCTGGTTCATCGTCCTGATGGTCGTCCTGACCGGCGTGATCGTCGCCCGGCTGGTCGAAATCCAGGTCGTGCGCGCGGCCGATTACCAGGGCCTGGCGGACCGCCAGCTCACCCGCCCCATTCAGTATCTGCGCGCTCCGCGGGGCGCCATTCGCGACCGCAACGGCGCGCTGCTGATCAGCGACGTGCCGACGTACGACGTGAACGTCCACTATGCCGTGCTGTCCGGCGAGGACTCGCGCTACCTCGAAGCGCTGGCCCGCGAGCTGCGCCGCAGCGATATTGCGCCCAAGGACCGCCCGCTGGCCGAGTCCGTCGCCGAACTGCGCACGCGCGTCGCGGGAATGTGGCGGAAGCTGGTTGAACTGACCGGAGTCCCGGAGGACTCTCTGCGCGCGCGGGCGGCCTCGATCGTCCGCCGCACGCAGGCCATGCGCGATTTCATCCGCAGTCGCTCGCCGAACGTGCCGAGCATTCGGGAAGAGGCGCTGCTTCACCCGCTCATCGACAACGTCGACGATCGGACGGCGGTCGGCGTGCGGCTGGCGCTGGAGGGCGACCCCTGGCTTCGCGTCGTGCCCAGCTCGCATCGCGTCGCACGCGCCCCGGACGCCCTGATGCACGTTCTCGGCCGGCTGGGCGCCGCAAGTCCAGAGCAGATCGAGGCCGACTCCCTGGCGGCCGACGAACTTCGCGCGCTGGCGCGCGACGACCTGTGCGGCGTCTCCGGCGTCGAGCGCCTGGCCGAGCTGACGCTGCGCGGCACGCGCGGCCGCGTGGTCGAGGACTTCGACCGGCACACCATCGAGCACACGCCGCCGCAGCCCGGGCGCGACGTGTACCTGACGATCGACGCGCAGATTCAGTCGCGCGTGTACGAGCTCCTTGCCGAGGCGGTCGAGAACAGCGAACACCCGGCGGGCGGGGCGGCGGTCGTGCTCGACGCCGAGACGCGTGAGATCATCGCGCTGGTGAGCTACCCGGCATATTCGCAGGAGCAGCTCGAGCGCGAAGGCGACCGGCTGGCTGCGGATACGCGCCGCACGCCGCTGCGCTGTCGGGCCGTGTCGAACGCATATCCCCCTGGCTCGACGTGCAAAGTGATCACACTGTACGGCGGGCTGGCGGAGGGCGTCGTGGGAGAGCACGCGCGGATCCACTGCACGGGACACTTCCTGCCGAACGATCAGGGCAAGTTCCGCTGCTGGATCTACAACCAGTATCCGGGCGTCACGCACGACATGCGCGGCTACCCCGACGGCCTCGACGCCAGCGACGCGTTGCGGAATTCGTGCAACATCTACTTCTACACGGTGGGCGACCGGCTCGGGCTGGAGCGGCTGTGTCGCTGGTTCAACGCGCTCGGCCTCGGCCGCACGCAGGGAACCGGGCTGATCGAGGAGACCGACGGGATCGTTCCGACGGCGGAGTGGCTCGCGGCCGCCCGCCCCGGGTCGCCGCAGCCGCAAGCCGCCGACGTCTGGAACTACTCGATCGGGCAGGGCGAAGTGTGCGCCACGCCGCTCCAGGCCGCGAACGTAATCGCGTCGCTGGCCGAAGGCGAGTGGCGGCCGGTGTGCCTGGCGCGCGACGGCAGCGGCCGGCGCGTGGGGCCGCCGGAAGCGCCCGCGGTGCCGCTGGACGAGCGCCACCTGCGCGTGCTGCGGGAGGGGCTGTGGCGCGTGGTGAACGAGCGCGGCGGGACGGCGTACGCGGCGAAACTGGACATGGACGATTACGAGCTGTGCGGCAAGACCGGGTCGGCGCAGGCGGTTCCGCTGGTGTTGAACCGGCGCTATTTCTTCGAATGGCCCGGCGGCCGGCGCGAAACTGTCCTGGCCACGTCGGAGGAAGAGGCGGCGTTGCGCTTTGCGGACGTTTCGCCGCCGCCCAGGCTTGTCGGCTGGCGCGCGCAGGACCGGTTTCCCGCCTGGCAGGAAGGCGACAAGCTCCCCGCGCACGCCTGGTTCACCGGTTACACGCAGCCGGCGCGCACCCCGCGCGGCGCCCGGCCGCGCGGCAGCGTGTACGCGATCAGCGTGATCATCGAGTTCGGCGGCAGCGGCGGCAACGTCGCCGGCCCCGTGGCCAAGCGCATCGCCGAGCTGCTGCTTCAGGCCGAGCCGGAATGGGGCTGATCCGATGCGGCGGACCGCAGACTCGAAAAAAACGAGCGCGCGTTCGGCGCCCGTGCAGTGCGCGCCATGAGCGAACGCCCGGTGCTGAGCTTGACGGTGCTGGGGTGGAGCCTGGCGATCCCCGTGCTGGTGCTATTCACGCTGGGGCTGGCGTCCATCCACGCCACGGATCGCTCGATCGATTCCGCGGCGTTTTCGGCCGCCCGGCCGCCGGCCGCGGCCGCCGGCTGGCTGGAGCGCGCCGTGCAGGCGGTCGGCGTCAACACCACCAAGCAGGCGTTCTACCTGGCGTCGGGCGTGGCGATCATGCTGCTGATGATGAGGCTCGATTTCCGGCGCATCGGCTTCTATACGTTTCCGGTGTATTGGCTGGTCGTGCTCTCGCTCGTGGCGCTGGTGGTCGACCACTGGGTTGACCTGCCGTTGATCCCGGTGCGGCGGAACGCGCGGCGCTGGATCGAGCTGGGGATCTTCGCCCTGCAACCGTCGGAGTTCGTCAAGGTCGCGCTGATCCTGGCGCTGGCGCGCTATTTGCGCTTCCGGAAGTCATACCGGCGGCTGCCGGGGCTGATCCCGCCGTTCCTGCTGACGCTGCTGCCGATGGTGTTGATCCTGAAGCAGCCCGACTTGGGCACGCTGCTGATGCTGCTGCCGGTGCTGTTCTCGATGATCTTCATCGCGGGGGCGCGTCTGTGGCACCTGGCGGCAATCGTGGTGCTCGGCGGCGCGACGCTGCCGCTGTTCTACGCCTACGGGATGCAGGAATACCAGAAGCAGCGCGTCGAGGTGCTGCTGAAGCAGAACGTCGCGGACGAGCGTTGGCACATGGGCCCGGGATACCAGCTCCGCCAGTCCAAGATCGCACTCGGCACGGGCGGCGTGTGGGGCCAGGGCTACGGCGGCGGCTCATTTGTTCAGCGCGGGCTGTTGCCGGAGGAGCACAACGACTTCATCTTCGCGATCATCGGGAACCAGTGGGGCCTGGCGGGCTGCGCGCTCATCATTCTCGCGTACGTGGTGATCGTCGTCTGCGGGCTCGAGGTCGCGCTGGTCACCAACGACCCGTTCGGCCGGCTGCTGGCGGTGGGCGTGGTGGTCATGATCGTGTCCCAGGCGCTGCTGAACATCTCGATGACGATCGGGCTGGCGCCGATCACCGGGATGACGCTGCCGTTCGTGAGCTACGGCGGGAGCAGCCTGTGGGCGAACTTCGCCGCGCTGGGGCTGCTGCTGAGCGTCGCCCAGCGCCGGCCGATGCTGATCGCCCGGCCGCCGTTCGAGCACTCGGATTGAGCTGCCGTGCTTCCCCCCGGGCAGAACCACGCCCGGAATTGCGTGTCAGAATTGCCGTGCGCCGGGTGCGGTCGAGAATCGTCGCGTTTGCGCGGGAGATCGCTCCAAGCGGTGTGCGAATCCGCCCCTCGCTTCCGCGAGGGGTTCGGACAGAAACTCGGCAGGGCCGCGCGCAGCGCGCTTCCCGCACGTCGAACTCCGTTCGTTACTCGAACTTCGAATCTTGCAGTTGCTTCGCGGAGCGCCGCGGGCGCGCCAGGCGCCTCAGGACGTCGCCGCCAGGGCGAAGTGCCGCACGGGCGGGCGCGCGTCGGCCTGCTGCCCGCTGAGCGCCAGCACACACATCAGCACCGCCATGAGGACGATCAGCACGGACATGGTCGGGGAAATGCCGCGGTAGGAGGCTTCCGGGCGCAGGCTCAGCCACCAGCCGGCCAGCGCACACACGGCGATCACGAGGATCCAGATGTGGCTCCATTCGAATCCCATGTCGATCCGCCGCCTGCGGCTACGAGAACAGCGTGGTCTGGATGTCGTTGAACTTCGTGTTCAGCGACTGCCCGTAGATCGTGACGCTCGCGATGATCACAACCAGCACCAGCGCCAGCATGACCGCATACTCGGTGGCCGTCGCGGCATGCTCGCCGGCGAGGAAACGGCGTCGAATGGACGCAAGCGTTGCGCACATGCCCGGCTCCGCTCAAGCTTCGCGTGGGAACAACCTGCCCTGATCCCAAGCGTAGGAAACGTTCCGCGCCGGGGCAAATCGGCGTGCCGCAATCCGCCGCAGCGGCACGACGCACTTGGCCGCTGAATCCTTTCGTCCGGTAAGCTCGCCGCTTGTGTTTGAGCCGCCGGACTCTATCATCGGCGATTTCCGCCGCCGGGATCGGTCCGGACAGCCCACTTGGCGGCGGCCACAGGGATTCGCGCATGAAGCTCACCCGCAAGCTCCGCGAGAACAGCCGCGTCCTGATCCTGATCGTGATGGCGATGCTGCTGGTCGTGTTTCTGATCCAGGACGTGATTCACACCTTCGGCACCGCCGACACCGGCACCAACGAACCGGTCGCGCAGGTTTTCGGGCGGACCGTCCGGCTGGTGGACCTGGACGGCGCCGACCAGGCCCTGTCGATTGCGGCGGGGCTGCGGATCAGCCTGCCGCCGGTGAACGCGGACAATCAACTGGACGCACGGCTGGGGCGGTACCTGCTGATGGCGGAGGCCGAACAGCTTGGAATCCGCGTTCCGCGCGAGCAAGTGGTTCAAATGCTCGAGGCGAACCAGGTCCCCGGCGCGTACCTGGAGAACCTGCGCGACCGCACACACATGAGCCTGGACGCGATCTATGACGCGATCGGGCGCGTGGTCGCCGCTCGAAACCTGTTCGGCTACCAGCTTGAAGCGGCCGTCGGCGAGAGCCTGCCGCGGATGGAGCAGCTTTACCAGCAGCAGAATCAAAACGCGTCGGTCGAGCTCTCCGTGATAGACGACAAGGCGCTGCTGCGACACGTCGGCGAGCCCACCGAAGAGCAGCTCGTCGAGCACTTCGAGAAATACAAGGACAAGGCGCCCGCGCATTCCGAGAGCGAGCTGGCGTTCGGCTACCGCATCCCCGACCGGGTCCGGGTTGAAATCCTGACCGTTGACCCAGCCGAGATCCAGACCAAAGTCCGAATCTCGAAGCGCGAAGCACAGGCCTTCTACGACTCGAACCGGCAGCGCTACATGAAGTCCGTTGAGGGGCCGTCTCCCGAAGCGGACGCCGGCGCCGCGCCGCCCCAGATTCAGATGACGTTTGAGGAGGCCGAGCCGCGCGTGCGAGAGGACGCCCGCGCCGCCAAGGCGATCGAGGAGGCCCAGCGCCTGGTGAACGAGATGTACGACGAGTGCCGCCGCGGATTCGACGCGAACGCCGCGACCGAACCTTCTGCGGGGCTCTTCGCGGCCGTCGCGGCCAAGTACGCCGGCCGCGGGGCGGTGGCGCGCCGCGAGCTGGGACCGCTGGACCAGACGTCGCTGCGTCGCGAGCCGGGAATCGGCCGCGCGCAGGCGACGGTGGCCCGGCAGACCGTCGGGGCCGCCGACCTCGCGTTCCGCGTGGTCGGGCTGGTTCAGCCGGCCGGAGAAGATGACGTCAGCGTACTGAAGGTCAACGAGCCGGCGCCAGTGCTGATTGAGATGCGTCCCGACGCGGAAGGCCAGCCGCGCCCCTACCAGGCGTACCTGATGCGCGTCACGCAGGCTCTGCCCGCGGGTCCGCCGGCCTCGCTCGAGGAGGTCCGGGACCAGGTGACCGCGGATTGGAAGCTGGCGCGGGCACACGAACTGGCTGGCGAGCACGCCCGCGCCCTGGCGGATGCGGCGCGGCGCGACGGCCTGAAGGCCGCAGTCGAGGCCGCGACGCAGCTCAAGGAGCTGCTCACGCCACCGGCCGAGTCGGAGCCTGCCACGCCAGGCCCGGCGTCGCCCGCGGCGCTGCTCGGCCCGACCACGCCGCCGAACTTCCGCCGGCAAGGCACGCCGATCCCCAACGTCGGCCTGGCGCCGGAGCTGAGCGAGAAGGTTTTCGCAATCGCCACGCAACCCGCGGGGGAGAGCGGGCGGCGCGTGGTGTGCGCCCCGGTGGCCAAGAACTTCAAGTGGGTGGTCGCGGAACTGCGCGAGATTCAGCCCATGTACCTGGGTGACTTCGACGCCAAGCGGGCGACGTTGCAGCGCTCGCGACAGTTCAACCAGCAGCTCGAGTTCATGCAGGAATGGGGCGATTTCGACAACATCTGCGCCCGCACGGGCATGGTCAGCCTGCTGCCGAAATCGGCCGGCGAACCGGAGCCGCAGTGATCGGCGTCCAAGTCAACCGCCTCGACCCGGCGGCCGCGCCCGGCGCGGCGTGCGGCGGCGCGTCCCAGTGGCCCGTGCCAGCGAGGTGAACCGGGAATGAGCGCGACCTACGCCTTCGGCGAGATCGAGCCGCGCTGGCAGCGCACCTGGTTGGAGCGGCGCACGTTTCGCGCCGCGAACCCGGGAGAGCGGGGGAGCGAGCGCCCGAAATACTACGTGCTCGACTTCTTCCCCTACCCGTCCGGCGCCGGGCTGCACGTCGGTCACCCGCTCGGCTACATCGCCTCCGACATCGTGGCGCGGCACATGCGCATGCGCGGCTTCAACGTGCTGCACCCGATGGGCTGGGACGCGTTCGGCCTGCCCGCTGAGCAGTACGCGGTGGAGACCGGCATTCATCCGCGCATCACAACGCAAAAGAACATCGAGACGTACAAGCGCCAGCTCCAGACGATCGGGCTGAGCTACGACTGGGAGCGCGAGCTGGCCACGTGCGACGAGCGGTACTACCACTGGACGCAGTGGATATTCCTTCAGATTTACAACGCCTGGTACGACCCCGAGCACCACTGGACCGACGCGGCCGGGCGCGCGGTCGTCGGCGGCGCGCGGCCGATCGACAAGCTGCCGATTCCGCCGGAGGTCCGCGCCGGCGGCGAGGCCGAGATCGCGGAATACCGCGACGCGCACCGGCTGGCCTACATGGCGGAGGTGCCGGTGAACTGGTGCCCGGCCCTAGGGACGGTGCTGGCAAACGAGGAAGTAACGGCGGATGGCCGCAGCGAGCGCGGGAACCACCCCGTCTATCGGCGGCCAATGAAGCAGTGGATGCTGCGCATCACCGAGTACGCCGAGCGCCTGCTCGCCGACCTTGAGGAGCTGGACTGGCCCGAGCCGATCAAGCTCATGCAGCGCAACTGGATCGGCCGCAGCGAAGGCGCGTACGTGGACTTCCGCCTGACCTCCAGCCGGCCCGAGGAGGCGCACGTCATCCGCGTGTTCACCACGCGTCCGGACACGCTGTACGGCGCCACGTACCTCGTGCTGGCGCCCGAGCACCGGCTCGTTCCGGTGGTCACGACGCCCGATCGCCGCGACGCCGTGAACGCATACGTGGCCCAGGCGCGGCAAAAGAGCGAACTGGACCGGGCCGCTGGCGCCCGCGAAAAGACCGGGGTATTCACAGGGGGCTGCGCGATTAACCCGGCCAACGGCAAGTCGATCCCGATCTGGGTCGCCGACTACGTGCTCGGCAGCTACGGCACCGGGTCGATCATGGCGGTTCCCGGCTCGGACAAGCGCGATCTGGAATTCGCGGACGCGTTCGGACTTCCGGTAGTGCAGGTGGTGCGGCCGCCGCCGGGGGTGAACTGGCGCGGCTACGAGGACGAGGGCGTGTCCGTAAACTCGCCGCCTCCGGGCGAACCGCACCTGCCGGACTGCTGCGACCTGAACGGTCTGCCCACGCCGGAGGCCAAGCGGAAGATCACCCGCTGGCTGGAGGAGCGCGACCTCGGCGAGGGCACCGTGCAGTACAAGCTGCGTGACTGGCTTTTCAGCCGCCAGCGCTACTGGGGCGAGCCGTTCCCGATCCTGCACCGCGCGGACGGCCGGGCGGTCGCCGAGCCGGAGAGCAATCTGCCCGTGCGGTTGCCGGAAATCGACGACTTCAAGCCGCACGCCAGCGACGATCCGAACGCCGAGCCGCAGACGCCGCTGGCGCGGGCGGCGGACTGGGTGCACGTGGAGCGCGACGGGCAGCGCCTGCGGCGCGAGCTGAACACGATGCCGCAGTGGGCCGGCTCGTGCTGGTACTACCTGCGCTTCTGCGACGCGCAGAACGACCGGCAGATGGTCGCGCCAGCCGCCGAACGCTACTGGATGGGCGGCCGGCGCGCCGACGGACGGCCGAAGATCGGCGGCGTAGACCTGTACATGGGCGGGGCCGAACACGCCGTGCTGCACCTGCTGTACGCGCGCTTCTGGCACAAGGTGCTCTACGACCTGGGGCACGTGAGCACGCCGGAGCCGTTTCACAAGCTTTTCAACCAGGGGATGATCGGCGCGCATTCGTATCGCGACGAGCGCGGCGTATACGTCCCGGCGGAACAGGTGCAGGAGGGAGCAGAAGCGGAGCTGACCGACCCGGACACGCGGCAGCGCGTCCGCACGCGGTTTTATTACCAAGGGCGTCCGGTGGTGCAGTGCTTCGACAAGATGTCGAAGAGCAAGAAGAACGTCGTCAACCCGGACGACATCATCCGCGAGTACGGCGCCGACACGCTGCGGCTGTACGAGATGTACATGGGCCCGCTGGAGGCCAGCAAACCCTGGAACACACGCGACATCATCGGCGTGCACCGCTTCCTGCAACGCGTGTGGCGGCTGGTCATCGAGCCGGTGGGGGCGGTCTCAGAACGCGGTCAATCCGCCGCTGCTTCGCCCGCGGCGCCGGCTTCAGGGGAATGGCGCATCGCATCCCGAATCGCGGAGGCGCCCGAGCCGGGCCTGGAGCGGCTGCTGCACAAGACGATCAGGAAGGTCTCGGAAGACATCGGCCGGCTGGCGTTCAACACCGCGATCGCGCAGATGATCGTCTGGAGCAACGAGGCGCAGAAGGCGCCGACCATCGGCCGCTCGCAGGTGGAGCGCTTCCTGCTGCTGCTGGCGCCGTTCGCGCCGCACCTGTGCGAGGAGCTGTGGTCGCGGCTGGGGAACGCCGATTCGCTGGCGTACGAGCCGTGGCCCACCTACGACCCCACGCTGGTCCAGGACGACACGGTCGAGATCGCCGTGCAGATCAAGGGCAAGCTGCGGGCGCGGATTCAGGTCCCGGCGGACGCGCCGGACGAGCAGGTGATCGAAGCGGCGAAGGCGGCCGAGGTCGTTGCAAAGGAACTGGCGGGCAAGTCTGTGCAGCGTGCGATCGTGGTCAAGGGACGGCTGGTGAACCTGATCGTGTAATGTAGCTCAATGAAGTCGGCAGCTTCGGGGGACCGGTCTCCGACCGGTCTGTCTCGTCGGCTACCAGGAATTCGGGGAATTGGGAGATTTGGGGGAATTGGGGGAATTGGGGGACCGGTCTCTGACCGGTCTTGCTCGTCGGGCTTGCGGGTGCGACGCTACTGAACTGACGCTGCTTCATGCCGGCTCGGCGTCCGCGTGCCGCACGTCGCGCGCCAGCCCGTGGAGTTGCTTGAGCACACGCGGCGAGATGCGCACGTCCACCGTCACGCGGCCGTTGTCGTAGTCGCTCGAAAGCACGTCCGCGAAGCGATCGAGGAAACACATCGCCTTTCCGTCCGACGCGGGCAGCGACAGCGTCACGCGCTGCTGCTGACCGAGCAAGTGCTCCTCCACCGCGGCGCGCAGCACGTCCAACCCGTCGCCGCGCGCGGCCGAGACGAAGATCGCGTCCGGGTGCTGGCGGCGCAGCATCGGAAGCACGGTTTCGTCGTCGACGCGGTCGAGCTTGTTCATCACCAGCAGCGTCGGCCGGCCCGCGGCGCCGATCGCGGACAGCGTGCCGTTCACGGCGAGAATCTGCTCCTCGGACTCGTTGTTGCTCGCGTCGGCCACGTGCAGCAGCAGGTCGGCGTGGATCGCCTCCTCGAGCGTGGCGCGGAACGACGCCACCAGGTGATGCGGCAGCTTGCGGATGAAACCGACCGTGTCGCTCAGCAGCACGTGCCGCCCGCCGCCCAGTTCCCAGCGGCGCGTGAGCGTGTCCAGCGTCATGAACAGGCGGTCGTCGGCTTTGGCCCCGGCGCCCGTCAGCGCGTTCATCAGCGTGCTCTTGCCCGCGTTCGTATAGCCCACGAGGCACACGGTGAAGAACTGCTCCCGCGCGCGCACCTCGCGCACCCGGCGGCGATCGACCTCTGCGATCCGGCTCTTGAGCATCGTGATGCGCTTCTCGACCAGCCGGCGGTCGATTTCGATCTGCCGCTCGCCCGGTCCGCGCGTGCCGATGCCACCCACGGCGCCGACGCCCGTGCCGCCGCCGGCGCCGGCGATGCGCTCGAGGTGCGACCACATGCCGCGCAGCCGCGGGGCGGTGTATTCGAGCTGCGCCAGCTCGACCTGGAGGCGGGCCTCGGCGGTGCGGGCGCGCGTGGCGAAGATGTCGAGGATCAGCTCGCTGCGGTCGATGACCTTGCGCTCCACGGCGCGCTCGATCTCGCGGATCTGCGACGGCGAAAGCTCGTTGTCGAAAACCACCACGTTGGCGTCGTGCGCATCCGCCCGCTGGCGGATTTCCTCCAGCTTGCCGCGGCCGGCGCAGGTCGCCGGATCGTACGCCTTGCGCCGCTGGATGACGCGCGAGACGACCTCGGCCCCGGCCGATCGCGCCAGCTCGGCCAGCTCGTCCAGCGGGTCGCCGATCAGCGGGCCGCCGTCGAGCAGCACGCCCACGAGCAGCGCTCGTTCCTTGATGACGGAGAAGTCTTCTCGCGCGGACTTGTCTGCGAACGTGTTTTTGGCCATGCCCTACCCGGCCGCATGCTCTGTCGCGGCCCGATCATTATACCCGCGCCGACCGCCAGTCCAGCGCAATTCACGGCGGCCGCCCGAGGCGCGGCGGGCGGCCGGCGCGCATGTCGCGGTTCCATCGGCGCGTCGTAAAGCGAATTGATACGGCGCCGTTTCGCGCTCTCGTTCGGCGTGCTTCGGACGCTGCCGAGCCTCCCGGCCAGCGGCACACTCATGATTTGCTCTAATCGCGACTCCGACCGACAACAACTTGCCTCTCAACGAAACGTGTGGCATGATTGGGTTATCGTCGCGCGGTGCAGCGCCGCGCGGCGCCGCGGCGGACGGCTCGCACGGTGCAACTCGCACGAGGCGACACGCCACGGGGGAATGCAGGTGGCGCGGGAGCTTCCAGCGAGTTCGTCGGTCGCGGTCCGGGCCGCCTGCGCAAGCTGCGACCGCCGCGATATTTTGGACAAACCGCACCGATCCGGTCTCCATTTCACATGTGGCCCCGCGCCGGCGGATGCGAAGCCGCTGATGCCGCTCGTGCGTCGGGCGAGTCGCACCCCCGTGCATGCATTCGTCATCGCTGCGACGACCAGAAGCCGCGTCGCCGATCGAATTCGAGTGTTCACGGGTTTCCATCTTTTCCGAACGGAGCACGCCATGACCTTGAATGCCCCCCCCATTTCGGTAGGCTAAGCGGCGGTAAGCCGTCCGGCGCCGCAGTCCCGATCATCGTCTGCGTCGGAGCATCGCTGCTCATGTCGTCCAGTTCGCTCGGTCAAACGGTTTCGTCCCGCGCGTTCGCGGCGTCGCAGCCCACGGAGCTCGATCCCGAGGCTGATAGCGCTAGGCAGCCGCTTTGGGAGACCGCGATCGCAACCACCTCGCGCCGGGCCATCGCCCTCTATCAGAACGAGTGCATCATTGACGAGAGCGAGCAGAAGCGGATCGGGTTCGCGGTGTACGACCGCCAGGATTCGGAGTGGATCGGAAGCGGGCTGATTTCCGGCGGACTCGTTCCGGCCACGACCGACCCTAGCATTGCCGTAGATTCGGTGTCGGGCGATTTCGTCGCCTGTGCGTATGGCGGGGACGCTTCCAGCGTCTTTCACATCCTGACGGCGCGCTACGTGGCGGGTCTGGGCTGGTCAAGCTGGATGTCGCGTGCGCAGGGGCCGAGCAGCGAGCTCATCGACAAGCCGTGGATCGTGGCGGGCCAGATGGGCGGCTCGGCCGGCGACTTCACCAATGTGCGCGAGTTCTACATCACGTACTGGGAATCGACGCAGTCGGCGTACAAGTATCTTCGCTCGGTCAACTCCGGTTCGTCCTGGGTCGGCGGCACGATCGAGGTCGATTCGCAGGCGGTGCACGGGCAGCCGATCGCAATCCAGCCCACTGTCGCCGGCAGCGGCCCGCTGTACGCGGCGTTCCGCGTGAAGACCAACCTCGGCGGTCGGGCGCGGTTCCAGTTCCTGAAAGGAACGGACATCAACACGGGAAACGACGCGGGCAAGGTGACGTTCGATTACCTGGACGATGAGTCGGAGGCTGCGTTGACGATGCTGTTGAATCACAACGGGCAGCCGAGCTCGATCGACCAGTACTTTCCGGGGAACCTCCAGATTCGCACGATCGTCTGGCTGCTGGCCGACCCGACCGACGAGGATCGCATGTTCGTTGTGTACGACAACACGGCCGGCGGAGTGGTCTCGGCTGGGATTCCGAACGACCCGAACGAGACGACGCTTCCCGCGACGGGCGATTTCAACGTGTATGCGCGGCTGCTGACGTACAACTCGGGCGAGGGGTACTGGGAGCTGGGTGACGAAGTGCAGGTGAACGACGACGATACGCTCTACGAGAGCGATCAGTTCCTCCCATCGCCCACTGTCGACAGCAGCGGCCGGTTGCACATCACCTGGTATGATGATCGGTTGTACAACGCCAGTTCCGACCAGTTGGACGGGACGGGGACGGCGGACCCGAAGTATGATGTGTTCTACGCAATGGGAACAGTCGGCGCCAACGGCCTCGAGTTTCGCGACAACGAGCTGCTTTACGGGACCGGCGACGAAGAGGACGAACCTGCACTGAACTATGTGCGCTTGCACGACCCGGACCCCGATTGGGATTTCCCCGACCGTCCCGGCGAGTACAACGGCATCGCGGCCGACGGGGACTGGGTCATCACCAGCTTCACCGGAACGTCCGCCGAGGACGCCAATCAGTCCGGTCACAATCCATCCGTCATCTGGTCGAGTACCATCGACTGGAGCGAATAGCAGCCAACAGGCGTGGAGGTGCAGAATGTCGCGGGCATTTGAAATGCGCCTGTTGACCTGCTTGGCTGCAATGGTCACTCTCGGGACCGTCGCGCCAGTGCTTGCGCAGTGCCAGCGGGCGAAGCTCACAGACGTGGCCGGAGCGGCCGGTGACAAGTTCGGTTGGGCGCTGACCGCCCAAGGCCAGACCGTGCTGGTCGGCGTTCCATTCGACGACGATCAGGGAAGCAACTCGGGCTCGGTGTTCGCATACGACACGGCCGTCACGGAGACGAGTCCTGTTCAGCAGATCCTCCGCCCTGGGGGCGCCGTGGGTGACGGCTTCGGCTGGTGCGTTGATTTCGAGTCGAGCACAGTCATGGTTGGTGTGCTGGGCGAGATTCAGCTGGATGTCGTCGAACTTGTGCCTGAGGGTGGGTTCCTTCGCACGGCGATTCTCTCGCCCTGGGATGGCGACTGGGAGAACTTCTTCGGCCAGTCGGTGTCGGTGAACGGGGATGTGCTCGTGGTTGGTGCGCCGAATGCTACGAGTCTGGCGCCCGGCGGGGCGGCGTATGTCTTCGAACGCGACCCTGACAGCCGCTGGCAGCCAAAACAGAAGTTAACTGCCGGCGATGCGCAACTTGACGACGCATTCGGAGAGAAGGTCACCGTTGATGGTGCGGTGATTGTCATTGGCGCGCCTGACGACGACGACCTGGGATTTGCCACCGGCTCGGCGTACGTGTTCGAGCGCGATCCCAATACAGGGGCGTGGACCGAAGTGAGCAAGCTGCTGCCCACCGAGTACGGCGGCGGGTTTGTCTCGTTCGGCGATGCTGTAGCGGTGAACGGCGATGCCATCCTGATTGGCGCCCACCAGACGAACGTACCAGCCGATTCCGCGGGTGGTGCCTACGTTTTTGTGCGCGGGCTGTCGTCCGGAGGTTCGGTATCCTGGAATCTGTCGCAGATGCTGTCTGCGTCGGACGCGGCCGCTTTCGATCGCTTCGGCGTCACTGTCGACATCGACACAAACGTCGCGCTTATCGGCGCAGAGCGAGCGGATGCTGACGCTGTCAATTCCGGCGCGGCGTATGTTTTCGAGCGCGATCCGAACACAGGCGCGTGGGCCGAAGTCGCCAAGCTTTCCGCGCTGGACGGCCAGGCCAACGACGAATTCGGCCATTCCGTCGCGCTGTCCGGCACGACCGCCGTCGTCGGCGCGTGGAAGGACGACGACATGGGAACGGACAGCGGCAGCGCCTACATCTTCGACCTCACCGGCGGCGATTGCAACGCCAACGGCTGGTGTGACGACGTGGACATCGCCGGCGGCACGTCCCAGGACGCCAACGCCAACGGCGTGCCCGACGAGTGCGACTGCTGGGGCGACCTGGACGCCAGCGGCAGCGTGGACCTGGCCGACCTGTCCGCGTTGCTCACCAATTTCGGCCTGCCGTCCGGAATGCAGTACGCCGACGGCGACCTCGACGCGGACGCCGACGTGGACCTGGCGGACCTTTCCGCGCTGCTGGAACGCTACGGCGTGGCGTGCCCGTAGGACAGAAGAGAGG
>JABRWC010000175.1:0-6453 GCA_039961675.1 Phycisphaerae bacterium
TGCCGCAGTGGCTGCGGCAGCTGGGAATCGACCTGCCGCACCAGTGGTTCTGGGACGGATTCGAGCACGTCGATCCGCAGAAGGAAGCCGGCGCGCAGGCGACCCGGCTGCAGAGCAACACGACGACCCTCGCGGCGGAGTACGCCAAGGCCGGGCTCGATTGGGAATCCGAGCTCCGCCAGCGCGCCCGCGAGTTGGCGCTGATGCGTGAGCTGGGGCTCACCGCGCAGACGCCGGCTCCACAAGCGACGCCCAACGAATCCAACCGTCAGGAGGACGAGGACGATGTCACGGAAGACGTCGACGCCCGCGCGCTCGCGTGAGGCGCAGGAACAGGTGCCCGATCGGCTCGAGTTGCGCTGTCAGCCCGGCCGGATCACGCTCGAAGCGCTCGCCGTCGAGGGCGAGGCCGAGGCGATCCCGCGCTTCACGATGGTCGCATACACAGGCGAGCCGCTGCGCGTGGAGGGCTGGCGGTTCCCGGTTGTCGTCGACCTGGAGGGGCTTTCGATCCCGTCGCAGCGTCGGCCGGTGCGCTTCGGCCACAGCATGTACGCCGGGGTCGGGCACACCGAACGCATCGCCGTGGAGGCGGGCCGGCTGATTGCCGAGGGCATCGTGTCGCGTGACACGGGCGCCGCGCGCGAGGTAGTCGCCAGCGGCAAGCGCGGCTTCCCGTGGCAGGCGTCGATCGGCGCGCAGGTGGCCCAGGCCGAGTTCGTCCGCGCCGGCAAGAGCGTCACCGTGAACAGCCGCACGTTCGAGGGGCCGCTGTACGTGGCCCGGCGGACGATGCTGGGCGAGATCAGCTTCGTAGACCTGGGGGCCGACGGGAACACCACCGCGACGATCGCGGCGCAGCAACAGGAGAGCGAACTCATGGACGAGACGAAGGACACGGAGGTCCTCGAGACCGAGGCGCAGGATGCGCCACAAGACGCCGCGCGTGACGAGGCAGCGGGCGCCGGCACGGAGGCCGGCCCCGCCGCCAGCGCTACGCCCGCACCGGCCGTCAACCCGGTCGCGGACATCCGGGCGCAGGCGCTGGCGGAGACCAAGCGCATCGCCGCCATTCGTTCGATCCTCGGCGGGCGGCTGCCGGAGATCGAGGCGCGCGCGATCGCCGAGGGCTGGACCCCGGACCGCACGGAACTGGAAAAGCTCCGGGTGACGCGCCCCAAGGCGCCCGCCGTGCACGTCACCGAGACGGCCGTCACCGGCCAGGTGCTCGAGGCCGCCTGCATGCAGGCCGCCCGGGTCGAGAAGCTCGAGCGGTACTTCGGAGCGCCGGTCCTCGACGAGGCGGACCGCCAGTTCGACGGGCGCATCGGCCTGGCTGAGTTGATCGTCGAGGCTGCCCGGGCCAATGGGTACGTCGGCCGCGAGCGGCGCGTCACGCCGGAGATGCTGCGCTATGCCTTCGGCCGGGAAATCCGCGCCGCGGCGTCGACCATCGACATCGGCGGCATCCTGAGCAACGTGGCGAACAAGTTCCTGCTGGAGGGCTTCTTCAGCGTCGAGCGCACCTGGCGGAACATCTGCGCCGTCCGCAACGTCAGCGACTTCAAGACCGTCACCAGCTACCGGCTGATCGGGAAGGACCAGTACGAGCAGGTTGCCCCGGGCGGCGAGCTGAAGCATGGCACGCTCGGTGAGCAGGCCTACACGAACAAGGCTGACACCTACGGCTTGCTGCTGGCGATCGACCGCCGGGACATCATCAACGATGACCTCGGCGCGATCACCACCGTGCCGCGCAAGCTGGGGCGGGGCTCCGGCCTGAAGATCAACGACATCTTCTGGTCGATCTTCATGAACAATGCGGCGTTCTTCAGCGCCGGCAACAGCAACTATCTGACCGGCGCCGACACGGCGCTGTCGATCGAGGGCATGTCCAAGGCGGAGAAGGCGTTCCTCGACCAGACCGACCCGGACGGCAAACCGCTCGGTGCGATGCCGGCGGTGGTGCTCGTACCCACGGCGCTGAGCGCCATGGCCACGGTGCTCTACAAGTCGCTGGAGGTCCGCGACACGACCGCCAGCACCAAGTACCCGATCGCCAACCCGCACACGGGCAAGTTCCGCGCAGAGGTCAGCCGCTACCTGAGCAACGCGCAGTACACGGGGTACTCGGAGAAGGCCTGGTACCTGCTGGCCGACCCGATTGACCTGCCGGTCATCGAGGTCGCGTTCCTCAACGGCCAGGAGGCGCCCACGATCGAGACCGCGGACGCCGACTTCAACGTGCTGGGCGTGCAGATGCGCGGCTACCACGATTTCGGGGTCGCGCTGCAGGAGCCGCGCGGCGGGATCAAGAGCAAGGGCGAGGCGTAAGAACCAGGCGCTGTCGGCCGGATCAACGCGTGCGTCGTTCCGGCCCCAAGCCACGAAGGAGTGACACAGGATGCCACAGGCAACATTCGTGCAGGACGGCCGTTCGATCGACTACACGCCCGGCGCGGCGGTGGCCTCGGGCGACGTCGTTGTCCAAGGTGAACTCGTCGGCGTCGCCCGTACACCGATCGCCACAAACACGCTCGGGTCGCTGGCGGTGGATGGCGTGTTCGACTTCGCCAAGGCGACCGGCGGCGGCACCGCGATCACCGCAGGCGCCAACGTCTACTGGGACGACACGAACAACGTCGCCACGACGACCGCGACCGGCAACAAGCTGCTCGGCAAGTGCGTCAAGGCCGCTGCGGACGCCGCCGCCACGGTGCGCGTGCGGATGAACCAGTAGGCGCGGCCATGACGAACCTGCTCGAACAAGGCGCCGCGTGGCTGCAGGACCAGCGCACGCGTCACCTGACGCGGACGATTACGTACCTCCGCGCGGGCGGCAGCGTGGACCTGCCCGCCACGATCGGCCGGACCACGTTCGAGCAGGCCGACGAGTACGGCGTCATCCACTGGACGGAGTCGCGGGACTACCTGATCACGGCGGCGGACCTCGTCCTGGCGGGCAAGCTGGAGCTGCCCAAGCCAGGCGACCGCATCCGGGAAACGGACGGCGACCAGATCTTCCTCTACGAGGTGATGGCGCCGGGCGGCGAGCCACCGTGGCGCTACAGCGATCCGTATCGCCGGACGCTGCGGATTCACACGAAGTTCATCGGGATGGAGCGCGGCACATGAGCAACGACGGAGTTCCAGCGACGACGCACCCGGCGGCCTGCCTGCACGAGCCGGCGTGCCTGAAGGATGTGCGCGAGATCCGCTCGGTCGTCTTCGGCAACGGGCATCCCGAGAAGTCGTTGCTCGTACGCATGGAGCGGGTTGAGTCCCGGCTGGCGGTGATCCAGAAGCTGTCCTTCGCCACGCTCTGCGGCGTCGGCACGCTGCTGCTGAAGTTCGTCGGGGCCTGGATCGAAGGCCTGATGCGAGGATCGTGACCCATGGCCGACAGCACCATCATCGCGCTGGCCGACGCGATCGTCGCCAAGCTCCAGGACGGCACGTTCAGCCTGCCGTTCGAGGTGCAGCGCGGCTATCGGCCCGTGGTCGAACTGCCAACGCTTGCGGCGGTGAAGGTCACCGTCATCCCCAAGAGCCTGGCGATCGGCGCGGCGACGCGCGCCGACGGCTTCTACGACTGCGCGATCGACATCGGCGTGCAGCGCAAGGTCGACGTCGACGATCCGGCAGCGCTGGACGAGCTCATGAAGCTGGTCGAGGAGATCGGCGATCACCTGCGCTACCACAAACTCGACGGATTCGCGTTGGCGGCTTGGCTGTCGCTCGAGAACGAGCCGGTCTTCGCGCCGGAGCACCTCGAGCAGCACCGGCAGTTCACGAGCGTGTTGACCGTCACGTATCGGGTGCGGAGGTGAACACCCATGCCGCTGCAGTGGTTCGCGGGTTTCGAGGCCTCCGACCTCGCGGAAATGGTGAGTTTCACCGCCGCGACGGTGGGTGCGGCGTACAAGCGCAGCGGCTCGTACGGCTGCCGACTCACGGTGCCGACCGGCACCACGCTGGTAAACATCGCACTGGCCAATGGCTACGACGCCAATGGGAACCCGACCACGATCAGCCGGACGGCGTACACGATTGGATTCGGCCTGCGCGTGATTGCGCTGCCGCAGACGCCGGGCCAATGGGAACACCTGCTGTTCATCGGATCGGGCGTGACCCATCGGGCATCGCTGCGACTGGGCGAGGATGGCACGTTGCGGCTGCACATCGGCGCGGTGGGCTCGCCGCACCTGGCGAGTTTCGGGCGGGTCGACCTGAACCGCTGGTACTACTGCGAACTGGCGGTGCTGTTCGACCGGTACACGTGGCGGATGGACGGGAAAGTCGTGGCACAGGGGCTCGGCGGGCCAGGCGGGTCGATGAACGTGGCGTACCTGGGCAAGCGCTTCAACCTCGCCTCGCAGGGCTACACGGTCGACGTGGACGACGTGTACACGTGCGACGACGCCACGCTGTTCGGGCCGACGGTGCGCGTCGCGCGGCTCAACGCGAACATGAACGGCTCGCAGTTCGGGTGGATGCCGTATCCGAGCGAGCCGCCGCCCGAGGTCGAACCAAAGGGAGCCTGACGTGGACTACTGGGAATACGTCAGCCAGGTTCCGCAGGATGGCGACAGCACCTACCTCGACGGCAGCTACCCCGGTGCGGTGTTCAACGTTGGCGTCGCCGACGTCGCGCTCGCGCCCGGCGAACGCATTGTTGCGGCGGCCGCGGCGGTCTGCTGGCGAAACGCGAGTGGCGGCAATGGGCGCGTCACACTCCGAGTCGGCGCCAGCGAACAGGCCACAGCCAACTTCAACCCGAGCGGTGCGTACGACACGGTCTTCGTCTTCGCCCGCAATTCCCCGGCGACGGCCAAGCCGTGGACGCGGGCGGAGGTCAACGCCGCGCTGGTCGGGGCGGTCGTCAACACGGGCTATGGCCTGCGGGCCACGCAGGCCGGGCTGCACGTGCTGCTGCACACGCCGCCCGTCGTGCCCCTCAAACCGAAGGAGTGGCCCATGAACTTCAAGGCGCTCGAGTCGTTGACGGCGACGGGGTCGGACCAGGCTGTCGAGGTCCCGCGCGGCGCCACGCTGATCGTGCGGCCGTTGGCCGCGAACGTGGAGGTCCGCGACGTGTCCGGTGCAGCCGCGAAGCTGACGATCCCGGCCGACTCGATGGTCATGCTCGGACCGTCGTACGGTCAGACGGTGTACCTGCGGGCCACGGCCGGCACGGTGATCGAGCTCGGACTCACGTAGCGCCCGGCAGTCATGGAGGACTGAACATGGCGAACTTCGTACTGGGGATGAACGCCAAGCTGTACCACGGCGCGGCCGGCAATCCCGCGTCCACAGAGATGACCAACGTCCGCAACGTCACGCTGAACCTGGAGGCGGGCGAGGCGGATGTCACCACGCGAGCCAATCAGGGCTGGCGCGCGACGGCGCCCACGCTGCGCGAATGCTCGGTCGAGTTCGAGATGGTCTGGGACCCCGCGGATGCAGGGTTCACGGCGATCAAGAACGCCTACCTCACCGCCGGCCTGATCGCGCTGAAGGTGCTGGACAAGGAAGGCGGCCAGGGGCCGGACGGCGACTTCTCGATCACTTCCTTCAGCCGCAGCGAGGAGCTGGAGGAGGCGATCACGGTCAGCGTGACCGCCAAGCTCGCAGTGTACCGCACCTGGGTGACGGGGAGCTGACGGCCATGAAGACCTTTACCGACAACGCCGGCCGAACATGGACTATCGCCATCAACGTGGACGTGCTCAAGCGCGTGCGCGGGCTCGTCGACGTGAACCTGCTCGACATTATCGACGGGAAGCTCATCGAACGGCTGTACCGCGATCCAGTGCTCCTGTGCGACGTCGTCTACGCCGTGTGCAAGCCCGAGGCGGACGCGAAGAGCGTCAGCGATGAGGACTTTGGCCGCGCGATGGCGGGCGACGCGATCGAGCAAGCGACCAAGGCGCTCTTGGAGGAACTGGTGCTTTTTTCCCCGAGCCCGAGAGATCGGGCAAACCTCCAGCGCGTGCTCGAGACGACTTGGCAGGTGATGGACAAGGCGCGGGACCTGGTCGAGGCCCGGCTGGCGACAGTCGATGCGGAGCAGATCGTCGCCCAAGCGCTCGTGACGTCTGGGACCTCATCTGGCAGTGCGCCGGGATCGCCGGCGTCGATCCCGGCCGGCTGACGCTCCGCGAGCTGCTCGCGCTGGCCGAGGCCCGCGCGAAGGATGAATGGGCGCGGATGAGCGCGCTGCTGGCGCTGGTCGCGAACTGCCATCGCGACCCCAAGAAGACGCGGGTCTTCCGGCCGGCTGATTTTGATCCGTTCACGCGGCGGGCCGCGCCGGTGGAGGTCGGGATGGAAGCGATCAAGGAGTTCTTTACCACAGGCAAACTCCCGGGCACGGATGCCCGGGTGCAGTGATGTGAGGCAAAGCGTAAGGAGATTGCACATGCCTCTTCCGGAAGAAGTCGTGCAGAGTGT
>JABRWC010000176.1:0-34242 GCA_039961675.1 Phycisphaerae bacterium
GCCAGCGCCATCCATCCCAGGATCTTCAGCACCATGCTCATCATCAGGAAGGCCGTCCCGCGAGAGAGGCGCGAGATCAATTCCGGCGGCGCATAGCGCAGGTATTGATCGCGGACCGTGGCCACCACCGGCGTGCCGCATTCGGGGCAGACGGCGTCGAGCCGCAGCGTGCGCAGGTTGTAGCGGCAGCGAACGCAGGGCTGGTCCTGGGCGACATGCTCGCCGCCGAGCGCATTCGTTGCGGCCGGCTGGTTCAGAGAACTCATGCAGTCGCGGCCATTGCCAGAAGCGCGGCGGGCGCAAGCGGTGCGTGCGATGCCATCCGCATGGCTGGCGGATTCCGGTGTGTTTGAGCCCGCCTCGGCCGCCCGGCCCGCGCAACGTTGAACCCGCTGCTGTTACCTCGCAACTATCCCCCTGCCGCGCCGCGCTCCTCGTCCGCCTCTTCGGTTTCCTCGATCTTCCGCGGGTCGGCAAAGCCTTTGGCTCGGCACAGCGCGTCGATGATCTCGTCGAAGCGCGCGATCTTGTGGTTGTCGATCCGCAGCTTTCGCTCTTGCCCGCCTTCGTCGTAATACAGATCTACCCAGCCCTTTGGGCTGTAGTCACGCAGCGAGCGCATCGCGTCCAGCGCGATCCGCCGGCCGCCGTAGGTCATGCCCTCATCGTCGATGACGGCGCGCAAGGTGGCCGCCTTGTAGATCCGGTACAGCGCGAACAACGCCACCGCGGCGGGGACCAGCGCCCACAGGTACTGCGCGTCCACCTCGTCCTTGTCCTTGTACCAGACCATCCACGCCATGCGGCGCGGGTCGATTTGGCCGCCCTTGCTGATCACCGTGGCCTTGCCGTAGTCGCTGACGAAGTGCTCCGTGACCTCGCCCGGCCCGGGGCCGTCGGCGCGGAGGAACGGTTCGCCCCAGGCACGGACGAGCTGGTCGCGCGTCAGCCCCTGCTGACTCTTGAGCTTCTCGAATTCGTCGCCGGTCGGCGCCGGCCCAAGCTCGGCCGGCACGGGCTTTCCGGCCGCGAGCGGCGTCAGCTTCTTGCGCGCCTCCTCGCGGTTCTTGTTGATGTAGCCCTTGAGCCAGCCGCCGCCGGCGCCGTACCCCGGCCAGTGTGTGCCGTCCTTGAGGAACCAGAGACTGGCCGCGATGCAGAGCAGGAGCATCACGAGGTAGTAGTTGCGATCCTTGGTCGCGGGACCGCTTTCGAGTGTCATCGGCTCAAGTCTCCGGGAAGTCCGCACGCGCCCCGGCTCTGCCGCCCGGCCCGCGTGCGGTCGGCACGCTGGCGGACGACACGAGTGCGCGTGCGCCATTATCGCGGACCCGCCGCGGTCTGTCTCGCCTGCGGTTGGATTTTCCACGCGCGCGTGTGTAGCCTGCGGTGACTCGCGCTCTGGAGAGCTCGCTATGTCCACCGTGCCGCTTCGGTGCCGCCCGTGCGTCGTGATCATTCGCGACGGCTGGGGTGAGAACCCCCATCCGGAGTGGGACCACGCCAACGCGGTCAAGGTCGCGCAACCCCGGATTGACGCCGAGCTTCGCGCGCGCTGGCCGTTCACGAAGATCGCCACCAGCGGCTTCGACGTCGGCCTGCCCGAGGGCACGATGGGAAACAGTGAGGTGGGTCACCAGAACATCGGCGCCGGCCGCATCGTCGATCAGGACGCCGTCCGCATCACCAAGGCCTGCCGCAGCGGCGAGTTGTTCCAGAACGCCGAGCTTGTGGCGGCGGTCGAGCACTGCCTGGCGGGCGGCGGGCAGCTCCACCTGCTCGGTCTCATCAGCGACGCGGGCGTTCATTCGCGGCTCGAGCACCTGTACGCCTGCGTGCAACTCGCGGCGCAGCGCGGACTGCGGCGCGTGTACATCCACGGCTTCACCGACGGGCGAGACTCGCCGCCGAACAGCGGCGTCGAATTCGTGGGGCAGATCGAGCGTGAGCTTCGGCGCGTGGGCGCGGGGCAGATCGCCAGCGTCTGTGGCCGCTACTGGGCCATGGATCGCGACAACCGCTGGCCGCGCACCGAGCGCGCCTACCGGCTGCTTACGCGCGGCGAGGGAGAGGCGGCCCCGAGTGCGGCAGCGGCGCTGGAGCGTTACTACGCGCACCCCAGCGAGCCGAACATGGCCGGCGACGAGTTCGTCCCGCCGACCGTGGTCAGCGGGGACGGCCGCACGCCAACTGCGCTGGTGCGCGACGGCGACGCGGTGATCTTCTTCAACTTCCGCGGCGACCGCCCGCGGCAGCTCGTCCGCGCGTTTACGCTGGAGAAGTTCCCGTATTCCGGCAAGGACCGCGCAGGCCAGGCGCAAGCAATGGGCTTCGAACGCGGTCCGCGGCTGAACCTGCATTTCGTCACGCTCACGGCGTATGAAGTGGGTTTGCCGGTGCGCGTCGCCTATCCCAAGCAGCCGAAGATGCGGAACATCGCAGGCGAGTTCTTGAGCGGCCTGGGGCTGCGGCAGTTTCGCGCCGCGGAGACCGAGAAATACGCGCACGTGACGTTCTTCTTCAACGACTACCGCGAGGAGCCGTTTCCCGGCGAAGAGCGCGTGCTGATTCCGTCGCCGAAGGTGAAGACGTACGACCTGAAGCCGGAGATGTCGGCCTACGAGCTGACCGACGCGGTGCTGGCGCGCATGGCCGCCGGGACAGACCACGTCATTATCCTCAACTACGCGAACCCGGACATGGTCGGACATACCGGCTCGCTGCCCGCGGCGGTGAAAGCGATTCAGGCCGTGGATGAATGCGTCGGCCGGGTCCTTGAGGCCGTCCGCGGCGCGGGCGGCTGCGCCATCGTCACCGCGGATCACGGCAACGCCGAGCAGATGATCGACCCCCAGACCGGCGGACCGCACACGGCGCACACCACGTATCCGGTGCCGCTGTACGTGTTCGGCGAGCCGTTCCGCGGATGCAAGCTGCGCGCCGGCGGCCGGCTGGCGGACGTGATGCCGACGGCGCTGGACATGCTGGGGCTGTCGCCGCCGGCGGAAATGACCGGCCGCACGCTGATTGAGTAGCGTCAGCGGCGCGTTCGGTGCGGTCCGGAGCCTACAGATGATGCGCCGTGCGCTCGAGTTGTCGCTCTTGCCCGTGGCGCTGAATGCCCTCATTGCGCTGGCGACCCCCGTCAACGAACACAACGCCGGCTTCGATTCCGACGGCGTCTACTACGGGGCGATGGCGCTGGCCGACGAGCGCCTGTACGACCTGGCCCATACGGCGCCGTTCTGCTGGCGGCCGCTGACCCCCTGGCTGGCGGCACACGTCGCCGAATGGCTGCCGGGCGAATACGCCTCGCCGGGGGACCGTATTCTTGCCGGCTTTCGCACGCTGGCTTTCGCGTCCAACTGCGTGACGCTCGCGGCGCTGCTGGCGCTGCTTCAGACGCTGGGGTTTTCGGCGACCGCCGCGAACGCCGGCGCGCTGCTTTACGCGGGCATTTTCTGGACGATAAAGTTCTCGTACTACTCCCCGGCGTACATCGACTTCCAAACGCAGATGTTCGTGATGCTGGCGCTGCTGTGCACCGCCGCGCGGCGCTACTGGCTGCTGCCCCCGCTGCTGGCGATCGCCGCGTGTCAGAAGGAGCCGACGCTGTGCGTGCTGCCGGCGGTGCTGGTTCACTACTGGCATTCCGGCCGGCGGGTCAGGCCGGCGGCGCTCATCTGGACGGCGTTGGTCGTCGCCGCGCCGGTGGCCGCGATGTTCGTCATTCGCAGCCGCATCGCGGCGGTGAATTCGTACGACGCGGTAGACGTGTGGGTCTCCATGATCACGTTGCAGGTCAAAGACGTGGGCGGGTGGCCGTGGCTGCTGTCGTCGGTTTTCAGCGGGTTGGGGATCCTGCCGGCGATGCTGATCGCGTTCGCCGGGCACGCCTGGCGGTTCCTGGTGCGGTCGCCGCATTGGCTGTTGCTGGCACTGTGCGCCGTGCCGCTGTTGTTCGGGGCGTATGAGAAGGCGCGTTATTTCCTGTTCCTGGCGTCGCCGCTGGCGCTGGCGGCCACGGCGATTGTAAACGTCCAGGCTGCGCAGTTGAGCGCTCGCGTCGCCGGCTGGCTGCTGGTTACCGTGTTGGCGCAGTTTTATCTGGGACACCAGTTCGAAGCGATGGGCAGTTTCGATGACTACCTCGCACGAATGGTTCCGATCCGTCCCGAGCTGCCGGTCGCAACGATCGCGCTGCTGCGTGGCGTCGGGGTGAGCGTCGCGTGGCTGATCGCCACCTGGGCGCTGGTCGGCAGAGCGCGCTCAATCCGCGCGCCGGTGGCGCCGGGCGGGCAGTACGGGCCAGGACTTTCCGGTCGCACACCGCAGTAGCGCCGGGCGAGTTTGGGAAAAAACCGGTGGCGCGATCCTCCGTGCCGGACCTGCAAGCTCAAGAACGCGGGCAGGAACGCGCGCTCCACCCATTCTCCTCAGGTTCGGTCTCCGTACCCGACAAACTCGTTGGAACGGTCTCGGGCCGCGATCGTGCGATTCGCGTCCGAACCCCAAACGCATGCGAGGGACAGCCCAAAGGCCGTCGCGGCGCTCGCTCGCGCTCGCGGTTTTTGTCGTGTCGCTTCGACCCAGCGATTGTTTTTCGGGCCGGCATCAAGCGAAATGCACAACGAATCGCTCCACTCCTGCGATAGACTGCGCGGGTCATCGGACGGTAAGGCGGCGCAGAACCTGTACCGCCCGAATGAAACTGCATCGGTTCAGAACCGGAAGCGACGTGAATCATCCCGCTGACGATCCCGCGGTCAACGCTTCGGCCGGCGGCGCTGGCCCTGCTTCACCGCAGGCATTCGCGCGCTGCGTCGTCGTTTACGACGGGCAGTGTCCGTTCTGCACGCGCGGCATGGAGCGGATTCGCCGCCGCGACCGGCGTCAATGCTTCACACTTCTACCCTCACAAACACCAGACTTGCTGACTCGATTTCCCCGGCTCGCGGAGCACGATCTCTCCAGCGGGCTGCGCGTCATCCTACCGACGGGTGAAGTCCGCGTCGGGGCGGACGCCGTGTTTGAAATCTCGCGCCGGTTGCCGGGCTGGCGCTGGATTGCCTGGCTGTATCGCGTCCCGCCGGTGAAGACCGTAGCGCGCTGGTGCTACCGGTGGACTGCGGTCAACCGCAGACGTTTGGGGGGCAGAAGCGGGTGAGATGCCGTCCAATCCGACTGCGTTGCGGGCAAGTCAACGCCATTGCGCGAAGCACGCCACGCGACAATCATGGGTTTTCAACTGCGGCGTCGCTTGACGTGTTCTTTACAACCTGTAGACTTCAGCCCGCGGTGTGTGGTGTGCCCGACGAATGCAGGAACAACTTCGGCCCACCGGCAGTGGCGACTCTCGCGAACCCGCGCGCCGCGACCGGAGGCGAATTCGGCGCCCGTACGGCGCCGATCGGCATCGCCTTGGCACGCACACGCGAGTGGAGCAACCCATGGTGCGGAAAGCGTCAAGTTCGGCCTTTGCGACGATGGACCTTTTCAACTCCGCGGCAATCGCAAACCTGACCGCGGCTCGAAGTAGCCTCATCGGCCAACGGGAACACCTCGACCGCCAGATCGCGGCCATCAACCAGGCCCTGGCAGCCTTCGGCGCGCATGTGCCGGCGGCCCCCGCCGCGCCGGCCGCGCGCGCTGCCGGACCGCAACGCGGCGGGCGGCGAGGGGGCGGCGGCCGCGGCGTGCGTCCCGGTTCGCTCAAGGACTACATCCACCGCGTCCTTGCCGGCGGCGGCGTCATGGCCGTGAAGGACATCGCGGCCGGCGTGGTCAAGGCCGGCTTCAAGTCCAAGAACAAGACGCTCGCCAAAAGCGTGGGCATCGCGCTGGCGAAAATGCCCGGCGTGAAGCGCGTCGGCCGCGGAAAGTTCCGCGCCGCGTAGCGGCCGCGCACGGCGTCGTCGTAGCAACGATTGCGGCAGGCGTGCAACGCTCCGGTCGTGCCGTCGTACCGGGGCGTTGCAGGTGCGCATTGAAGGCGGGGAGTGCGTTCCCACGCGCGGTCCGCCGCGATGATCGCCCGGGGCTGCTACGGAGCAAGCTGAATCACGGCGATGAGCGCTTGCTTCTTCTGCTCTCCGTGTCGGTGACGGCCGGCACGGAAGCGTGCTCCTTCGCGCGCGGCGACGACGTGGTTGGGGTTGGTGATCTTCTCCCCGCCGTATTCAAACGCGCCGTTCTCGACCATGCGCCGCGCTTCCGAGCGGCTGATCTCACGGCCATGCGCCAGCCAGCAGAGCTTCCACGCCGGCACGCCGCCGTCCGTGGTCTCCGCTCCGGGTACAATGACCCGGACGGCATCGGCGGACTTCTGGGCGCCGAAGTGCTCGTGCCACCACTGCGCCGCGTCGTCCATCCGCGCGGCGCCGCAAAAACGCGTTCCGATGGTCTTGGCCAGCAGTTCCTTGGCGCGCATCGGGTGTTCCGCGATCGCCGCCCGGTACTGCTCGGGCGGAAGCTCCGTCAGCAGCCGGAACCACTCTTCGAGCAACTCATCGGGGATGCTCATGGTCTTGCCGAAGATGTCGCGCGGGTCGTCCGCCACGCCGATGTAGTTGCCGAAACTCTTGGACATCTTGCGTTGCCCGTCGAGTCCGCGCAACAGCGGCATGATCATCACGACCTGCGGCTCCTGGCCGTCGTCCGCCTGGAGGTCGCGCCCGACCAGGTTGTTGTAGGTCTGGTCCGTCCCGCCCAGCTCCACGTCGGCGCGGATGTTGACCGAATCCCAGCCTTGGACGAGCGGATAGAGCAGTTCGTGGACGCTGATCGGCGTCTCGGATTCGTACCGTTTTCGGAAATCGTCGCGTTTGAGCATCTGGCCGACGGTCATGCGCGCCGCGAGCTTGATGACGTCGGCGAAGTTCATCCCTCCCAGCCACTCCGAGTTGCGCCGGATTTCCAGCTTCCCGGGCGACGTGTCGAGCACCTTGCCGGCCTGGTCGAGATAGGTCCTCGCGTTGTGAGCGATTTCCTCCTCGGTGAGGACCGGCCGCGTCTTGCTCCGCCCCGTGGGATCGCCGATGCGGGCCGTGAAGTCGCCGATGATGAGCACCGCGACATGTCCGAGGTCCTGGAACTGCCGCATCTTCCGCAAGACGACCGAGTGCCCCAGGTGAATGTCCGGGGCCGTCGGATCCATGCCGAGCTTGACGCGCAGCGGCCGTCCCGCCGCCGCGGCGCTGCGCAGCTTGTGCTCCAGCTCCACGTCGGTGTAGACGTGCTCGCAACCGCAAAGCAGCTCGCGCAACCCGAGATCGCTCATGTCGCGGGATGATAGAATCGCGCCCGGCGCGTTTCCAGCCGGACACGCAGCGATCGGCTGTCGCGTCGCCGCGTCTCGCTTCGGAGTTCGTCGATCAAGACCGGTCGGGAGACCGGGTCCCCCCCAACGGCACGTTCGCGTCGAATCCCACTGCCCGGCGCCGTCAAGATGGCGTCACGGAACCTGAACGTACGGGCGGCGTCGTCGCGTTCGCCAGCACCGCGATCGGCAGCACGCGGCCCGCAACCATGCAGAGCATGATCCACGCCATTCCGACCTGATACTGGTCCATGCCCAGCCCGATCCCCTTGATCAGATTGCGGCCCGTGACCAACTCCGTCACACCGGTCGTCAGCCCGCCGCCGCAAACCGCCGATGCCGCATCCACGAGCGCGTCAGCGAACGTGGGAGCAGGCTGAAACCGCGAGGCGGTCAGCGTCTCGATCAGTATCATCCCCAGCGCCGCGACCACCGTTGTGGTGAGCAGGCCAATGAGCACGCGCAGCGCCGCCAGTGTGCCGCGCGCCAACGCGAGCACGTCGTCGCAACCGCGCGGCTCGGCGCCCGGCGACGGAAATGCACCGTCCTTTGTGCCGCGTCGCGGTTCCCTGGGCGGGATCGGCGGCCGGCCGCGCAGCGCGCTTACCGCGAGTATCCAGGTCACGCCACCCGCGGCGCACCCGAAGAACCCGCCGACCAGTACTAGTACGACCAGAACGACCTTTGTTCCTTCACGCAGGCCGCTGTCCGTCAGGTCCTCCGTAGCGATCCCCGCGCCGGCTGCCGACACGACCTGCACGGCGGCGCGGCCGAGCCGAGCCGGCCAGGCTTGTGCCACCATGGAGGCTCCTGCGCCGGGCTGCGCTGCGCCGCGCGGCGACTCAAGCACGCTCACCGCGACCGCGAGCGCGACCAGGTAAACGAGGTACCCCAGCGCCAGCCGGCCGAACGTCCGCGCGCCGCCGAGGGTCCGCCGCCACGCCGCAAACAGCAGCAGCCAGACCGGCCAGCCGAACGCGCTGGCGCCCGCGATGGCGGCGCACAGCCAGCTTTCGACGCCGACAGCCGGGCGCGCCCAGCCGAGCGAGGCGAACGCTGCGGTGGCAAGCCAAACCGGTTCGAGGGCGACGGGCTCCTCGGTCGCGGCGCGGAGCGCCACCCACGCCGCGCCGGCGACGACGAGTTGAAGGCCCACGAAGAACACGGCGACCACCGCGCTCCCGGGAACCAGCAGGTCGCTCGGCGCCCAACGGCGCATCGCGGAAAGCGTGGCGAACAGGTATGCAAGTGCCCCGAGCAGCCCAATGAGCGTGAGCACGCCGCGACCAAGATCCGTGTAGTCCTGTCGGAAGTCACTCGTGAGCAGCCCGGCGCCGCACGCGGCGCTGAGCGCGTCGAACGCGCACTGCCAGAGGTGCCGCGCGTAGAAGAACTGCTGATCGCGCTCGCTGAGCGCCGTGCATGCCGGCTGTGCGAGCACGGCCGCTCCGCCCGCAGTGAGCAACAGGATCGCGGATGTGAACGTCGTTGTGCAGCGCCTGGCGAACAATCGCGCGCCCTCACGCGCCAGATAGCGGCTCACCGTCCATTGGGGCCCGAAGTGCAAGCGCGGGCCGTCGCGCGGACGCGGTCGAAATCCCTCGATCTCGCTTCGTACTCGCCTCGCCGGGCGTCAATCGGGGACCGTAGCGCGTGCGACCGATTCAGGTCCGACGTTTGCGCAGCGCGCGCATCCGATTCACCGCGGCGCGATTCTCTCGCGCCGACGCCCCCATCGCGTTTTCGCTCCCGGCGGGCGGGGCGCCGCGATACGGCACCCCCTACACGGGAAGCTCGCGCATCACCGCCACGCTGGCCGACATGCCGAGACGCGAAGCTCCGGCTGCGATCATCGCCAGCGCGGTTTTCAGATCGCGAATGCCGCCAGAGGCTTTCACGCGGATGGGGGTGGCGTGCCGGTGCATCAGCGCCACGTGGTCGACGCGCGCTCCGCCGCTGGGGTGGAATCCGGTCGAGGTCTTGACGAAGTCGGCCTGCGCCTCGGCGGTGCAGCGGCAGCCGAGAATGATCTGCTCGTCCGAGAGCGTGGTGGTTTCGAGGATGACCTTCACGAGCGCGTCGGGATCGACGCGCCGGGCCGCCTCCACCACGGCCGCGATGTCGCGCACGACCGTCGCCTTGTCGCCGGCCCGCAGGGCCGCGAGGTTCACCACCATGTCCACCTCGCGCGCGCCCTGTTCGACGGCGCGCCGCGCCTCGAGCGCCTTGCTTTCCGGCAGCGACGCTCCCAGCGGAAAGCCCGCCACGCTCGCCACACGCGAGTTCGTGCCCGCCAGCCGCGCGACGCAGCGCTCAACCCAGACCGGGTTCACGCAGGCCGCGGCGAAGCCGTATTCGCGGCACTCGTCGCAGAGCTGGTCCACCTGTTCGGCGGACGCTTCGGGCTTCAGGATGGTGTGATCAATGAACCGTGCCAGCTCGGCGCGCGTTGCAGGAGCGCTCATGCATGCTCCCTGGATTCGCCGCGGCCGGAGGCCGGATCGGGCATCCCGGCCGCCGGAAATAGAACAGTGCGGCGCCGGAGCGGAATTCCGCGCGGCGCCGCACTGAATGAAGTCTCGGACTAGTACCGGCGCCCGCCGCCGCCGCCGTAGTCGCGGCTGCGGCCGCCACGGCCGCCGCCGCCACCGCCGCCGTACCCACCCCCGCCGCCGTATCCGCCGCCGCCGCCGCCGGCGCGCGGCTCACGCGGCTTGGCCTCGTTAACGGTCAGCGAGCGGCCGCCGTACTCCTTGCCGTTCAAGGCGTTGATGGCGGCCGTGGCCTGCTCGTCGGTTTCCATCTCGACGAAGCCGAAGCCCTTGCTTCGGCCGGTCATGCGGTCGGTGATGACCTCGGCGCTGCGCACGGTTCCGTGCTGGGTGAAGAGTTGCTGAAGATCCGAGCTGCTCGTGCTGTAGCTCAGATTCCCGACGTAGAGCTTCTTGGCCATCGACAATCTCCAGATGATGGCATCGCGAACCCGTTCTTTCTCTTTCAGGGTCGCACGTGAAAGGGCCTGCTGCCCGGGCCACAGGGGTAGGAAAGCGAACGAGACAGCGAGGCGGGTTTCAACAAAGCACCGACACACACGCGCCCGGATCGTCAATCGAACCAACGTGTAATGTAGCACGAATCTGGACGTAGGCAAGTCCTTTCTTCCGCTCGCCAGGTGGCGGCTATCCGTCGGCCAACGGGACCGCAGACCGGATCGGCGGCACCGGCCGCCCTACGGGCGCACGAATGGCCCGTACCCGTGCCGGTTCGACCACCCACAACGCGGTGCAGGATTCGAGCCCGGCGAGCCCCACGGTGTCGCGCACGCCGCCCGAAATTTGCCGGCTCACGCCCCAGCGGATATCTTGTGTGGTTTGTGTCGATTCCCGGCACGCGAGCGGCGTGGGCCGCGGCGCGACGCCACAGAGCAGATTTCGAGGACAACTCATGATGTGCCGGATTGGTTCGATCCTGGTCGCTGCCGCCGTCAGCGCGGCTTCGCTTGCGCAAGAGTCCGCGCCGGCCGCGGCGACCGACGTGGCCCCCGTACGCGTGAAGCTTGAGACCAGCCTGGGAGACATCGTGCTGGAGCTCGACGCAAAGGCCGCGCCGATCACGGTCGACAACTTCGTCATGTACTGCGGGCAGGGCTTCTACAACGGGACGGTTTTCCACCGCGTCATCCCCACGTTCATGATCCAGGGCGGCGGTTACACCGAGGACATGGAGCAAAAGCAGGACGGTCTGCGCAAGCCGATTCAGAACGAGTGGCGCAACGGCCTGGCCAACAAGCGCGGCACGATCTCCATGGCGCGGCTCGGCGGACAGGCCGATTCCGCGACTGCCCAGTTCTTCATCAACGTGGTCGACAACGAGCGGCTGGACACGCCCAACGACGGCGCGGCGTACTGCGTATTCGGCCACGTGGTCGAGGGCATGGACGTCGTGGACAAAATCAAGGACTCCAAGCTCATCAAGCACCCCAAACTGCCATTCCCGCAGCCCGTGACTCCCGAAACGCCGGTCGTCATCACGAGCGCGTCCGTGCTCACGAAGTATGACCGGGCGCCGATCGAACCGCTGATGGCCCAGTCGGCCGAGCGGATCGCCAAGTACACCGCCGAGCCGATGCTGTACCAGGAGGAGCTGCTTCGCGCCTGGATCGAGAAGGCTGAGAAGGAAGGCGGCGGCAAGCTCGAAGCCGCACCCAGCGGCCTGCGCTGGGTGACGCTCAAGCCCGGGACCGGGCCGGTCCCAACCAAGACCGACACGGTCGAAGTGCACTACACGGGCTGGCTCGCATACGGCGGCAAGTTTGACAGCAGCGTCGACCGCGGGCAGCCGTACCAGGTCAAGATGTCGGGAGGCGTGGTCCCCGGCTGGCTGGAAGCGCTGAGCACGATGAAGGTCGGCGAGAAGCGCCGCGTCTTCATTCCGCCGGACCTGGGCTACGGCGAACGCGGCTCCCCGCCGCGGATTCCGCCGAATTCGCTGCTGATCTTCGATATGGAGCTGGTCGGGATCAAGCCGTAGCGCTCGTCCTGCCCCGCTGAACGACGGGGCCGAGCGTCACGCGGTTTTTCCGGGCCCAACCCGGCCGGCGAGGAAACCCGATCATCTGGTTTGGGTTTGCTCGCTTGCGCTTCGGGCTCGAATCGAAATGCAGCCGCGCCGGCTGGAACGCGTTCTTCGCGCGGCGCGACTTTTCGTCCGCGGCACGTCAGCGCCGCGCGATCGGCACGTACTTCCGCGGGGCCGGGCCGGTGTAGCGGCTGAGCGGCCGGATGATGCGGTTGTTCGTGTACTGCTCGATGAAGTGCGCTGCCCAGCCGCTGACGCGCGAGGCGACGAACAGCGGCGTGTAAATGTCCACCGGCAGGTTCATCCAGTAATACGTCAGGCCGCAGGGATAATCCACGTTCATGTGGATCTTCTTGCGCTCGAAGACGACGTTCTTGATCGCGTAGTAGATGTCGAGCTTGTACTTGTCCGGCCGGCCAGGGGCGAGCTTGGCCATCTCCGCTTCGAGAATCCGCGCGCGATGGTCACCGTGCTTGTACACGCGGTGGCCGAAGCCGCTGATCTTGGCCTTGCTGGCGACCGCATTCTCGGTCCAGACGCGGGCCTCGTCCGCGGTCTTGAACTGGTTGATGAGGTGGATGGTCTCTTCGTTCGCGCCACCGTGCAGCGGCCCCTTGAGCGTGCCGATTCCCGTGACGATCCCGGAGTAAATGTCGCTGAGCGTGCTGGCCGTGACGCGGCAGGCGAACGCGGAGGCGTTGTACTCGTGCTCGGCGTAGAGCACGAGCGTGAGGTTCAGCAGCTTTTCGTTCAGCGGGGCGGCCTCCTGGCCGAACGCCAGCCAGAGCGTCTGGGCCGCGTGTGAAAGCCCCGGTTTCGGCTCGACCGGCGTCTTGCCGGCCAGGTAGTGCAGCCGCGCGCCGATGATCGTGGGGACAATCGCCAGGACGCGCGTGGCTTTCTCGATCAGGGCGTCCTTGTCGTCGCCGCGGATGGGACAGAAGTGCCCGGCCATCGAGACCGCCGTCCGCAGCACGTCCATGCCGGGCGTGTCCTTGGGCATCAGGCGGATCGTTTCGAGCACTTCGCGCGGCAGGGCGCGGTGGCGGTCCAGCGCGGCGCGGAATGCGGCGAGCTGGGCCGACGTCGGCAGTTCGCCGTGCAGCAGCAGCCAGGCGACCTCCTCGAACGGGCTGTGCTCGGCCAGCTCCTCGATCGCGTAACCGCGATAGGCCAGGCTGTCCTGCTGCACGGCGGAGATGTCCGTCTCGCCGGCGATGATGCCTTCCAGGCCGGGCCGATACAGTTGTTCCATCGTCTCAGGCATAGCTGGCGTCCCTCCGCGTCGTCGCTGGAACATATCCGAGCAGGTCGTAGAGCTCCTGCCGCGTCTGCATCCGGTCGAGCAACCCCTTCTGCGTGCCGTTCGCCCGCAGCTCCGCGAGCACCTGCTCCATCGCCTTCATCGCGATGCGCTGGAGTGTAACAGGGAAGATCACCATCGCGTAGCCCAGCGCGGCGAACTCGTCCACCGTCAGGTACGGGGTCTGGCCGAACTCGGTCATGTTCGCCAGGAGCGGCGCCGGGCGCGCCGCGCCCGCCGGCGTAAGGTCGCGTGCAAACCGCCCGAACTCGTCGGCGTTCTGCAAGGCTTCGGGGAAGATCGCGTCGGCGCCGGCCGCCAGGTATGCGTGGGCGCGCTCGACCGCGTCGTCGTAGCCGGTTACGCCTCGCGCGTCCGTCCGGGCGATGATGAGGAACGACGGGTCGCGGCGTGCAGCGGCAGCCGCGGCCAGTCGGGCGCAGAACTCCTCGCGCGGGACGAGCCGCTTGCCTTCCAGGTGGCCGCAGCGCTTGGGGAATTCCTGGTCCTCCAGGTGCAGCCCCGCCAGCCCGGCCCGCTCGTATTCCTGCATCGTGCGGGCGGCGTTCTCGGCGGCCGTGCCGAATCCGGTATCGGCGTCCATTACGATGGGGATGCTCGTGACCGCGGCGCAGCGCGTGGCGTGCATCGCGGCCTCGGTGAGCGTGGTGACGCCGACGTCCGGCTCGCCGATGACGCTGTTGGCCAGCACGGCGCCGGAAAGATACATGGCCTCGAAGCCCATGCGCTCGATCAGCCGCGCCGAAAGCGCGTTGATCGCCCCGGGCATGGCGACGGTGTGGTCGGCAATCAGCGCCCGCAGGCGGGCGCCGGGAGACGGTGGCGGAGTCCTCATGTCGTCACGCAGTGCGAGCTTCCGTCATGTGCGCTTCGGCCGCCGTGCCTGGCCATTTGAGAAGCGGATCGACTCTACCAGCAACAGGTCGATGATTTCGATCGCGTCTCCGTCAAACACGGCAAACGTGCGGTGCGGCGCAGGCGGCAGCAGCACGAACTCCGGTGGGCGCACGCGAATGCCGCGACCGCCCGCCACTTGAAGCGTGAACGGCTGGAACGGCCTTGTATGCGCCGCACGGCGCAGCTCTTCGCACGTCATCGACGCCGGCCTCCTTCGGCGGATGCTAGCCGCGCTTCTCGATCGGCACGTACCTCCGCGGCGTGTGCCCGGTGTAGATCTGCCGCGGGCGGCAGATGCGCGCTTTGCCCGTGTGCGTCTGCTCGCGCCACTGGGCGATCCAGCCGGGCATGCGGCCGATCGCGAACAGCACGGTGAACATGTTCACCGGGATGCCCATCGCGCGCATGATGATGCCGCTGTAGAAGTCCACGTTCGGATAGAGCTTGCGCTCGATGAAGTACGAGTCGGTGAGCGCGGCCTCTTCCATCTTCCGCGCGATGTCGAGCAACGGGTCACTCTGGTGGAGCTTCGCCAGCACCTTGTCGCAGGCGTTCTTGATGATCCGCGCCCGCGGGTCGTAGTTCTTGTACACGCGGTGGCCGAAGCCCATCAGCTTCGTGTGCGCGTCCTTGTCCTTCACCTTGGCGAGGAACTTCTCCACCGGTTCGCCGCTGGCGCGGATTTCCTCCAGCATCTGGAGCACCGCCTGGTTCGCCCCGCCGTGCAGCGGGCCCCACAGCGCGCAGATGCCCGACGACACCGAGGCATAGAGGCTCGCCTGGCTCGATCCCACCATGCGCACCGTGGATGTCGAACAGTTCTGCTCGTGGTCGCAGTGCAGAATGAAGAGCTGGTCCAGCGCCCGCACCACCTCGGGGTCGGGTTCGACGTAGTTGTTCGGCCGGCTGAACATCATGTGCAGGAAGTTGCCCGGGTAATTCAGGTCCGGCCGCGGGTAGATGATCGTGTGTCCGATCGACTTCTTGTAGCTCGCCGCCGCGATCGTCCGAACCCGGCTGATGATCCGCGCCGCCGTCTGCATGAAGCTCTCGTCGTCCTCCGGGCGCGTCGCGTGCGTCGTGAAGCAGCCGGCGGCGTTCACGACCGCCGAGAGGATCGCCATCGGGTGCGCGGTGGCCGGAAACCCGGCCAGGAGGTTCCGCAGGTCCTCGTGGATGTACATGTACTCGTTCAGCAGCGCGCGCCACTCGGCCAGCTCCGACTTCGTAGGCAGCTCGCCGAAGATCACCAGGTACGCCGTCTCGACGAACGTGCTGTGCTCGGCCAGGTCCTCGATCGGGTAGCCCCGGTGCCGCAGTATTCCCTTTTCCCCGTCGATGAACGTGATCGCGCTGCGGCACGAGCCCGTGTTGGCGTAGCCCTCATCGAGCGTGATCAGCCCGCTCTGGGCGCGCAGGTTCGAGATGTCCACCGCCGTCTCATTCTCCGAGCCGACGATCACCGGCAGCTCGTAGGTCTTTCCGCGGAAGGTCAGCTTCGCTGTCTCTGTCATGGCTGCACCCGTGTTGCGCGACGACCGCCGGACGCCGCGCGGCTGGAGTGAGTGCCCGCCGGCCTCCGGTCTACGCGACCGGCGTACCCCCCGGCGTGTCACTACATGTTATCGGTCACGCCAGTGCTTCGAATTCCAGCAATGGCGAAACATCCGTCAGCGAATCGAGCGTCATCGCCAGCTCGACAATCCGCTCCGCGACCCGCTCGCTCACCACGCCGTCCGCGAGCCGTTTGAACTTGCGGACCACCTCGTCGTCGGTCATCGGGTTGCCCGCGTGACCGCGCGGGTAGGTCACGAGCTTCGAGAGCGTCCGGCCGTCGCGCGTCCGAACGATCAGCTTGTTGGGAATCCCGTCCGGGTAACCGCGGTTGCACTCCTCTGTTTCCACGATCTTGACCCGGTCCAGCACGGCGTGGACCTTCGCGTCGCGAACGTTCGCGTCGCTGAACGTCGCGCGCGTCACGTCGCCGTCGCGGATCGCGAGCGCCACGCAGAACGGCATGCTGTGATCGGCGGTCTCGCGACTGGTCGGCCGCCATTTTTCCGGCTCGCTGCCGATGATGCTGACCGCGGCCTCGAAGCTCTCGATCGTGATGCTCTCGACGTTGTCCAGCCCGCCGATCTCCGGGCGTAGTTGCAGCGCCGCGTCGATCGCGGACTGCGAGTGATATTCGGCGGGCCAGTACTTGATGTACGTTTTGCGGATCATCCAGTCGTCCGGGCCGCCGGACCACTTGGGCGTGAACGGCCCGGTGACCATCTTGAACAGCCCCTTGGGGCCTTCGAAGATCTCGTTCGGCCCGGTCATCCCGAGGCGCGCCAGGTTGGCCGCAAAGATTCCGTTGCGGGCGGCATTGGAGAATGCGCACGCCTTCCAATCGGAAATCTGTCCCGTGCGCGTCTGGCGGGTGGCGAAGTTGCACACGCCGGCCAAGCCCAGCGCGTGCGCCATCTGCTCCGCGTTGAGCTTCATGAGCTTGGCCGCGGCCAGCGCCGTGGAGAGTGCCCCGTAAACCACATGGTCCCAGCCGTGCTTGCGGAGCGAAGCCGCGTCGCACAGGCGACATTGCACCTCGTACGCCAGCGCAATTGCGGCGACGATGTCCTTGCCGCTGGCGCCGCAGGCCTGACCGACGGCCCAGCAGGCGGGGATGTTGTCGCTCGGGTGCGCCGGCTCCAGGCTCAGATACGTGTCATTGAAATCGAGGTAGCGGACGAGCGCGCCGTTCGTGAACGCGGCCAGGTCCGGGGTCGTTCGATGGCGGGAACCGAGCACGGTGCCGCCGCGGGGGTCCGAAACGCTCATCGCCAGCTCGCGCGTGACCTTCGCCGGGCGAGACTTCCAGGCGCCGAGCGCGGTGCCGATCGAATCCAGCACGCGTCGCTTGACCTCATGAACCACGGACTTTCCGAGCGACTCGAAGCGCGTCGCCTGGGTCTGGGCCGCGAACCACTGCGCCAACGTCTCCATGGAGTCTCCATCCCCGTTGCGTGTCGATCAGCGATGTGATTTTCGGGGAAAGGAGATCGCGTTTCAAGGCGGGCGCCAGTGCGCCCATGGCGGTTCTCGGGCGGCGTACGGAGCCGCGCGCTGACGCGCGAGCGGCGCGACCATTCGAGCGCCGAGCGGACGCGAGTGTGCTGGCCCCGCGCTTCCGTATGGGGGGTTCGGAAAGAGGACGTCGGCGCCTTCGCTGTAAAGCAAAGACGCCGCGACGATTGAACCGCCGCGGCGTCTTCGTGTTTCGAACTTCGTCAGCCCCTCAGCGGAGCCGACGCGGACTGCAACGGACTAGTTGCAGTTGTTGCCGAAGTTCGACAGCAGCGCGGACAGGTCGCCCAGGTCGACATCGCCGTCGTTGTCGAAGTCGCCATCCAGGCCGGCGCCGGTCAAACCGTAGTTCGTCAGCAGGGCAGACAGGTCCGCCAAGCCGACGATGCAGTCACCGTCGATGTCGCCAGGATCGCAACCCGGGTTCGGGCAGCCAGGCGCCGCGCCACCGTACAGAACCATGTGGAACTGCGCGAACGGATCACCGCCGAACCAGTACGTTCCGTCGAGGAAGAACCCGGCGTTCGGGTCGACGCAGAGGTGGTTCGGGTCCTGCACATACAGGTCGAACGCGTTCTCGGCGCCGGGGCCGCTCAGCGGGTCGTTCGGCTCGCTGATCAGCGGGCCGGTCGCGGTGCTGTCGGAATAGTCCAAACAGGTGTAGAAGTAGCCGAAGTCAGCCAGCCCGTCTGCATCGAGGTCCTGATCGCCGAGCGCGAACTCGAGGCCGGAGCCGGTGAGATCAAACGTGACGAACCAGCCGACGAACTGGTACGGGAACCCGGGCGGCAGACCCGGCAGACCCGCAAAGAAGCCCGCGATGAACGGGAACTCGTTGTCGCCGAAGCCGTTGGTGTTGTTGCCATACGCCCACAACAGCGTGACCGCGTTCGGGTCCGTGCTGGCGTCGGTCGCATACCCGATCTGGAAACCGGTGACCGTGTTGGCCGCCATGTCGCCCCAGTCTAGATCGAGCTCGGTGTTCTCCGCCGGACGACCGCAGTTGCCCAGGCCGAAGAAGTAGCCGGTCGTCATCTGGCTCTGCCAGATGATCGGGTCGAGGCGATCGACGCCGCCGCCGACGGGCTCGACCTTGCCCGTGGCAAAGTTGTACACGCCGTGCTTGAAGCCGATGCTGTTCGGCTTCACCACGCGGCTGCTCAGGTCTGTCGGCGCCGCAAAAGCGCTCGCGACGAGCCCGCCAGCAGCCACCACTGCCAGAAATCGAAGCATACTTGAACCTCCCATGCGATTTGGAACGAGATGACACAACCCTCAGGCGGCCCCAGCTACCCTCAGGTCAGACGCTCTTTTCGATCAGAACCGGCGAGGCTCGCGAAGTATTCCGCCCGTCAATCAGAACCCATCGCGAATTCAAACCTCGCTCACCGGCCTGCCGCAGAAACGCGACTAACCGAAGTGACCGAAATCTCCGCCTCCTAAAGCGGCGAAAGCCGCCCGTCGTGCTGACACGACGATCCCGACGAACTTCACCACTCTGACTCTATCTTATAGAGGATCGCAATCCCCATGTCAACAGTCGATGAGGTTTTGCGGGACTTTGGTCGCGTGCCAAATGTCACATTCCAATCCTCGCCGCCGATTGAAGCGCGGCAGCGTGTTCCGCGCGCTCGCCGAGTCGAACAGGCCGATAAACACGGCGTCCGAGCCGCGGTACTCCTGCGGGAATTGAGCGGCGCCGAGCAGCGCGGCAATGCAGTTCTCGCCGCAACGCGCGCGGAGGGTTCGGCCTCCGCGGAGCTTACGGCACTCGATCGAGGGCGCTCGCGCTACGATGCCGCGAAAGAGCTTCGCCGAACGCCGAGCGAGGTGAACCAATTCGGCAGCGACAAACCGCCGGGAAGCGCGAGCTGTCCCTCAGGGATCGCGATCGGCTCGTTCGGATCAGCGTAGCCGTGCGTGAACAACACCAGGTCGCCGTTCCAATTCCCCTCGGCCGGCATGCAGATGCGATAGATCGCGCCGCTGGGCTGCACACGGTCCGGATCGCACGTCGCCGGGCGCGGTGCGGCGTCGATGGTCCGCTCAAACGTCGCGACGCCGCCGCCCGCCTCGCATGTGAGTCCGCTGAGCGATGCCACAGGGAGTCCGCCGTCCAGCGAGCGCACGAGGTTCGGGTTGCTGATCTCCAGGGTCAGGCGGACGCCTGCAAAGCTCACGCCGAGATCGTTGTTCGAGATCTTGAACCAGGCCAGCGGGATCGCGTTGCCGATCGGGTTAAGCCCGTGGGTTTCGGATTCCGTGGACACGCTGCCGCCGGGAGCAGCAAACTCGAAGCTCCCGCCCGGCCCGTCGACGTACGTGTCCCAGGCGCGCGTGTCGGACGCCGGGCCGAACGGCGCAGCGGGGAGCGCCAGGATCGCCGCAAGAAGCGCGGAGGGTCGCATGTTTCTCTCCCGCTCCCGTGGCTCGTAGCGCCGCTGCCGGACGAACGGCACGTCGCGAGCGTGTGCGGATGCGCCGGCGCGCATCCCGCGTGCGCCGGAATCAACCCGGGTATCCGAACGAATGGCGTCTGGTGCGGATGCCCGAATCTTGCGAGTGCAGTTCGTGAGGCATTCCGCGCTGCGCCAAGCCGATCGGATTCGACTGGGCGACGCACCTGGCCAACGGAACGAGGGAGCAGGCCGAGGCGGCGCCGCATCGTCGGCGATGGCGCGCGCCGCCGTGCGAGGACCGGATTCCGTCGCCGAGTTGCCGGCGGCCCGCTGGAACTGCTGCGACACCCACTGAAGCGGACGTTTCGGCGGCGGCGATGGCGAAGCGCGTCGCGGTCGGGGACAGTCGCTAGGAAGGGTCACCGAATCGTCTGGATCGACGCCGCCTCGACGGCGCGAACGCCAGCCAGCCCGCGAACGCCAGCGCCGCCGGGCCGCACGCCGTGCACGCCAGCCCGCTGAGCGCGAAGTCGGCGTCGAGCGTTCGGTCGGTGTCCATCTGCACCGACGTGCGGTACACCCCGCATCCGAAGCACGGCTCGTTCGGCTCGAAGTAGCTGTCGTTGGGATCGTTGATCGGCTGCCCTCGCTCGTCGTAGATGCCGCGCAGATCGCTACAGTCGTACTCGGTGTACGCGTAGATCTGCACGTACGCACCCTCCGGCACCTCGATGCTGCCCTCGAGGCCTCCGTCCGCCGTGTTGAACAGTGTTTGCGTGCGAGAATCAAGCTGGTTCGGGTCCGGCCGCCAGTTCGCGTCCACGCGTCCACCCCCCTGCCCGCGATGTCGCACCGTGAGGATCGGATTGCGCACCACGAGCTGCACGGGCACGAGAATGCGGCTCGCGCGGTTGATCACGATCTCAAGCGTCGCGGTGTATGTCGCGCGTTCCAGCCCCGTCGTAACCGGCGTGACCGCCAGTTCGGCCGTCCCGTCCAGCGCCCGCCCGATCGACGGCGTGACGCCTAGCCAGGCCGGCACGCTCGGCGCGCTGATCTCGAAGCTGAACGGCTCGGGGCCGTTCCGCCGCAGGTGCAGCGCGGTCGGCGGGAGGTTCGCGGCCCGCGGGGCCGAGATCTCGACCTGCGCCGGGTCCGCTGCAACCGGCTCGGGGACCATGAAGTCCTCGTCATCGGGGTCTGGAACGGCGCTGGCCAACGTGTAGCCGGGCGGCCGGCCGTCGCAGGCGCCGTCGTCATCGACGATCACGTCGGACGGGTCCGTGTAGCCGTCGCCGTCGGTGTCACGCCCCCAGACCGGGCGCTCATTGTCTACGACGCCGTCGCAGTCGTTGTCCAACCCGTCGTCGCAGGGACCATTCGCTCCGGGATAGACCGAGCGGCGCGAGTCGTCGCAGTCATCCTCGCTTGCGACGTAGCCGGTCGGCGGCGCGCAGTCCACGTAGGGCTGCGCCATGTCGCCGTGTCCGTCGCCGTCGGCGTCGAGGTAGAACGTCGCCGCGCCCTCGTCGGTCTGCCCGTCGCAGTTGTTATCCGCGCCGTCGCGGCAGTTCTCTGCTGCGCCGGGATGGACGAACGGGTTTCGCGGCTCGCAATCGTCGACGTCGAGCCAGCCATCGTTGTCGTCGTCCTCCTCGCACGCGTCGCCGAGGCCGTCATTGTCGCTGTCGTTGTTGATCGGATCGGGCGTGAACGGACAGAAATCCACGTCATCGCAGATGCCGTCCTGATCGCTGTCCGCGCCGCAGCCGGGGGCGGTGAATTCGATCGTCAGCGTGTTGTTCGTCTCGCTGCTCTCGAAAATTGAATAGCCCGGGGCTGCGCCGCACGCGTCCGCGGTCGCGGTGAAGCTGTACTGTCCGCCCTGCCAGTAGTGCCGCCAGAACCGCACGGTCGCGCTGGCCCCCGCCGGCAGCCCTGCGACCTCCTGCGTGCGCGGCATGCAGTCGGTCCAGGACACCACGCCGATGACCGATCCACCCGCATTCGGGCCGGGGTTGCCGACGACCACGTAACTGGACGGATAGCTGCCGGGAAACGCGGCCGGCGCGAAGTCGCCGAGGCGGAAGGCGCCGGCGGCGATCGGACCCGCGTTGCGCACGAGCACGTCGAACTCCACGATGTCGCCGAACAGGCTCGATGGATACGTGGCGGTCGCGATGCTCTCGATCACCAGGTCGGGCGCCACGACCGAATTGTCGCCGACGTTGATGTCGCGGCTGAGCAGGTTGTTGTCCTCGCGCGCCTCGGCGACCCAGTCGCAATAGTCCACCCAGGCCCAGAAACGATGCGGGCGCGACTCCGCATAAGTGACGTTGAACGTCTCCGTGTGCGTCGCGCCGGGGGGAACTTCGACGACGTAGATCGAGTCGGGGAGGTTGCACTCGGCCATCGGCTCGGCCGTGCTGTCGAATACGGCCGCCAGCCGGAACGACTGCGCCGGTTCGCTGCCCGCGTTCCGGATCGTCACGTCCACCGTGAACGGCTGGTTGACGAGCGGCGTCGCGACCGAGGGCGTGATGCTGTCGACCAGCAGGTCCGGCTGGCCGATCGAGAGCTGCCGCATGAGCGTATTGTTGGAGTCGTCGCTCTCCGCGACCGTTCCCTGGCAGTCCACCCACGCCCACGCGGGGTAGTCCCCCGGCGTTTCAAAGCTGACCGGGCCGACCTGTACCGTGCTGAAGGAATTCGCGGCGAAGCCCAGGAACGGGCCGGCCGTGAAGTCCGGACCGCACGATGTCGGCTCCGCAGCCTGAAGCGCGACGCCGACGTACCACACCTGGTCGAGGATCGCCGGCCCCGTGTTGCGCAGTGAAACGTTGAGCATGAACGACTGTCCAGGGACAGGCTCTGGAACGGACGGCTCAATGCTGACCACGGTGAGATCGCCCAGTCCTACGGGAATCACGCGCGAGAGCCGGTTGTTGTTCTCGTACGATTCCTCAATCAGCCCTTCGCAGCCATCAACCCAGGCGTGGATGCGGACGCTGCCGATCTGCTCGTAGGTCGTCTGGAACGTGAAAATGCGGTCCTGTCCAGGCGGAAACGCGATCTCCAGCGCCTGAAGCGTGTCCGCCGGGCACGGCGGCGAGTCGTTCGGCGCGTTGTACCACAGATGCAGGAACGTCTCCTCGATCGGCGTGCCCGTGCCGATGTTCCGCGCCGTGACCTCGATCGTCACGTCCTCGCCGGGCGACGGGTTCGGCGGAAACACGTTGACCTGCGTGACCGTGAGGTCCGGCTGGAACTGCGCCAGCGATGGGGCGCTGGTCGCCGCTAGCGTCACCACGAGCACAAATCGCAACCGCCGAACGCTTCGCGAGAGCATGCCCGACCTCCCTGGGGCGTTAGCGCCCCGCCGCTGTTGAGTCGCCGGCAGATGGCGCCGGGTGCGGAATCGGCCCGGCACGGGTCTTCAAAACGTCGGGATTCCGGGTTCGTTAGCCATGATGCCCAACGCGGATTTCGCCATCATGAGGTGCATCGGACACCGGCGCGTCGAAAACGCGCCCTTGACGCGGACTTGCCGCGGCCAGTATTCTGCGCCGTTCTGCCGGCAGGCGGCGCGACAGCCGCCGCGCGGGCGCGCCCGCCGAAGGAGCGGCGCGAGCCGGCCGGCGGGGAGCGGATTCGGGCGGCTTTCGTTCGGGTACTGGGAGGCCGGGCTTTGACTTCTGAACTCGTCCGCGAACTTCTGGAAGCAGGGATCCACTTCGGGCACCACGCCAGCCGCTGGAACCCGAAGATGAAGCCGTACATCTACGCCCGGCGAAACGGCATCCACGTGATTGACATCCGCGAGACGCTGCGCGGCCTGCTGCGGGCGCAGAAGTTCCTGGCCCGCGTGGTCGGCAACGGCGAGGACGTGCTGATCGTCGGCACCAAGCGCCAGGCGCGCGACGTGATCCAGGAGCAGGCCCAGCGCTGCGGCATGCACTACGTGGTCGAGCGCTGGCTCGGCGGCACGCTGACGAACTTCCGCACGATCCGCTCGCGGCTTCAGCGTCTCGAGGAGCTCGAAAAACTCGTCGCCAGCCCGGAATGGGAGACCGGCTACTCCAAGAAGATGAAGTCGATGCTGTCGCGCGAGCTGGAGAAAATCCGCCGCAACCTCGACGGCATCCGCCGCATGTCGCGCCTTCCCGCGGCCCTGGTGGTGATCGACGTCCGCAAGGAGATCAACGCCGTCCGCGAGGCGCAAGCGCTCGGCGTGCCGACGGTCTGCCTGATCGACACCGACAGCGACCCGGACCTGGCCAGCATCCCGATTCCCGGCAACGACGACGCGATGCGCGCGATCCGGCTGGTGGTCACGAAGCTCGCCGACGCGATCGGGGAGGGCAAGCGCGCCCGGCCGGAAATCTCGCAGCGCGACGCGGACGACGCGGGCGCGCCGCGGCGGCGCGGACGGCGGGGCGCGGCGCCCGAGGCGCCCGACATGCGTACGGCGGGGCCCGTCGAGTCGGCGGCGCCGCCGGTCGAGTTGCCCGCGCCGGAAGCACCCGCGCCGACCGGCAACTGATCGTCGCGAACTCACTGCTGCATCCCGGTTGATTCGACCCGGCCGCGGACGCCTGTTCGCGGCAACGGACGACGTGTCGAAAGAGGGCTTGTAGGAGACCTGCGATGGAAATCAGCGCCGCCATGGTGCGGGAACTGCGCGAGAAGACCGGCCTGCCGATGATGGACTGCAAGAAGGCGCTCAGCGAGTCCGGCGGCGATATGGAAAAGGCCATCGAGTGGCTGCGCAAGGCGGGCCACGGCCGCGTCGAGAAGCTCAAGGATCGCACCGCCTCGCAGGGGCGGGTGGTCTGTCACGTTGACAGCGGCAGCAAGCGAGCGGCGCTGCTGGAGCTGTGCTGCGAAACCGAGCCGGTCGCCAACATGGACGACTTCGTCAAGGTCGCCGAGGCGCTCGCGCGGCAGGCCGCCGCCACTCCCGGCGCCACCGCTGCGACGCTCGCGACGCAGAAGTTCATCGGCGACCCGTCTGTCACGGTTCAGGACAAGCTGACCGACCTCGTAAACCGCATCCGCGAGAACATCTTCGTCGGCCGCGTGGCGACGTTCGGCGGAAACGTTGCGTACTACATCCACCACGACTGCCGCAAGGGCACGATGGTCGAATTCAACAAGGAGTGCCCGGCCGGGCTTGCCGGCGATGTCTGCATGCACATCACCGCGCTTCGCCCGCGGGTGCTGAGGCGGGAGGACGTGCCGGCGGAAGACGTGTCGCGTGAGCGCGCGGCGCTGTCCGAGGAGGTCAAGGGCAAACCGGCCAACATCATCGACAAAATCGTGACCGGCAAGCTCGACCGCTGGTTCTCGGAGTTCGTGCTGCTCGAGCAGCCGTTCGTCAAGGACGACAAGCACACCGTCGCCCAGGTGCTGAGCCAGGCCAGCCCGGGGCTGACGATCAATCGCTTCGCCCGCTTCGAGATCGGCGGGAGCTGAGGCGCGGCGCGTCGCACGCAACCGCCTGCGCGCCGGTTTCCGGCCCGCCGTCGCGGTAGAAGCAACCACGCAGTACACCCGGGTGCGTCGCAAATCGCGGCGCGCCCGGTTCCTTTTGTGGCGGGCGGATCGCCGCTACAGTTTGCGCGGGATGAACGTCGCGCCGCGGATGATCGCCGACCAGAAGTTACTCGATGAATATTGCGACCACCTGCGCCGCGTCGGCCGCTTCGCCTTCGACACCGAGTTCATCCGCGACGACACCTACCACGCGGCCCTGTGCCTGATCCAAGTCAGCGACGGCGAAGCGGTGACGCTGATCGACCCCACCGCAGACGTGGACGTGGCGGGGTTCTGGTCGCTCGTCTGCGACCCGGCGATCCTGACGATCGTTCACGCCGGCAAGGAGGACTTCGAGGTCTGTCTCCGCGAGACGGGCCAGCCGCCGCGGAACGTGTTCGACGTGCAGGTCGTCGCTGGCTTCGTCGGGTTGGGCTACCCGCTGAGCCTCCAACGGCTCGTGAGCGTGACGCTCAAGCATCGACTCACCAAGGCGCAGACGCTTACCGACTGGCTGCGCCGCCCGCTCACGGACGACCAGTTGCGCTACGCCGTCGAGGACGTGCAGTATCTCCCGGCCATCCACCGCCGGTTTGCCGAAGACCTGGCAAAATCCGGCCGCGCCGCATGGGCCGCCGAAGAGTTGGCGCGCTTCGAGGATCCGGCGACGTACCGCCCGACTGCGCAAGCGCGACTGTTCCGGCTCAAGGGGGTCAACCGCCTCGACGGCCAGAGTCTGGCCGTGCTCCAGAAGCTCATGGAGTGGCGCGACGGGTGGGCCCAGCAGCGCAACCGTCCGCCGCGGGCCTTGATGCGCGACGACGTACTGGTCGAGATCGCCCGCCGGCGCTGCTCGCGCGCCAGCGACCTGGAGGTGCTGCGCGGCTTCGCGCAGGCGAAGAATCGCCGCGTGGTCGAGGAGCTGCTGCGCGTGATCCGCGAGGCGTCCGCGACGCCCAAGGCGCTGTGGCCGACGCCGATGGAGGTGCGCGAGGAGCCGCCGATGTACAAGGCGGCGACCGACGTGCTATCGGCGTACCTGCGCTCGGTGTGCCACGACGAAGGCGTTTCGAACGACCTGGTCGGCGGTCCGCAGCGCCTGCGCGAGCTGCTCGACTACGCGACCGGCGAGTCCAAGGACAAGCCGATGCTGCTGACCGGCTGGCGCGGCGAGTTCATCGGTCGGCGCCTGCTGGAGCTGCTGGAGGGCCGCTGCGCGCTGCGGCTGGTGGGCTTCCCCGGCGAGCTGCACGTCCAGGCCACACCGGTCCCGCGCTGAGCGCACCCCCGCAGTGCGCTCCGACCGCGACGCACATGCACGCAGCCACGAACGCCTTGCGAAGCCAGATCTCGGCCGCCTCACCACTCCCGCTCTTCAACGGAGACCCGCCCTCCCGGCAGGCTCGCCAGGAACTTCTTTCCGTATGGCTTGCGCACCACGCGCGGATCGAGGATCACCACGATCCCCCGGTCGCTGCGGCTGCGGATCAGCCGGCCGAAGCCCTGCCGGAACTTCAGGATCGCCTCCGGCAACTGGTAATCGTTGAATGGGTTCCCGCCTCGCCGGCGCACCAGGTCCATCCGCGCTTCGACCATCGGCCGGTCGGGCACGGCGAACGGCAGCTTCACGATGATCACGTTCGACAGCGCCTCGCCCACCACGTCCACCCCCTGCCAGAACGTGTCCGTGCCGAAGATCGCCGCCCGCGGCGTCTCGCGGAATGCGTCCAGCATCTTCGAGCGCGGCCGGCTCTCGCCCTGCGCCAGGATGGTGAAGCCGTCGGCGCCCAGCTCCTCGCGCACGCGCTGCGCCGCCTGACGCAGCATCTCGTAGCTGGTGAACAGCACGAACGCGCGCCCCTCGCTGTGCCGCAGCCAGTGGACCATCGCCCGCGACGCCGCCTCGACGAACGCCGCCCCGGCGCCGGGGTCGGGCAGGCCGGCCTCGACGTGAATCGCGACCTGCCGCTCGAAGTCGAACGGCGAGCCGAGCCGCAGCGTCTGCGCCGGCGGCGATCCCAGCCGGCTGAGCAGGTATTCGAAGCCCTCGTCTCCCGGCGCGGCGAGCGTGGCGCTGGTCAGCACCGCGCTGCGGACGCGGTCGAACAGCAGCTCGCGCAGCACCGGGCCGGTATCCAGCGGACACCCGCAGAGCGACACGCGCCGCGTACGCGCGGTGTCAAGATCCACCCAGTACACGTGCTCCTCGTATCGCTGCGAGAGCAGCGCGTCGATCGAATCGGCCAGCGCCGTACAGCGCTCGATGAACGCCCCCAGCTCGTACTGGTCCTCCGGCCGCGGCAGGTCTTTCTTCAGCGGCTCGAGCGCCTTGGCGACGTGCAGCAGCGCCGGCGTCAGCTCGTTGCCGACGACGTTCGCGCGCACCAGCCGGCCGTTGGACCGGCCGCTCGACTTCTGCCAGGCGTACAGCTCGTTGAAGAACTGCGTGCAGGCGGACTGCGCCGCGATGACCGCGCGCTTCTGCTCGTCGCTGCCCAGCATCGCCAGGTAGCCCTTGCCGGTGCGCTCGTTGAACAGCCCGCTGAGCACGTAGTGCACCTGCGCGTCCGAGACGGTCAGCCCGAAGTGGTCCGCGGCGACGGCGTCCAGCACGTGCGCTTCGTCGATCACCGCCAGGTCGTAGTCGGGAAGCACGCTGGCCTGGTTGCGGCGCAGCGCCAGGTCCGACACCAGCAGCGCGTGATTGACGATCAGCAACTGCGCCTTTTCCGCGCGGCGGCGGGCGCGCTGGTAGAAGCACGGCTCGTACGTCGGGCAGCGCCGGCCAAGGCAGTTGCCGTGCTCGCTGCGCACCTTCTCCCACACGTCCGGCGGCGGCGGCTCCGGCAGGTCGCTAAGAGAACCGTCCTGGGTCTGGTAGGCCCAGTCTTCGACGCGGTGCAGCACGGAGAGCTGGACGGAGTTTGAAAAGAGCGCCTTCTGCCGCTCGCTGGCGTGTTTCAGCCGGCGCAGCCCAACATAATTGTTGCGGCCCTTCACCAGTTCGTAGCTGAACTCCTCTCCGAGGGCCTCGCGCAGGAAGGGGATGTCCTTGTGTATGAGCTGCTCCTGGAGCGCGATCGTGTGCGTGCTGACGACAACCTTGCTCGCCGGGTGCGTCAGGATGTGCTCGATCGCCGGGAGAAGGTAAGCGAAGGTCTTGCCGACTCCCGTTCCCGCCTCGACCGCCAGGTGGTGCGGCCGCTCGAACGCTTCGGCCACGGCGGCCGCCATTTCGGACTGCTGCGGTCGCGGCTCATATGCGGGCAGCCGGCCGGCCAAGAGACCGTCCGGGGCGAGCCAGTCGGCGACGGGCACGGCGACGCCTCCTAGCCGCGCGCGAGCTGCGACGCGAAGTCCCACGAGAAGGTGATCACCGCAACGATCGCGACGAAGATCACCATGGTGCCGAAGACCGTGATGAACGTCTGCCCGCTGATCCAGCCGTCGCGCATGGTGGCGATGATGTGCGGCCGCGCGAGCACCAGCATGCTGATGATCATGGCCGCCGACGTGATCAGCACGGAGATCGAATGCACGTAGCTGTACACCCAAATGTGCTTGCCGACCTCGCGTTCCTGCCCGGCCAGTTCTCGGATGAAATGCCCCCGCACAAAGTACGCCGTCTCCGTGCGCCCGTCGGGGCGCACCATCCGGCGGCACTCGCCGTTGTGCGCGTCGCCGCCCAGAACCGCGTAGATCACCGTGTAGAGCAGGAAGTTCAGCAGCCCGATCGAGATGATCCGCACGCAGATGCGGTTTCGGCGGCGGCGCGGCATGCGATCCACCGGGCAGGGCGGCGTCGCCACCGTCCGCGTCGGAGCGTCCAGTTCGATGTCGATCGCGCGCTCCACCGGCGTCTGCATGCGTTCGCCTCAAACCGCGCGTGCCACCGCCCCTGGGGGACCGGTTTCTGACCGGTCTGTTCCGTCAAAAGTCCTGGTCGGCCACGAGGGGCGACGAGCGGCGCTGTGGCCCCGCTTCCTCACGGGCCCGGCTCGGCTCGTCGACCATGGAGGACCGACGCTACCGCTCTTTCGCGACGGACTGCGGGCGTTGCGCGGGGGCGATGACGCCGTCCGTCGGCGACGACGCCGAAGCGTAGAGCTTGCGCGGAATCCGCCCGGCGCGGTACGCGTGGTAGCCCGCCTCGATCGCGTGCCGCATCGCGTGCGCCATCCCTACCGGGTCGGCGGCGCCGGCGATGCCCGTATTGAGCAGGACGCCGTCCGCGCCCAGCTCCATGGCAATCGTCACGTCGCTGGCCGTCCCGACCCCGGCATCGACGATCACCGGGTAGTCCGGGTCGCGCTCCTTGAGCTGCTCCAGGATGATGCGGATGTTGTTCGGATTCAACACACCCTGCCCGCTGCCGATGGGAGAACCCAGCGGCATCACGCTCGTCGCGCCGGCGTCGCGCAGCCGCAGCGCCAGGATCGGGTCGTCGTTCGAATAGGCCAGGACTGTGAGTCCCTCCCGGACCAGCGTCTCGACGGCGCGAAGCGTCTCGAGCGGGTCGGGCAGCAGCGTCTTGCGGTCGCCCAAGACTTCCAGCTTCACCCAGCCCGCGCCCCGGTTGTCCATCCCCTCCAGCAGCTCGCGCCCCAGCCGGGCCGCGCGGATCGCGTCCTCGGCGGAAAAGCAGCCGGCCGTGTTCGGCAGGATCGTGTAGCGCTTCAGGTCGAGGTAATCCAGCAGGCTGCGGCCCTGCCGGTCGTAGAGTCGCTCGCGCCGCACCGCGACCGTGACAACCTCGCAGCCCGACGCCTCGAGCGCAGCGCGCATCAGCTCGTAGTCCGGCTCGCCGTCACGAAGGTACTTGCCCGTGCCGACGAACAGGCGCGAGCGGAACGAGAACCCGGCCAGCTTCAGCGGCGCCGCATCCATCAGCCTCCCCCCACGAGCGTGACGATCTCGACGCGGTCCCCATCGCGAAGCTCGACCTCGGCCAGCCTCGCGCGGCGCACGAGCTGCTCGTTGACCTCGACGGCGACGCGCTGCGGCGAGACGTCGAAGCGCTTCAGCAGCTCCGCAACCGTCGCGGGCCCGTCAAGCGACCGGTGCTCGCCGTTCACGGTGATTTCCACGGTTCCTGCTCCCGCGCGAATTATAACGCGCGACGTGCGGGGCGTTGGACCTCCGCCTTCGACGGGAATGACCGGTCTGGAGACCGGTTCTACGAGGATGACCGGTCTGGAGGCCGGTGCTACGAGAAAGACCGGTCTCGAGACCGCTCCTACGAGGATGACCGGTCTGGAGACCGGTGCTACGAGAATGACCGGTCTGGAGACCGGTCCTACGGCAATGACCGGTCCCCCAGGAGGTCGGTGCGTGCTACCCGGCGTCGATCAGCGCCAGCTTGCCCGCGAACATTTTCCGCAGCGCCGGCAGCAGGTTCCGATGCTCCGGCGCGGCAAGGTTGGGATCGCCGGCCACGATGTCGAATGCGTCACGCCGCGCCTGCTCCAGAAGCTCGAAATCGTCCACCAGGCTCGCCACGCGCAGTTCCGGCAGCCCGTGCTGCCGCGTGCCGAACAGCTCGCCCGGTCCGCGCAGCCGCAGGTCCGCCTCGGCGATGCGAAATCCGTCGGTGGTCTCGATCATCACCGCCAGCCGCTGTCGCGACTTCTCGCTGCGGCTGCGGGCGATCAGCACGCACAGGCTGTCCTTGCTTCCCCGGCCGACGCGCCCGCGAAGCTGGTGGAGCTGCGACAGACCGAACCGGTCGGCGTTCTCGATCACCATGATCGTCGCGTTGGCCACGTCGACGCCGACTTCGACGACCGTCGTCGCGACCAGTGCATGCAATTCGCCCCGCGCGAATGCGCCGATCAGCGCGTCCTTCTCGGCCGACTTCATTCCGCCGTGCAGCAGGCCCACGTTCAACTCCCGCCACGGCCCGCGCGTCAGCCGCGCGTGCAGCTCCACGGCCGAAACGCGGCCGGCCGCCGGCGCCGCCGGGCCGGTGCCGCCTGCTTCGCCGGCGCCCGTTTCGACGGCCTGGGTTTCGGCTGCGCGTGCATCCTCGTCGCCGATCAACGGGCACACGACGTACGCCTGCTCGCCGCGCGCCAACCGGTCGCGGACGTACTCCATCACCGTCTTCCATTGCCCGGGAAAGACCAGCTTCGTGACGATCTTGCCGCGCCCGGGCGGCATCCCGTCGAGCACCGAAACGTCCAGGTCGCCGAACACCGTCATCGCCAGCGTGCGCGGGATGGGCGTCGCGGTCATCAGCAGGTAATGCGGCATCGGCCCCTTGGTGCGCAGGTTGGCCCGCTGGAGCACACCGAACTTGTGCTGCTCATCCACGACGACCGCCGCCAGATCATGAAAGGCGACGTCCTTTTCGAGCAGCGCCTGCGTGCCGACGATCAGGTCGAGCTCGCCGCGCTCGATCTTCGCCAGCGCATCGGCGCGCTCGCGCTTGCCCAATCCGCCGCGCAGCAGCACGCGCCGCACGCGGCTGTCGGCCAGGTACTGCTCGATGCGCGCGAAGTGCTGCGCCGCGAGGATTTCGGTCGGCGCCATGATTGCCGCCTGCCGGCCGTTGGCGATCGCCGCCAGGCACATGTACAGGGCGACGACCGTCTTGCCGCTGCCCACGTCGCCCTGGAGCAGTCGCGTCATCGGGCGTCCGCTCTCGAGGTCGCGGGCGATCTCGCGCACTGCGCGATCCTGGGCCGCGGTGAGCGGAAACGGGAACCGCGCCCGGATGCGACGATCGACCGCCTCCGTCACGAACAGCTTGCGGCCCTTCAGCAGCGCAACGTGGCGCCGGCGGCGGATCGCCATTGCCAGTTCCATCAGCAGCAGCTCTTCGTACGCCAGCCGCCGGCGGGCGGCAGCCAGCGCGGCGTCATTTTCCGGTGCGTGCATCTGCCGCAGCGCCGACTCGCGCGAGGGCAGCTTGTGCTTGCGGATCAGCGCCGGCGGCAGTGCGTCCTCGACCGGCAGCCGGCCTTGCGCCAGCACCGCCTGGGCCACGCGACGGATCGCGAGCGACTTGACGCGCTCATTGCCGCGGTACACGCCGACGCGCCGAGCGCCGCCGGCGGGCAGCGGGGTCAGCGCGTCGGGCGGGAAGATTTGCAGGCGCGGCTGGACGATCTCCAGCTCGTCGTTGAACGCCTGCACCTTGCCGGTGGCGATCACGATCGCGCCGGTCATCAGGCCTGAGCCGATGTTGGGGTTGTTGAACCAGCGCAGCGTGCAGAACGCGCTGCCGTCGGTGATCTCGGCTTTCAGGTTGGTCCAGCGGCGGGATACGCTCAGCACTTCGCCGCGCACGGTCGCAATCGCACCGGGGCGCAGGTCGGCGATTTCGATCTCCCCAAGCTCGATTTCATGCCGGAAGGGGAAATACTCCAGCACGTCGCCGACCGTGTGGATCCCGAGCGTGGCGAGGTCTCCGGCGCGGCGCGGCCCCACGCCGCGGACGTACTGGATCGGGCTGTCCCAGCGAAGCGAGTAACTCGGGGGCGGGCTCGGCCGCGCGGCCGACGGCAAACCCGGACGCAGCGGCGACGAGTTGGCGACCGGGCTGCGGGGCAGCGCGCGCGGAGCATCGCGATCCCCACGTGCGGGCAACGAGTTCCGTCGATTCGCGCTCACACGCCGCTCTTGTCGAAGCATCGGAGGCGCACACACCGCGCGCGCCCGGCGCCGCCGGGCCGCGAGCACGCGCCTTTTCGTGCGGCGGTCAGGCGCGCGTCACGGGATGATCAGCTTCGTGCCTTCCGTGATCCGGTCGGGGTTGGGCACGCGCGTCTTGTTGGCCTGCCAGATCGCGCGCCAGCGCGACTTGTCGTTGTAGAACAGCATCGCGATCTTCGAAAGCGTGTCGCCCTTGCGCACCACATACGTCTTGCCGCCGGTCGGAGTCAGCAGCTCGTCCGCGGCGACGCTCGCCCCCTGCGGCTGGGCGGCCGGCGGCGCGCTCGTGTACGTCGGCGCGGGATCGGCCGCGGTCATCGTTCCGGCGTCATCCGTCGCGCTCGCCCCGACCGTGTACGTGCCGCCACGGTACGTCGCCCCCGCGGAGGCCGAGCCGCCGTTCGTCGCTCCCCCGCCGGTCGAGTCCATGCGGTCGAGGGAGTCCTGCGGCGGCGGGACGAAGTTTTCCTCGGTGCGGGCGTCGGCGTTCTTATTGGGGTCCTGGCAACCGGCCGCCATCCACACGGCGGCGACAAGCATCGTCGTCCAGATACCTTTCACGGGGGCTCCTCCTTGAAGTGTGTGACGGGCATCCTTGGGCGCATAGCAAACCCGATGCGCGTGCGCTTGTAAAGACCGCGGTGCGCCGGACGGTCAATTCACGACCGGGACGGCGTTCGTGGGCCGTCTGGTCTGCGGCGAAACCCGGTACGGACGGGGAGTTGCCGGCCGGGACGCACGGCGTGAACCGTCCGAGCGTGGAGTTTGCGGACGGTTTCGAGTAGACTCGCGACGTGCGTGTGGGCGAGCGGAACGGAGGCCCACGGCGCCATCCTGGATCGGGCGATCCCGACGCCCTGTCGAAGCTGAGTACGCACGCGCTGGACTGCCGCGACTCGGTCGCACGGTCCGCGGTCGAGTTGATTCCCGCTTCTACAAGCACTGTCTTGGAAAAGGAGACCTCAATGTTCAGGCGTACCCCAGGGGCGGTCGGCCCCGCGGCGCTGCTGTCGTTGCTCGGCGCCGTGTTCTCGACGTCCGCCGTTGCGCAGGACGGAATGCCCGGCGCGCTGCCGCCCGAGGCGGTGAAGGCCATGCAGGACGCCCAGAAAGGCGAGAAGGGCGACAAGAAGTCCGAGCGCTGGCCGGACTTCAAGGAAGTCACCAAGGACATGCAGGAGATTCCCGGCCTTTTCACGCTGTACCGCTACCCCCAGGACGACAAGGAGAAGGACGCCGAGAAGCTTCTGTGCCGCATTCCCAAGAACCTGCTCGAAGAGGACATCCTGTTCGCCACCAGCATTTCCAGCGGCGGCATGTTCACCGGCTGGATGTGGAGCGACTACCTGATCCGCTGGAAGATCGTGGGCAACCAGATCAAGCTGCTGACGCCCGACACGAACTACGTCCATAACGAGGGCGACCCGGTCACGGACGTGGTCAAGCGCACGTACAACGACCGCTAC
>JABRWC010000177.1:0-16660 GCA_039961675.1 Phycisphaerae bacterium
GCCGGCCAGCGGCAACTTCACGTCTCCAGCACCGAGGTCTTCAACTCGGTGCTGTCGAACCTCCAGAACGTGCTCAACACCGTCCAGGGGAACTGCCTGACGGATGATCGCTACGGCCTGCCGCACCTGACCGAAATTCGCAGCACCATGCCGCACTCGGTCGCCCGCTACGAGGCGGCGATTCGCCACACCATCGAGCGCCACGAGCCGCGGCTGTCCGCCGTGCGCGTGCGCCACGCTCCCGACGACCGCGGGGGCGTGCTGCTGCGGTTCGAGATTTCCGGCCTGATTCAGGACGAGGACGGCCGGCACAGCGTCCGCTTTGAGACCTTTGCGGACGATCAGGGCCGACTGAACATCCGCTGAGTAGCTCCATCGCCGACAGGGGTATAATGAGGTGGAAGGACGGATCGCCGGTCCGTGCCGTCGGCCGCCCACGTCGACCGGATTGCAACGCCGCGCCAACGCTCCGCCTGCCCTCGCTCGGCCAGCCGCCCGTCGGCGAAGCGCATGCGCGACTCGGCTCCTGGCCTCGTCTGAGGGCCGGCGCGATGATGGAAAGCAAACATCGCGACACGATCTACCACCAGCGCTGCATGGAGATTTCGCGCGAGGCGCGGGACATGGCCTCGCTTTCTGCGGCGGCGTCGCAAGCGCTCAACCATCCGGACGTGGCGTCGGACACCGTGCTGACTGCGATGATCCGCTCCTTCATCAGTGAATGCGAGGCCCGCCTGCGAATCGAGGACGCCGGTCCGCGTGAACCCACGCACGCCGAATCGCAACTGCTGCGCCCCTTCGCGACGCCCAGCGCGGCGGCGCCGGCGACGAAGGATCAGGTCGTCGCCGCGTTCAGCCGGCTGCGGCTGCGGCTGGAGGAGCACCTGGCGCACTACAACGAGTCGGGCGCCTCGGAGGTGATGGTCGGGCTCTGGGACCTCTATGAGCGCTACCCGCGCTGGATCGACCGCTCGATCATCGAGCGCTGCCAGGGACAGGTTCGCCGCCTGGCCGCCTGCCGCGACGAGTTCCGCGCGCACCTCGACAATCTCGTGTCTCAAGCGCGGCAGGCCGCGCGGGACGGCGAAGAAAAGACCGCTTCCTGGCTGGCGCGGCGGCTCGCGGCGATTCACATGCTGTTGCCCGAGGTGCTGCCGAGGCCGCGCCTGGAGCAGGTGACCGAGGAAATCCGGCGGAGCTGCACCCGGCACGACCAGCGCGAGGCGATCGGCGCGCTGATGGCGCGGGAGCGCGCCGTGGCGGACGAGATCAAGCGGATTGGCGCCATGGTCCACCGCTCGCAGAAGCTCGGCGCGCAGGCGGACCAGGATCCGGCGCTGGCGCTGGAAGCGAAAACCGAGCTCCAGCGCGCCATCGTGGAGCTGCGCTCGCACGACAACGAGTGGCTGGCCGAGCTGATGCTCGAACTGGACACGCTAATGGACGACCTGACCGACTCCGACGGGCGAATCCACGCCCAGATCGACCGCTTCCTCAAGAACGTCCGCGGCGCGCTGATTCAGTTGCACGAGCAGGTCAAGGCGATTCAGAAGGAGCGCGCCACGTCGCGCGCGGCGTCCGAACCGCAACCTGGCCCATCCGAGCCGCGAGCGTAGGGGCGGTCCAGCGGCCGCAGGCAGCGGCTCGCGTCCGAAGTCCGCTCCCGCGAGCGCGGCTCGAGACACGTTTGCGCGGCGCTACGGCTTCTCGACGATGTCCGGCTTGAGCGTCGTCAGCAGCGCCAGCACCTCGTCCTTCTCGCGCGCCGGAACCTGGAACTTGTCGAGCGTCGCCACCAGGTGATTCACCGTCGCGGTCCAGTCGGCTTCCGTGATTCCCAGACCGCGGTGCGAGGTCTTGGTGTCGCGGCCGATGTACACGCACGGGCCGCCTGTGACCGCGCAGAGCTGATCCACGATGAGCTGGCGGATGCGCTTGCGGGAATCCTCGCTGTGCCCGACGAAGAACCGCCCGAGCGACGGGTCCTTCAGCAGTCGCCCCAGAAAGTCATCCGTCACCGCCGCGAGCGCGTCGTATCCGCCGAGGCGCTTGTACAGCGTCTCCGTCGTCGCCGGCGGCGCCGCGGGCTTGGCGGCCGGCTTGGGCTCCTGGGGATGCAGCCTCGCCGCCGTCGCCGCGGTGAGTGACAGTCCCACGATCGCCAGCAGCCCGAATGAAAGTGCGTAACCCTTTCGCGTGCGCATTCTGTATCTCTCCTTGGTAAGGTTGATCGCTCGCCTCGCCGGACCTCGGCCCCGGCCGACGCGCAGAGATTCCACAATTCTACGTGTGCGGCGGGCGCCGGAAAGTCACTCGTCGGACGAGGCGCCAGACCAATGCGGTTCATTTACTCGTCGTCGGGCGCCAGCTCGAACGAGAGCGACGCCCAAAAGCTCTCCCAATCCGCGTTCACGCCAGGCGGCGCGGGGACCATGTGAACGGCACTGATGAGCCACCGTCCCGGCGCGGAGATCGCGAACCGTGCGATGCCGCTGGAGTCCGATCGAGCCGACGCCGTGCGGTCGGCCGCGCCCGCGCATCGGGCGACGACGAGGGCATTCTGTAGCAATCGGCCTTCGTGTAGCACGGCCACCGACAGGGTATCGCCGGGCCGCAGCGCGAACGGGTTTTCGCGCGGCACAAGTTCGAGCGTGAAATCCAGACGACGATCGAATCCAGTCGCCGGCCCGTCGCCGACGCGCAGCAGCGCCTTGGCGCAGCGGGAGAAAACTTCGCGGCCGGGCTGGTCCGTCTGCCCGCGCGCCTTTCGGGCCGCGCTCACGTGCTCCAGTCCGTCGTCCGAGAGGTAGGTCTCAAACGCCGGGCCGGGCAGCTCATGCGGCGTCCGCGCGCTGCGATACCCGATCACGAACAGCCCGGAGTTTTCGACTCGCAGCAAACCCGCCGGATCGGCGCCGTCGACGCCGGCGATCGGCCGTTCGCCGTCCGGTCCGGCCAGCACGAACTTGACGATCCGACCGGGGTCGCGCGGGACCGGCTCGCCGGGAAAGCCGTCGCCGACGCGCAGCCCGACCCGCACGACCTCACCCGGCTTGACGTGGTACGCCGACGGCTCGATCCAGAACTCATGGCCGACGGCCGCACGCGTACTGAAGAGGGTCGCAGCCGCTGCGAGCAGCGGCGCCCACCGCGACATCAGCGTGCCTCCGCCATGGTTGCCAGCACGTCGTCGAACGCGGCTGAGTCCTCGTTGAACTCGAACTCGAGCCCGTCGATTGAGACCGGATCGGTCGCGTCCGACGTCTGCGCGATCTGGCTCTTTACGAAGTCGGCGAAATCCACCGGCAGCACCGGGTTCATGTCGAACCCGCCGCAACCGCCCAGGAACGCCAAAGTCGCACCTGCGACAAGCAGCTTGCACTTGCGTCTCATCGGAACGTCTCCATAGCACCGTGACCGGGAGCGGGATCGTCGCCGCGCGGCGTTTTTGCGAAAACTTCCGCTCCGCGGCGACATCCCGCTTCATGTGGGCCGACTGTTCAAGGGGTGTTGTTCGGCGAACCCGCCACCGGCGTGCGCAGGTACGGGAACGACTCGTCAAAGAAGCTCGCGTCGACCAGCGCGCCGTCGGTGAACGGCAACTGCCCGGACGGGGCCGACGCGGCGTCGAGCAGCACGCCCATCGCGACGCGGAGTTCGATGTCCACGACGTCGTCGCCCGGGCGGCGTCCGTTGGGGAAGCCGGCCGCATCGCCGCCGATGACGCCCAGGTTGTTCTGCGCGGCGCGAGCGGTGGGCGCCGTGCCGGTGTTCAGCCGCAGCATCTCGCCCGTGGCGCCGTTGCGGTTCAGTCCATCGACGCCGGTGAGAAACGCCGCGACCAGGTCGGAGCGCGGGATGGCGGTGGGGGCGCGCACGCCGGCGTCGCCGAACAGAATCTCGAGGATCGCGGGCAGCGTCGGGTGCGTCACGTAGTTCAGGAACTGCGCATCGTCCTTCGGCTCGCTGGCGTTGAACAGGTTCTTGTCCTTCAGGCCGATCACCAGCTCATTCACCAGCGGGCTGCTCAGGCGCGAAACCTGCGTCCACGCGCCGCCCTCGATCGCCGGCCGCTCGAAGCTCGGCGTCCGGTCGAGCACGCGCGCCTGCCGCAGGCTGGCCGTGGTCCAGGCGCCGATCACCGGCTGCCCCGGCGTGGTGACGAACGCGATTGGCAGCTCGAGGATGATCGACGTCACGTTCTTGTCGGCCAGGTCGTCGGTCTCCGCGTCGATCGGCCCGAGCGGGTTGGTGATGTTCACCAGGTCGAAGGTCTCTCCGAGATTCACGACGAACGGGTCCTTGCGCTGTCCGACGAACATTCGGCCCGGCGTGGAGCTGCCGGGAATCTGGATGTTGTAGATGTGCGCGGCCGCGTACGTCGCGTAGTCCGGGATGGACTTGTTTCCGATGTTGTCCACCGGCTTGCGGAACACGGTGCTCTGCGAATCCGCATCGCGAATCGCGTAGCCCGGTCCGGTGCGCCGGTCGCCGAGGTTCATCCGCACCGTGTAGGTTTCCTCGATGTTCAGTGCGGACGCATCCTCGGCTGCGATCGGTCCGACGTTGATCACCGGCACCGAGACGCTGCGCGAATCTCCGGGCGGACCGATCTGGAGCGCGATGTCCTTGAGCTCGTTGTTGAAGCGGAACTGAAACGTGACGTCCTCTTGGGCGTCGCCGTTGTTGTCGATGTGGATTTCGTACAGCGCCTCCGGGTCGAGCGTGAAGTAGTTCGGGCCGCCGTACGGGTCCTGAAGCGGCACGTAATTCGCCACGATCGTCACGAAGTCCTGGCGTCCCGGCTCGTAGCTGCGGAAGAGGTAGAAATCCGTTGCGTCGACTTTGGGGTGTTCCGTGACGAACGGGGCTTCGCGGTGGCTTGAGCCGAGAGCCGGCAACCCCGCGGCCAGCACCACCGCCAGCGGGTACAAGATGGGAATTCGTCGCGACTGCATCTCACTCATCTCCTTTTGGTTCGTACTTGCGGCCGCACGCTTGCATCTCGCCGGCCGCTCATCGAACCGCAGTACGCACGCACGGCGCGGCTGGATTCATGGAAACAGGGGATTGCCGGTCCGCGTCGGCGTTTCGACCGGTCACGCCGGCGCGCCGCGCCACTCCGCGCGCTCGAACGCCAGTCCCTTCCGTCAGTCCGTGCAGGCGGAGGGCCGGCACGCGCCGCGTGGTCTGGATTCCCGCCTGCGCGGGAATGACGCTGCGCGAACGCTGCGTCCATGACGGCGCACGCGATCTTCGGGAATCACGGTGCGCGGAGGCTGCGGCACGGACGGCGCACGCGATCTTCGGGAACGACGGCGCGCTCGCGCCCGAGTCGCTACGCACTGTCATGGAGCGCTTGTGAATGCGCTGTCAGAGGATTTCGTCGGAAAGCGACGAGACGATCAGGAGCAGGCATCCGCCGGACGTACGCTGGATTCCGTGCCGGCTGCCCACGGGCGCGAACTGGTAATCCCCGGCCCGCAGCACGGTGTCTCCCACGGACAGGTCCCCTTCAAGCACAAGGCATTCTTCGCCCCCGTTGTGCACGTGCCGCGGATACGAAGCCCCGGCGCTCATCCGCACCAATGCCGTCATCTGGTTCCGCCGCCGGTCCACGTACAGCCGCCGCACCCGGACGCCGTCCACGCCGGTCTCCTCCCAGTCCCCCTCGTCCGCCCGGCGGATGAACAGGTCCGTGCCTTCGGCGTTCGATTCCCAGCGGCGCCAGACCTGAACCGGGTGACGACCCGCAGCCGCGGGCTCCTTGGACTCAGTTCGCGCCCGCTCCAGCAGTTGCTCGCGAATGTGTTTCGAAGGCTCCACGGGGGTCACTCCGTTCAGCAGTCTCGCAGCCGCGCCGTCCAGCCGCCGCAACTCGTCGTTGCACGTCGCGCACCCGGAATCCAGGTGCGCCTCGAACTGCGCGGACTCCTGGTCCGAGAGCGCGCCGGCGAGATACAGCGCCGCCAGCTCTCCAGGATCGCCGATCGGGTGGCGCGGGTTCATATCGCGTGCCTCGCTGGCGCGTCGTCGCTTAACAACTCGCGCAACCGCTGCATGCCCAGCCGGATTCTTGTCTTCACCGTCCCGAGCGGGACGCCCGTCCGGGTGCAGATTTCCTCGTGCGTCAATCCCCCGTAGAACGACAGGCAGATCGGTCCCTGTTGCTCGGCCGGCAGCGCCGCCAGCGCGCGCTGAGCCAAGTTCGCCGACTCGCGCTTCTGGCTCTGGAGCGCCGGATCCGCTCCGTCCGCCGGCGCCCCGGCGGCCTCCATCGTGGTCGACGTGCGCTGCCGCCGGAGGTAATCCCGCGCCCGCGAGCGCGCGATCACGGCCAGCCACACCTGCGGGCTGCCGCGGGCCGGGTCGTACCGGGCGGCGCTGCGCCACACCTGCCAGAACGTTTCCTGGAGCAGGTCCTCGGCCGCGGCCCGTTCGCGGACCAGACGCACGAGCAGCCCGAGCGCGTACCGTGCGTGCCGATCGTAAAACGCCGCAAACGCGTCCCGCTCGCCGCGCGCCACCTGCTGGACCATGACTTCATCGGACACGGAGTCGTCCGACTCCCGGACTGTCTCCTGCCGCGCCGGCGACTTCGGTCTCATGGCGCCCTTGCTGTGTTTGAGATGTAAGCCCGAATCCCGCGCGCGAAGGTACACGCGTTTCCGGCCGTCGTCCATCGCCATCGCGAAGCAGTACGCGGCCGAGGCGGTTTCAGATTTCCGGCGTCCGGCAATTCCGTGCGGCGCGTCTCCCCGGCCGCGGGGCGCGCCGGACCGGTCTTGCGCCGCCGGGACCGAAAGGACGGACGCGATCGGCCCGCCATACGATATGCGCCGAAAGGAGGCGCGTTTGAAGGTCCTCATCACGCCGGTCGGCTCGGCCGGTGACAATTTCCCGTACATTGGACTGGGCACGGAATTGGTGCGACGCGGGCACGACGTGACGGTGTTCACAAGCGAGCCGTTCATTGACTTCGCGCGGCGCTGCGGACTGGCGTCCGTACAGCTCGGCAGCACAGACGAGTACCGCGAAACGACCGCAGACCCGGATGTCTTCCACCCGCGTCGCGGCTTCGCCGCGGTAATGAAGTACGTCCGCGAGTACCAGCAGCGCCTCCGCGCCGCGCTTGGCGAGCACTTCGTCCCGGGTGAGACGATCGTCGTCGCGCACGCCCTGGACTTCGTCTCGCGCTGCCTGCACGAGGCCCGTGGCTGGCCGATCGTCACGGTTCACCTGGCGCCGATCGTGCTCCGAACGCTGCACCGGACGCCGGTGATGTCCGGCACGACCGACCTGTCGTTTCTGCCGCGCTGGGCCAAGCGGATTCTGTGGCACGTCGCCGACCGTTGGATGATCGACCCGCACGCCGCGCCGATCGTGAACGAGCTGCGCGCCGAGTTCGCGCTGCCGCCGGTACGCAGCGTGTTCAAGGACTGGATCCACTCACCGCTGCGGACGATCGGCCTCTTCCCGGACTGGTACGGCCCGCCGCAGCCGGACTGGCCGCCGCAGCTTCGGCTTACGGGCTTTCCGCTTTTCGACGCGCCGCCGGGCGTGGCGGCGCCGGACGCGGTCGAGTCCTTCCTGGGCGCAGGCGAGCCGCCGATCGTGTTCACGCCCGGCTCGGCGAACCGGCACGCAAGGGCGTTCTTCGCGGCGGCGGCGGGTGCGTGCCGGCGCCTGGGGCGGCGCGGCCTGCTGCTGACGAGCCACGGCGAGGACGTTCCGAGGCCACTGCCGGACGGAGTAACGCACGCGGATTTTGCGCCGTTGTCGCGCATCCTGGAGCGCTGCGCGGCGATCGTGCATCATGGCGGGATCGGAACGACGGCGGCGGGGCTGGCCGCGGGGGTCCCGCAACTGGTGATGCCGCTGAGCCACGACCAGCCGGACAATGCGGCGCGCGTGCTGCGGCTCGGTGCGGGCGAGCGGTTGATGCCGAAGCGTTTTACCGAGCGCAATGTAGGCGAGAAGCTCGCCGCGCTGCTCGCGTCCGAGCGCGTGCGGGCGCGCTGTCGCGAGCTGGCGCTTCGCTGCCGCCAGCGCAGCGGACTTTCCGATGCGTGCGACCTCATCGAGGCGGCGGCGCACGGAACGTGCGCTCCGCCGCGTGTCAAGAGAAACTCGCCGATTCTCGGCTGACCCGCCGCTGCGCGCGAGGCGCGATTTTTGCGATTTCAGCCGGCATCCGCGCGCGACCGAAGGTATACTTCTATGACGATAGCAACCGGATCAGCCCCTGCGGTGCGCGACAGGGAGAAACAAGTTTGCGCGGACCGTTACGCTGGACCCGGGATGCCACGGCGGTCGCACCCCTGGCGGAGGCGCCTTTGAGCGTACGGCCAGGCGCGACGGTGGCGACCCACGTTGATTGAGCGTCCAGCAAACCCCTCCCACCGGCAGACGTGGAGGTTGCTCCAGGTTCAAGCGACTGGCGGTTCCTTGCGGGAGACAGCCGCGAACGCCCGGTCGCTCTTTTTTTGCGCGCCGCCAAATCGTGCACTTCGGCTTTGGAATTGACCCCGCCGCGCTTGCCGCTCAGAATACGCTCACACGACGAATCCCGGGCCAATTCTCTCGCAATCAGGAGTCCTGCCATGGCGACCGCGACGATGGACAAGCCCAAGGTCAAGATCGGGCCGACCAAGCTGCTGATCAACGGCGAATGGTGCAACTCGGCCAGCGGCAAAACGTTTCCGACGATCAATCCCGCAACCGAGGAAGTGATCGCGCAGGTCGCCGAAGCGGACAAGGCCGACGTCGACCTGGCCGTCAAGGCCGCCCGCCGGGCGTTCGACTCCGGCCCTTGGACGCAGAAGCTCAGCGCCACCGAGCGCGGCCAGCTCATGAACCGGCTCGCCGACCTGATCGAGGAGCACAAACAGGAACTGGCGGAACTCGAGACGCTCGACAACGGCAAACCGCTGCGCGACGCGCTCGCGGCCGACCTGCCGCTGACGATCGCCTGCTACCGCTACTACGCCGGCTGGGCGGACAAGATTCACGGCAAGACGATCCCGATCGGCGGGCCGTACTTCTGTTACACGCGGCACGAGCCGGTCGGCGTCGCCGGACAGATCATCCCCTGGAACTTCCCGCTGCTTATGCAGGCCTGGAAGCTGGGGCCGGCGCTGGCCGCCGGCTGCACGGTCGTGCTGAAGGTCGCGGAGCAGACGCCGCTGAGCGCGCTGCGCGTCGGTGAACTCATCAACGAGGCCGGCTTTCCGCCGGGCGTGGTGAACATCCTGTGCGGCTACGGCCCGACGGCCGGGCAGGCGCTCGCGCGGCACATGGACGTGGACAAGGTGGCGTTCACCGGCTCGACCGAGGTCGGGCACCTGATCATGAAATACGCGGCCGAGAGCAACCTGAAGCGCGTCACGCTGGAGCTGGGCGGCAAAAGCCCGAACATCGTGTTCGCGGACACGGACCTGGACGCGGCGGCCGAGGGCGCGCACTTCGCGCTGTACTTCAACCAGGGGCAGTGCTGCTGTGCCGGCTCGCGGCTGTTCGTGGAGGAGAAGATCCACGAGAAGTTCGTCGAAAAGCTCGTGAACCGCGCCAAGCAGCGCAAGGTCGGCGACCCGTTCAGCAAGGACGTCGAGCAGGGCCCGCAGGTGGACAAGGAGCAGTTCAACAAGGTCATGGGCTACATCGACGCCGGCAAGAACGAGGGCGCCAAGCTGCTCTGTGGCGGCGGCCGCGTGGGGCAGAAAGGCTACTTCATCGAGCCGACGGTGTTCGACGGCGTGAAGGACGAGATGAAGATCGCCCAGGAGGAAATCTTCGGCCCGGTCTTGTCGGTGCTGCCTTTCAAGACCATCGACGAGGTCGTGAAGCGCGCCAACAACACCACGTACGGCCTGGCCGCGGCGGTGTGGACGCGCGACATCGAAAAGGCGCACGCGATCGCGAACCGCGTCCGCGCGGGCACGGTGTGGGTGAACTGCTACGACGTGTTCGACGCCGCGGCGCCGTTTGGCGGGTTCAAGCAGAGCGGAATCGGCCGCGAACTGGGCGAGTACGGTCTGGCGAATTACACCGAAGTGAAGACGGTGACGGTGAAGCTGTAGGCTTGCGGGCAGCGGATCCCTTGCCGAGCCCGTTCGCCAGGCGATGCGCGAGGAGCGCTGCCTCTCTGGAGGTGCATGCCCGCCGCATGTTGCGAGCGCGTCGACGTTCCGCCTGACCGGGCGGACGGATGTTCGAAGTGGCTGCCCTGGCTCCCCGGCAAGCGCAGTCGGCTTGCAGGTGACTGACGATCGCCTGGTTATGGGCCTGCCTGCGGTGGGGCGCTCGGGTGATAAGGATGGAACTGCTCCCAGTAGCGGCAGCGTCGTTCGTCGCCCTGGCAGTCCCGGCGGCGCTCTTGCACCGGCGCATGCGCTGTCCCCGTGCGCGCCTGAACGTCGGTCGAGCGGTCGCGATGGCCGTGTGTATCCAGTTGTTGCTCGTGTTCCCGGTCGCCGTCGCTTCCGGGGAACTGTTTCGATGGCAGCATCCCGAGGACGATTGGTACGACATCGCAGGCTTCGGCGCCGGAGGGCTACAGGTTATCCTGACTCCCTTCGTGGGCCTCGTCGTTTGGTGTTATGGACGCCGCTGGGAAGGCACGCCGTTGCATCCAGCGTAGTCCCCGTGGCGTGTTCGGCGGGCAACGTCAGGGACACGTTGCCCAGAACATCTCGAACTCCGGTGCTCAGTTGTGCCTCTGGGCGCCGATGAAGCAGGGCCGAATCAAGTCCGGCATCTCGATCGTTTCGACGCACGTAGGCGTGGCCGCGCGGCTTCGCTGCGATCGGGCGGAATTTCGCAACAAGAGGACGCGCAAATGAACGTACTCGCAAGGTTCACGGTAATCGCTATTGTCGCGGCGGCGATCGGCGGCTGTCCGCAAGGGCAGTCGAGCGACGCGGACGGCGGCAACGCCGACGGCGATGGCGGCGGGGTTGCGAACGAGGCCAAGACCGGCATTCGGGTGACGACGCCGGCCGGCGCGGAAACGGCGCTGTTCGACGTCTACCGCGCGACCGGTGCCGAACGGGTGGAGCAGGCACAGGGATCGGGCGAGATCGTGGAGCTGCCACCCGGCGCGTATCTCTTGACCGAGTACGGCACGGAGTTCCTCTACGCGTCGAACGTGGTCGTCGTTTCGGGACAGATCACCGACGTGGCGCTGGGCGCGCTGCTCGTCACGACGCCGGAGGGAACGCCGAACGGCAGCTACGACATTTACGACGACGCCAGCGATACGCTGCTGGTCCGCCCGGCGAGCCTGGAGGCCGTCCGCCCGCTGCCGGCCGGGACGTACCGCATCCGCGATTACTTCAATGAGAGTTTTGTCTACGCCGAAGGCGTCGCGGTGTCGGCCGGGGAGGTCTCCACGATTCCGCTCGGAGCGATCCACGTGATCTCGGTGAACGGCGATGGCCGTGCGTCGTACGACGTGTACGACGAATCCGGACAAAACCTGCTGGATCGGCCGTCGTCGTCGGACGAGCTGCGGCCCGCACCGGCGGGCACGTACGTCCTTCGCGAGTATTTCAATGAAGCGTTCGATTACGCCAACGGGCTCGTAGTCAGACCAAACGAGGTGACAGTGCTGCGGCTGGGTGCGATCGTGTACGGCGGCGCGGAGCCGAGCTACGACATCTACGATGCCTCGGGAACGACGTTGCTCGCACGGCCCAGCTCGCGCGGCGACACGCGGCATGTACCCGCAGGGACGTACGTGCTGAAAGACTACTTCGCGGACACGGTCCTCGCGGTGGACGTTGTTGTGAGCGAGGGGGCGGTGACGAATGTGCCGTGAGCGGAGGAGTCGCGAAGTGACAGCCTGACGGCGCGTCACAGTAGCGCCGCGGTTCGCCCGCTTCATTCGCGCGCCGGGCTCTCTTCCCACGCCAGGCTGCGCCGGCTGAGCCGCTACGGTCGGCGAAACTCGCCCGTCGTCGCGCCGGCCTTGAGCGTGTTTGTATTGAGGTCAATGATGAACTCGGGTCCCGCGGCAGGGTTGTCGAACTGGCCGGTCTGCGTGTTCTGGTACCAGACGCGCGCGAGCCGCCCGTCCTGCTTGTTGCCGAGCACGCGCACCTTGCCGTTGGGGCGGTCGAACTCCACCTGGTGAGCCTGTATCTCGCGCACGCCCGGACCCTGCTCATCGCGCATGTACACGTTGCCGATCGCGTTGAGCCACGCGAGGCTGAGATTGGAGCGTGCCGCCGCGCCGGCGCCCGGCCGCTGCTCCGGCGAGACAAAAGCGCCCTCCAGCCGGTCGCACTCCATGTACGTATTGCGGTCGCGGACTTTCTTGAGCAGCTCCGGGTTGCGCGACGCCTCCGGTAACAACTCCTCCCAGCCGACCATCTGCCGGCCGGCGACGTGGCGGAAGCGCACTTCGCCTTCGAACAGCACCGAATCGCGCCGCTGGGGTCCGTCCGGACCGAGCACGTACGTCATGGAGCGCGCGCAGCGCATCGCCGTCTGGCTCGGGCCGCGCGACATGAGCGAAGACGGCAGGCCGGTCGCCTCGCGCACGGCCGCCGCGTCCACGTCGAGCTGCCGCGAGGTCATCAGCAGCGTGGTCTCGCCCGTGGTTCGAAGCAGGCGCGTCGCGATGTCCACCTCCAGCTCCGGCGCGGCGACGCTCTGGTGCACAATCGGCGCGCGGTCGCCGGGGCGGTAGGTCTCGCTCTGGATCACGGCGCGCTGCGCGAGCAGCCGGGCGGGCTCTTTGCGCAAGCGCTCGCGCCGCTCGCCGCTCGCAGGCGGCGATCGCGCGGGCTGCGTGCCGGGCAGGGCGGGACGGGCGGCGGCGATTGCGTCTCGCAGCGACGCGAACGGCCCGGGGCGGGCGGCGGGCGCCGGCACGTCCTTGAGCAGCAGGGTGAGTGATTCCGCCAGAAGCTGGTCCTGCTGCGACTGGGCGACGACGTCGCCGATGAAGTCGATGCGGTTGTTTGCGCCGTCCACCCGCAGCGAGCGGCTGCTGCGGACTGCGACGCGCTGCCCGCGGGACTGTTGCTCGCCGCGCAGCGTGCGGTCGCTCTCGAACGACAGGTGCGAGGGTCCGGGAACCTCCATGGTCCGGGCGACCTCGTCGAAGTGAACGGTCTCACCGTGCACGACGTAATCCTGTGCCTGTACGACGGCGGGCTTGCCGGGCGTGCCGCGGACCGTGGCGCGCGTGATCTGTTCGCTCTGCGCCACGTCGGCGTCAAGCGACTGCCCGTTCGCGCGCACCTCGTATTCGAGGTCGACCAGACGCACGGCGCCTTCAGCGCTTACGGCACTCACGTAGGCGCGGCCGGCCGGATCGCGCTGGAAGCGCATGCGCACCGACGCGCATTCGAGACCCTGCGTATCTCCCGGACCGAGCAGCCCCTCCTGCGACTCGTCGGCGTGCAGCAGCCGCTCGATCCGGTCCGGGACGACGCGCGCCCAGCGAGGCAGCACGCCGTCGCCGCGACCGGCGGTCATCCTTACGCTGCCCGTGGCGATCACTTCATCCAGCAGCTCGTCGAGGCCCTGGTTGCCGGCCGGCGGGCGGAAGCGCGTCTCGAGCTTGATCGCGTGCAGGCGCCGGTCGCCAAGCTGGACTCGAACGTCGCCGTTGAAGATCGCGGACTTGAGTTCCGCCGCGTCGATCAATTGCCCGGGCGCTACGCCTTCCTCGGCCGGCTTTCCCCGCGCGGCCAGGTGCAGTTCGGCCCACAGCCCGCAGGAGATCGCCAGCGCTTCGCGCGCCTCGCCGCGACTCGCGGACTTCATCGTCACGGGGCCGATGAGCTTCGCCACGCCGGCGCTGCGGTCGATGAAGACGCTCGCCGCCTCGACGCCCACGCGCTGGTTGAGCACGATCTCGACGCGCCCCGCGTCGGCCGGCCGCAGCCAGGCGCGCTGTGACTCGTCCTCGTAGCGCAGGCCGCCGCAGCGTACCGTTCCGTCCGGGAATTCCAGCGTGACAATCTGGCCGGTCGCTTCGAGCTGTCGCCGCGCCGGCTCGGTCGGGTCGCGCGTTCCCACCGGGTCGAGCGTCAGCAGGCCGCCCCAGCGCACTACGAGCTTCTCGGGCGGGGCGGGCTGCGTGGCCGCAGGGCCGGACGCCGGGGCGCTCTGTGTCGCGGGCTGCGATGACGGCGCCGACTGGGTCGCGGCGCCGGGGCCGCCGCCCGCGTCGAACAGCAGCGTCAGCTCTTCTGACTTCAGCCCGCCGACGCGCTGCTCGCCGCGCAGGTGGTCCGCATTGACTCCGCCGGTAAGCGTCAGTCGGTAGCTCGTGGCGCGGGCGTGCGGGGCCCGGGCAGCGCGTCCGTCAACCAGCGCGTCGGCCGGGCGCGACGTGGTCGGATCGCGCCGGTCGGGCCGCGCCGCGTCGCGCAGTCCTGCGGGCATGCCGCGGCTGAGCTGCACCTCCATCTTCTCGCCGCGCTGAATGACCAGCCGCTCCACGCGGTTGCCCACCTGGTTCCAGACCAGTTCCAGGCCGGTGCCCGAAATCTCGAACTCGGCGCTGGCGACGTGCAGCGCCCCATCGAGCTGGACTTTGCCGACCTCCAGGTCGAAGGCGAACTTCTCGGCGGCGATGGTGACCAGGTCGTCCGGCCGCTGCTCGGCGGGCGTGCGGTCGGCGGCGGTCTCGCGGTCGATCACGATGCGGGCATTGCCCGAGAGCCAGCCGAGCTTGGGCCGCATGCGGCGCGTGTCGATGCGGTCGACCACGATGCGCCCCGCGTCGGCGGTGATCGTGGCGAGCATCCCGCTCGGCAGCAGCATCGAGAGTTCCGGCTCCGTGACCGTGACTTCATTCTCGGAGCCGGCCACTTTTCGCCATTGCTTGCAGCGGAAGCGGTCCGTCGGGCGGCCGGTGCGCTCGTCATAGACGACGAACGAGAACTCCTCACCCGGCGGAACGTCGACCGGTCCGACCTGGATATTCTGCGCGGGGTCACGCACGGCCTGCGGCAATGGCTTTTCGGTGCGCGCGTCCTCCACGCCCGACTGCACCTTGACGGCCGTCAGCTTCACGTAGCCGACAAAGAGCAACGCGACGACGCCCAGCGTGGCCAGCACCAGGATCAGGTTCCGCACGATCTCCGCCTCCGGCCGGCGCGCCTCCGGCCGCTACCGTTCGCCGTAATGAGCCAGCACGTCCGCCCAGCGCCCCGCGCGGCGGAGCAGGAATTCAACGGCCTCGCGGACTGCGCCGCGTCCGCCGCTGCGGCTTGTGACCAGCCGCGCGACGCGCCGCACCTCGGGTACGGCGTTGGCGGGCGCGATCGGGAAGCCGCACACGCGCAACAGGGCCGCGTCCGGCAGGTCGTCGCCGATCGCTGCGACCTGCTCGATCGAAACGCCGAGCGCCGGCAGCAGCCGCCGCAGGTCCGCCAGCTTGTCGCGGCTGCCCTGCACGACGTGCTCGATTCGCAGGTCGGCGCCGCGTTTTCGGACGGCCTCCGATTCCAGTCCAGTAATGACGGCGACTGGGCCGAGAAACTTGCGGAACCATGTGACGGCGAGGCCGTCCTGCACGTCGAACGCGCGCAGCGGGCCTGCGTCTCCATAATAGATGCGGCCGTCCGTCAGCACGCCATCGACATCCAGGACCAGGCAGCGAATGTCGTCCACGCGACCTTCCGAGGGAATGGGGTTCGCCCGCCTTCACGTCGCGGCCAATCGGTCCGCCTCGGGCGCCAGGCGATTTCGCGCGGCGGACGGCGCGCGGACCCGACGCTCGCGCGGCGGCGGGTATGATACTCGAAAACGGTCCTGCCGCCGGGTGGGGCGCCGCGGGAGCATATCGTAGAATCTGTGTTTGAGGGTGCAGCATGGCGGGTGCGAAATCGTCGCCGCGGCGCATCGATCTGGGCGACTGCTTGGTGACGCTGTTCAGCGGCGGCGGCCTGAAGCTGGACGGCGGGGCGATGTTCGGGATCATCCCGAAGCCGCTCTGGCAGCGCCGCGCGCCGGCCGACGACGAGAACCGAATTCCGCTGGCCTGCAACTGCCTACTGGTGGAGTGGCGCGGCGCAGGCGGGCGGTGCGCGATCATCGAGACCGGTCACGGCGCCAAGTACGAGGCGAAAGAGTGCGCCATCTACGCCATCGATCCGTTCAACTGGTTGCTGCCCAACCTGCGCGAGGCGGGGATCGACGAGCAGGCGATCAGTGACGTGGTTGTGACCCACCTGCACTTTGACCACGCCGGCGGGTTGACGCACGCCGTGGACGGTCGCACGATTCCGACCTTCCCGGACGCGCACGTACACGTGCAGAAGCAGGAGTTCCAGGACGCGCGGGCAAATTTCGGCATCATGCACGCGACGTACCGCGAGGAGAATTTCGCTCCGCTCGACGCCACCAACGCCTGGTCGCTGCACGTCGGCGAGGCCGCCATCCTGGACAACATCCGCCTGGTTCCGACGCCGGGGCACACGCGCGGCCACCAGTCGGTGATCGTGTCCGGCTCGAACCGGACCGTGCTGTTCGCCGGCGACGTCATGCCGACCGCGGCCCACCTCGGCGCCGCGTGGAACATGGGTTACGACCTCCTGCCGCTCGACAACCGCGAGTCGAAGCGCAAGCTCCTGCGGCAGGCGGCCCAGGAACGGTGGATCGTCGTGCTCGACCATGAACCTGTCACGCCCGTCGTAAC
>JABRWC010000178.1:0-13463 GCA_039961675.1 Phycisphaerae bacterium
CGCGGCGTTCCTCCCCGTGACGCCGCGCCGCCGCGAATGTGTACGATCTCGCGAGCACCGCTGCCATCCTCTACGCGCAACACGCCTGAACGAATTGGTTTACGCGATTCAATGAATTAGCGCCGCCAGCTTCTGGCGCGCTGCGGACTGGCGATCCGGTTCGACCCGCGCGGTCGCCGAACTCCCGGCTGCGACACCTGTCACACTTCGCGTCAATAGGAATTGCCGCGTATTTTGGATATTCCAGGTTGCATTCGGCCAAACTTCGAGTAGTATTAATCAGAAGCTATTCGGTACTGATTCGCGGTACACGAACAACGGGCGGCATGTTCGATCCAGGCGTTTCCCCCCGGCGCCGGTCGACGTCCGCCCGGTCTTGTTATCAGACCGCAAGTCCGTCCAATTCGCTCTGCCATTCACGGAATGGACGCCGCCCATCGGAGGTTCAGCCCCCCTGCCGCGTCCAACGCCACCTCCCACACTTCACCCGGCGTGACTCGCACCCCAGGCGCCTCGATCTGCGCCACGCGTACGCCGTACTTCGACGCCAGTTCCGCGTCGGACGCGAGATCCCAGAAGCGATCCCAGAGTTCGCGCTGGAACGGAACGTCTGCGGCTTGAGGCGGCCGCGCCTCGCGCCCGATCTCCGGCACGGAATCAGGCGCCTCGGCGCTGCCGAACACCCGACGGAACAGCGCCAGGCTCACGCCGCGCTGCGGATCGCCTTCCGCCACCAGATTGTGCTGGAACTTGATGACGAGCGCTTCCACGTAGACGATCTCACCGACCGTTTCGAGCGCGATGGGCTTGCCGCGAAGACCATCCGACCCGATCTCCTGCCATAAGAGCGTGTTGACGACCCGGCCATCCGCGTCGCGTTCCTGGCGGACCACGTCGAGCTGGCCCACGCGCCGCGACGCCGCCAGGCGGGACGCGTATTCGACCAGCCGCCGCTTCTCCTGCTCCAGATCGGCCACCTGCTGGTTGAGGCGCTGAATCTCGCGGCTTCCAAACGTGACCGACAGCCAGACAGCGGCCCCGATCAAAGCTGCGCACCCGGCTGCGAACCGAACCCATTTGCTCATCTGCGGCACTCCTTTGCCCGCGGCACTGCGGCGATCGACGCTCACGGATCCGGCGCAAAGTCCGGCGTCCGCAAGGTGAGGATTGGGCTTGCGGACGGCGGCGCAGCCTTCTCCTCGTCGTTATAGCGCTCGATCAGGGCGCGGATGCGGGGATCGGCGGAGAAGCGCAATGCGAACCGCGCGTTGTGGGCGACGATCGGCGACGGGCTTGCGACGCGCTCGATCAGTCCGGCCTCGACGTCCGCCTGGCCACTCCCACCGAGCCAGACACAGGCCGCACGCACGAGGTTGTAGTCCGCGCAAGCGATCTGGAGCAGCGTCGTGCTTGTGTCGTATCGGCACGACAGCACGCCCGTTGCAAGATCGCGCGTCCACCGGTCCGCGCAGCGCCGGCCGAGCAGGTGCCAGAGGTGATTCGGAACCGGGCGCAGGGGTCGTGCGCCCGCCGCAGACCATGCCCCCCCTGCCGAGTCCGCGAACCACTCGCGAATCCGTCGCCGGTCGCGCTCCACGTTCACGGCGACCGCGTGTTCATGATCGAACCCGGCCGGATACAGGTCGTGCCAAGCGGCGGGAATGCGCCCGGGCGTCAGCGCGATGTCTCCCAGCCGTTGCGCGTCGACGGTGATCTCAAAATGCAGCACGTCGAGCGTGACGGCCAGGCAGCTCGCACTGAGCCGCGGCGCGGATTGCGGCGCCAGCAGCCGGACCAGCGACGTGTGTACGAGCGTCGGCAGGCTGTCCGGGGCGCACGGTCGCACCATTTCGGGACGCGCGCAGAGCACGCGGACGGCGTCGGGACCCGCGGCGACCAATCGGTTAAAGCTCGCGGTCCAGTTCGCGTCGGGGTCCAACGTCAGAATCGGCCGCGCGGCGTCCAGGACTTCGCGCTCGATCAGGCTGAGCCGTGGCGTCTCCGCGGCGCGTCCCGTCGCCGCGCATCCCGCGCCCGCGATCCCGCTCCACAACAAGCCGAAAAGTGCAATCCCGCGGACCATGACCTCATGAGCATACACCGGTCGTTTCGCCGCGCCCGCCGGTGCGGCCTCCGGCCGTGATCCCCGTCTCCCCGGCACTCCCCTCGCCCGCTCCCCTTTCCTGAACCCCGCGGCTAAGATGCCGCGCCGCTGTAGACATGAAGATCGGAGTCACCATGGAGCGTACGCTCATCATCTTCAAACCAGACGCGATGAACCGCCTGCTCGTCGGACGCATCCTGGCGCGTTTCGAGGATAAGGGGCTGCGGATCGCCGCGCTCAAGCTCCAGAAGTCGCCGCGGTCACAGGTGGAGCGGCACTATGCCGTCCACAAGGAACGCCCGTTCTACGCCGCGCTGGTCGAGTTCATGACCCGCGCACCGGTCATCATCGCCGTGCTCGAAGGCCCGCAGGCGATCTCCGTCGTGCGGAACATGCTCGGCGCCACCGACGGCCGCCAGGCCGCGCCTGGCACGATCCGCGGCGATTTCGGCCTGGACAAGCAGTACAACCTGGTCCACGCCAGCGACGGCCCCGAGACCGCCGCGTTCGAGATCGGCCTGTTCTTCAAGCCGGACGAGATTGTCGAGTACCAGCGCGCCCCCGACCCCTGGATCGTAAGTTCATAGGCGCCCAGGACGCTCCGCGAACGCAGCGGCGCTCCCGTTAGTCCACGTCCATCGCCCCGCTATCATGTTCCCCGCGTCGCCGCGCGCTGCGCGACCACGGGCCGAGGGAACCGCATGCCGAGATTCGGGTTTGCGATCGACAACCGCGCCTGCATCGGCTGCCACGCCTGCACCGTCGCGTGCAAAAGCGAGCACCTGGTGCCGCTGGGCGTCAATCGCACCTGGGTGAAGTACATCGAGAAGGGCGAGTTCCCGCACACCCGGCGGCATTTCTCCGTGCAGCGCTGTAACCACTGCGAGGACGCGCCGTGCGTCGAGATTTGCCCGGTCACTTCGCTCTTCAAGCGCCCGGACGGCATCGTCGATTTCGACAACAGCCGCTGCATCGGCTGCAAGGCGTGCATGCAGGCCTGCCCGTACGACGCCCTGTATCTCGACCCGGAGACGAACACGGCCGCCAAGTGCAACTACTGTACGCACCGCGTGGACAACGGCTACGAGCCCGCCTGCGTTGTCGTCTGCCCCGTCGAAGCGATCGTCTCCGGCGACCTTGACGATCCCGAAAGCCGCATCGCCCAGCTCGACCGGCAGCAGAAAGTGCAATACCCCAAGCCTGAGAAGGCCACGCAACCCAAGCTCTTCTACGTCGGCGGCGAGACCGCGGCGCTCGATCCGGCCGCCGCCCCGCCGGAGCTGAACTATCTCTGGAGCGGCAACGACGGGAGGATCACACCGGCGGCTCTGCGGCGAGCCGAGGATGAATCGGCCGGAGAGTCCGCGACGCGCGCCCGGCGCGTGTACGACCCGCGCAGCAAGCCCGCTCCGTGGGGCTGGATGGTCTCAGCCTACATCACCACAAAGGCGATCGCGGCCGGGCTGCCGATGGTCGCGTTCATCCTCTACTGTCTGAACCTCACCGCCGCGGCCGCCCCATCTGCGCCGTTCGCCGTGTCCATGGCCTTTCTCGCCGCGACCGGCGCACTGCTCGTGGGCGACTTGAAACAGCCGCAGCGCTTCCTGTGGGTGCTTTTGCGTCCACAGTGGAAGAGCTGGCTGGTGCGCGGCGCGTATCTCATCGGCGCATTCGCTTTCGTCCAGGCGCTCACCTGGTTGCTCGGCGTCGCCGGCGTCGGCCGCATCGCGCAAATGACCACCGGGTGGATCGGCTTCGCGCTCGCCGGCGCGGCAGCCGGATACACCGCCCTGCTCCTCGCGCAGGCCCGCGGACGCGACTATTGGCAGAACCCGCTGCTGGTGGCGTCGATGATCGCCGACGCGCTGGTCGCCGGTACGGCCGCGGCGATTCTGCTCGGGCTGATGTCCTGGGAGGCCGGTGCGGTCCTCGTTTACTCGTCCGACGGCCCGCTGGCGATCCGTTTCGGCGAACGCGCGGACCCGGCGCGGGTGTGCCTGGGCGTCGGCGTCGGCCTGCTGACCGTGCTGCTCCTCGCAGAATTCCTGCCCCGCCACGCGACGCGGAACGCCGAGCTGGCCGCCCGCCACATCACGCGCGGACCGCTCGCGGGCTGGTTCTGGGGCGGGGTGGTCGCGGCCGGATTGGCGATTCCGGCGGCGTTGTTGTTCGCTGGCGCGCCGTCGTGGACCGCGGCCGTTCTGATGGTCGTCGGGATCGCAGCGAAAAACCACGTCCTCGTTCAGGCGCCGCAATGCGTGCCGTTGAGTTAGACAGGATTTGTCAAATGCCGTTTCACCCGCCCCGCTCCTGGATCGAACGCACCGCCGTCCGCTTCGGATTGATCCCACCCTCGCCGGCTGACGCATTGGCTGAACCCGCGGATGCTGCGCCGGATGTCGCCGCAAGCCGATCGCTCGACCGCTTCCCTCCGCCCGAACGGTGGAACGACCACCTCGAGTTCGACGCCTGCGCCTGGCCGAAGCAGCGCCTCGCCCGCCGCTACCGTCTGGTCCCGACCACCTGCTTCAACTGCGAGGCCGCCTGCGGCCTGCTCGCGTACATCGACAAGGACAGCGGCAGAATCCGCAAGCTCGAAGGCAACCCTCTGCATCCGGCCAGCCGCGGAAAAAACTGCGCCAAGGGCCCCGCGACCATCAACCAGGTCACCGACCCCGATCGCATCCTCACCCCGCTGAAACGCGTCGGCACGCGCGGCAGCGGCCAGTGGAAGGAGGTGACCTGGGACGAGGCCATCGCCGACATCGCCGGCCGCATCCGCAAGGCGCTCCGGGAAAACCGCCGCGACGAGATCATTTACCACGTCGGCCGGCCCGGCGCCGAAGGCTTCATCGACCGCATCCTGCGCGCCTGGGGCGTGGACGGCCACAACAGCCACACAAACATTTGCTCATCGGGCGCGCGCCTGGGATACGCGCTGTGGTGGGGCTACGACCGCCCCACGCCCGACTACGCCAACGCCCGCTTCATCCTGGCGATGAACGCCCACCTTGAGAGCGGCCACTACTTCAACCCGATGGCCCAACGCATCCGCGAGGGTCTGTCGCGCGGCGCGAAGCTGGCCGTCATCGACCCGCGCCTGAGCAACACCGCCTCCATGGCGTCGTACTGGCTGCCTTGCAAGCCGGGCGCCGAGGCCGCCCTGCTGCTCGCCTTCGCGCACGTGATTCTCAACGAGCGGCTTTACGACCGCGACTTCGTCGAGCGCTGGGTGAACTGGCGCGAGTTCCTTGAGGCGCACAATCAACCCCCAGCAAGCGGGGAACAATCGGACGCAGCCCCCTCTGCGCGCCCCGACGTCCGCTCTTCGATCTCCAGCCCAACTTCCCCCTCCCTCTCCGTAGACGACTTCTTCGACGAGCTTCGCCGCCTCTATGCCGGCTTCACGCCGCATTTCGCCGAGCGCGAATGCGGCATCCCCACCGACACCATCATCCTTGTCGCTCGCGAGATCGCCGCGGCCGGCTCGCGCTTCTGCTCGCATTCCTGGCGCGGCGCGCCCAGCGCCCACCTCGGCGGCTGGCAGGTGCCCCGCTGCCTCATGCTGCTGCACGCGCTTACCGGCAGCGTAGGTACGGAGGGCGGCTGCCTTCCCGCAGGCTGGAGCAAGTACAAGGCCAGCCTGATGAACGTGCCGCCGCCGCAGAACCACTGGAACGAGCTGCACTGGCCGCGCGAGTTCCCGCTCGCGCACTACGAAATGAGCGAGCTTCTGCCGCACTTCCTGCTCGAAGGCCGCGGCCGCATCGACGTGTACTTCACGCGCGTTTTCAACCCCGTCTGGACGTATCCTGACGGCTTCATCTGGATCGAGGCCCTGCGCGACGAGCGCAAAGTCGGCCTGCACGTCGCGCTCACGCCCACCTGGAACGAAACGGCGCTGTTCGCAGACTACGTGTTGCCGATGGGCCACGGCCCGGAGCGCCACGACCTGAACACCTACGAAACCCACAGCGGCACGTGGATCGCCTTCCGCCAGCCGGTGCTCAAGGCCCATGCCCTGGCCGAAGGCCGAACCGTCCGCGACACGCGCGACGTGAATCCCGGCAATGTCTGGGAGGAGGACGAGTTCTGGCTGGCGCTCACCTGGGCCATCGACCCCGACGGCTCGCTCGGCATCCGCCGCTACGTCGAAAGCCTCGAGCGTCCTGGAACGCCGTTGACCGTGGATGAATACTACGCGCACGCGTTCCAGCGCGTTCCGGGCTTGCCGGACGCCGCCCGCGAAAAGGGCCTGACGCCGCTGGAGTACATGCGGAAATTTGGCGCGTTCGACGTCAAGAAACGCGATTACCGGCCGCACGAGCGGAAATTGTCGGACGATGAGCTGCGCGGCGCGACCTGCGGCGAGGACGCGGTGGTCCGCACCGCGTCGGGGACGCCGGTCGGCGTGCGACAGTTTCAGAACGGGGCTTGGCATGTCGTCGAAGGATTCCCCACCCCCAGCCGCAAGCTCGAGTTCTTCAGCCGGACGCTCGCCGATTGGGGCTGGCCGGAATACGCCGTGCCAAGCTACATCCCGTCGCACGTGTACGAGCAGAATGCAGCATGCGGAATGCAGGATGCAAGCACGCCGCCCGTTGACGCCGTTTCCTCAACAACCGCTGAAATCGCCGCCGTCGCCCCGCGGGCCAACACTGGAGAATTCAAGACCCAGAAACCAGAATCGCCCATGCGCCGCGCGAGCGCCGTTTTGGACAACGCGTTCGTCCTTCTCCCCACCTTCCGCCTTCCCACGCTCATCCACACCCGCAGCGGCGGGGCCAAGTGGCTCAACGAAATCTCGCAGCGCAACCCGATCTGGATTCACACCGCCGACGCCCGCCGGCTCGGCCTGAAGACCGGCGACCTCGCCCGCGTAACCACGCGCATCGGCCACTTCGTGGACAAGGTCTGGGTCACCGAATCCATCCGCCCCGGCGTCGTCGCCTGCTCGCACCACCTCGGCCGCTGGCGCCGCCCCCAGGACCCGCCCAACTCGCGTTGGAGCGGGAATGTCGTCCTGATCGAGGAACTGCCGGCACACAGCGACGAAACCAAAGCGCCGCGAAGCCGCGAAGCCGCAGAATCATCGTCGCACGAACACCTGGAGCATGAAGGGCGCCAAACGAATCAATCCCGAATCCAAGACTCAAAATCCAGAGTGACCGAAGGCGCGTGCTGGCGAATGCGAATCGTCTCCGGCCCGCGACCCTTCGACTCGGCCGATCCGGACAGCCGCCGCGTCTGGTGGCGCGAGGGCGGCGTGCACCAGAACGTCACGTTCCCCGTCCAGCCCGACCCGATCAGCGGCATGCACTGCTGGCACCAGGCCGTGCGCGTCCAGCGCGCCGCGCCAGACGACCGCTGCGGCGACGTCTTCGTGAACACGCGCAAGTCGATGGAGGTCTTCCGCGAGTGGATGCAGCGCACCCGCTGGCCCGTCGGCCCCGCCCCGGGGCCGGACGGCCGCCGCCTGCGCCGCCCGCTGTGGCTCAACCGCCCGCTCCGCCCGGCGGATGAAGCCTACTTCATCGCCCCTTCGACGAAGCCGAGCGCGGAACCATGGGGGACCGGTCTCTGACCGGTTTGTCCACAGAATCTCGGGGACCAGGGATTGGTTGGGGGACCAGTCTCCGACCGGTCTTTCACCAGGTAATTCACAAGAATGTCGGGGGACCGGTCTCTGACCGGTCTTTCCACAGAATCTCGGGGACCAGGGATTGGGGAACCAGTCTCCGACCGGTCTTTCACCAGATATTTCACAAGAATGTCGGGGGACCGGTCTCTGACCGGTCTTTATGAAACCGTTGGTGGTGGAAGGATTGGGGGAGCAGGGATGAGGTAGTCTGAAATCTTGTGGGAATTGAGCGCGCGGGGCGTCCTTCTGGTGTGCTTCGAAACGAAGGTCGTTTCCCAGGAGGAGCCCGATGGCTACTGTTACCGAGCAAAAAGCGATCGTCAAGCGGGCGGCTGTTCAGGCGGCGGTCCAGGCGGAGTCCCCGGCGGCGGGCGCGGGCGGGCAGGCGATTCGGGACCAGGTTGAGGAGCTGGCGCGGGCCGTGGCCCGGCAACTGCCGCTGGCGGCCTTGGAGGACGAGGTGAACAACGATCTCCAACGCGATCGCTACCAGCGACGGGGCGAGTTCCGCGGCTACCGCAACAGCACCACCCCGCGGCGGCTCACGCTGGGCAGCGGCACGGTGCCGCTGGACGTCCCGCGGCCGCCACACAAAGGAGCGGAACGCCGCCCTGCGCGGGTTGGACTCCCGCGACCTCCGTTCCTCCGCGTCCCCTCCGCGCGCTCACCGCCCGCTCCCGACGCTTGCCCGCTTCGCCCCGCCCCCTACAATTCCCCCCATGTTGGCGCGCGTGCAGAGCGTCTCCCTCGCGGGAATCGAGGCTCGGGCCTGCGAGATCGAAGTTGACGTGACCGGCCGCGGATTCGGTTATCCCACACTGGTCGGCCTGCCGGATTCCGCTCTCAAGGAAAGCGTCGACCGCATCCGCAGCGCTCTGACCAACTCCGGCTTCGTCCCGCCGCGCTCCAAGACGACGATCAACCTCGCCCCGGCCGACACCAAGAAGGAAGGCCCGTCCTTCGACTTGCCGATCGCGATCGGCCTGCTCATGGCCGACGACCAGATTCGCTGCGAAAACGCCGGCGATTTTCTCATCGCCGGCGAACTGGCCCTCGACGGCCGCGTCCGCCCGATCAAGGGCGCCCTGTCGATGGCCCTTCACGGTCGCGAGAATGGCATTCACGGCCTGATCGTCCCGCGTGAAAACGCCGAGGAGGCCGCGGTCGTCGACGGCGTGCAGGTCTACGGCATCAGCTCGCTGGCCGAGGCGGTCGGCTTTCTCGCGGCCCAGTTGCCGCTGGAGCCGACGCAGGTCGACCTGCCGGCCATGTTCGCGCTCGCGGCCCGCTACGACGCCGATTTCGCCGACGTGCGCGGCCAGGAGCACGTGAAGCGCGCCCTGCTGGTCGCCGCGGCCGGGCGGCACAACGTGCTGATGATCGGTCCGCCGGGCGCCGGCAAGACCATGCTCGCCAAGCGCATCCCGACCATCCTGCCGCCGCTGTCGCTGGACGAATCCCTGGAGACCACCCGCGTCTACTCCGCCTCCGGCAAGCTCAACGCCGGATCCAGCCTGATGGCCACGCGCCCCGTTCGGCAACCGCATCACTCGACCAGCATGCCCGCGCTGGTGGGCGGCGGAACGATTCCCACCGCAGGCGAGGTGTCGCTGGCCCACCACGGCGTGCTGTTCCTGGACGAGTTTCCCGAGTTCAACCGCACCGTGCTGGAGTCGCTGCGGCAGGTGCTCGAAGACGGACGCGTGACCATCGCGCGGGCCCACAGCGCGGTGGAGTTTCCCGCGGACTTCATGCTCGTGGCCGCGATGAACCCCTGCCCCTGCGGCTACTTCACCGACCCGCGAAAGCCATGCAAGTGCTCCGCGCCGCAGATCGACCGCTACCTGGCGCGCATCTCCGGGCCCCTGCTGGAACGCGTCGACATCCACGTCGAGGTCCCGGCCGTGCCCATTTCGCAGCTTCGCGACACGCAGACCGGAACAGACAGCGCCGCGATGCGGGCGCAGGTGGAGCGCGCCTGGCGAGTGCAACGCGAACGCTTCGGTCCGGGCTCCACCACCACCAACGGCCGTATGAGCAGCCGCGACCTGCGCAAGCACTCGAAAATCGACGACGCCGGCGAACGCATCCTGCGGCAAGCCGTGAGCGAGCTGGGCCTGAGCGCCCGCGCGCACGACAAGGTGCTGCGCGTGGCGCGCACGATCGCCGACCTGGCCGGCCAGACCAATATCACCGCGACGCACCTGGCCGAGGCGATCTCGTATCGTCGCCTGGACCGGGCATTGTGATCCCGTCGATCCGATCGCAACCCGCGATGGATTCGCCGATGTCCCGCCGCTTCGTTTCGCGATCTCCGACCCACCCAACCAGAAAGCACGCATGCCGCAGGCTGGCTTGCCCGTGCCGACCGTCACATCCGCGGCGCGAAGACCAGCCACGCGGTTTTCCTCTCGCCGCCGACGGGCCGCCGCGCGCATAATGTCTTGCATCATCGGGGGCCGCAGGGAGGTTTCGAATGCCGTGCCCCGCCCCTCGAGTTGCGCTCGCCGCTGTTGCTTCTCGATTCGCTGCCTGCGCGGCGGTCGCGTTGCTCTCGCAAGCAAGTCGCGCGCAGCCGACGCTGAACGTGGAACTTCTTGCCAAGGCCCAGCCCGACGAGTGTTACGCAGGCATCGGCCAGCCGTATCCTCAGGGAGCGCCGAACTGCCCCGAAGGCAGCACGCCGAAGGTCAGCGGTTCGTACGTCTGGAGCCTCATCAAGGCGGGTGACCGGCTCTGGTTCGGTACGGTCAAGAACATCTTCTGCCAGTCGCGCGGACTGAACTTCGAAGAGACCGAGCCGTTTGAGACGCACGGGCTTGTCTGCGAGTTCGGCGAGTCGGCCTTCGCCGCGGAGAATCCCGGCCTCCCGCCGCCGCTCGGCGACTGGCGGCCGCCGGCGATCTACACGTACGACCTCGCCGCCGCGCCGGAGTCCGCGCTGGTCGAACGTTCAGCGAACCTCCCATTCATGGATCGGATTCGGCTGAACACGACCGTCGGGTTCCGCTCCGCCGCCGCACACAACAACGTGGTCTTCCTGGCAGGCACGAGCCTCTACGGACGCGTGAACCTGTTCGCGTTCCGCGCGGACACGGGAACGCTGATAGGCTCGACTACGCTCCAGCCGTTCGACGCCGTGCGGCAATGGCGCGTGGAGAACGGCGTGCTGTACGTCGGCGTGAGCCTGCGCGGCGCCGGCGGGGTGATCCTCCGCTGGACCGGCAGCGTCAGCGACCCCTTCCGGTTCACGGCCGTCGGGAACCTCGATGCGTTTCCAGCCAACCTCGCCGTCCACCAGGGGCGTCTGTTCGTCACGACCTGGCCGACGGTCGGGGCCAACCGTGTCCCCGCCGGCGTGTGGATCAGCCCGCGCATCCCCCCCGGGGGCCTGAACGCGCTGCACGCCAACCGCTGGACCGAAGTCTGGCGCTTTGAGGAATACGAGCCCGACCCGATCGTCGCCTCGACCTACGGCGGCGGCGCGATCGCGTCTTATGGCGACTGGGCCTACTGGGGCTCGATGCACATCCCCCAGGCGGCGCAGGTGGAATGGGCGGAGGTCTACGGCGAGCCGCAGACGCCGGAGCAGGAGCGGATGGTCAGCGAAGGCACGCTACGCGCGGTCTCGATCTTCCGCGGGCGTGTGAACGACGTGGGAGAGTTCGAGACGCAGCTTCTTTACGGCGACGACATGCTGCCCGTTTACGACGCGGTTCAGAATGTTTTCGTTCCGACTCCGAACGGCATGGGATCGGCGCTCTTCGGCCCGTCCGGTTTCGGAAACAAGCTGAACAACTACACGTGGTCGATGCTCGTCCACAACAACCGGCTGTTCGTCGGGATCGGCGATCAGTCGTATCTCACGTACGACCGCGCCGAGATACTCGGGCAGAACCCGGTGCTGCTGTGGATTCTGCTTTCGCCATACTTCGGCGGCGACCTGTGGCGGTTCGAGGACGCCGACACACCCGCGGTGCCGGAGGACCTGCACGGTCTGGGCAACTACACGAACTGGGGCGTGCGTACGTTGATCGCGGACGGCGACACGATCTACGCCGGGACGGCCAACCCGATGAGCCTGCTGACCGATCCCACGGACAACATCCCGGAGGGCGGCTGGGAGCTGTTGCGGCTCACGCCGATCGACGGAGCGCCGTAGGCGGCCTTAATGCGCCGACGGATGCTTGATGCGATGCACCAGCGTCTGCGCTGAAACCTTGATCCCGCGCACGCGCCCCATGAGCGCCTCGCGGTTCGGCGCGTACTCCATCGCCGTGTCGAGATACACCATCCCCTGCTCGACCAGGTCCGCCAGCGAGCTGGTGAAATCGTGCATTCCACTCTGCTTGCTGCCCTGGATGATCGCCGGCAGGTCTGAGTCACTGCCCTCGCGGATTTTCTCGACAACCACCGGCTCACCCAGGAGCACCTCGGTCGCGGGCACGCGCCCGATCTTCGGATCGATCGCCGGCACGAGCCGCTGGGCCGTGATCGCCCGGGTCGTGTTCGCGATCGCGCTCCGTACGAATTCGTGCTGCTCACGCGGGAAGAACTCCAGCATGCGCGTCAGCGACTGCATCGTGTCCGCGGTGTGCAGCGTGCCGAACACCAGGTGACCCGTCTCGGCCGCCTGAAGCGCCGCCAGCACCGTCTCCTTGTCCCGCAGCTCGCCGACGAAGATCACGTCCGGGTCCTCGCGCACCGCGGCCCGCAGACCATCGGCAAACGTCGGCAGGTCCAGGCCGATCTCGCGCTGGCTGACGATGCACTTCTTGGCCTTGAAAACGTATTCGACCGGGTCTTCGATGCTGATCACATGTTCGTTGCGCGTCTCGTTGATGTGGTCGATCATCGCCGCCATCGTCGTGCTCTTGCCGCAACCCGTCACGCCGCAGACCAGCACGATCCCCTCGTTCGTCTCCGCGGCCAGCTTCTCGTAGATCGGAGGTAGGTGCAGCTCCTCGAAGCGCGGGATGACCGCTTTGACGCGCCGGATCGCCGCGTGCATGTGCCCGCCGGCGCGCATCACGTTGATGCGGAAGCGGTCGCCGTCGGGAAGATGAAACGCGAAGTCCAGCGAGCCGCGCTCCTCGTAAATTTCGTACCGGGCCTTGGGGATGATCGGCTTCATCAGCTCTTCGATCTGGAATCCGTCGATGCGGAACGGCTCCACGTCGGTGCGGCGCAGCTCACCGGCCACGCGGTACACCGGCGGCAGGCCCGTCTTCATGTGCAGGTCGCTGGCTTCGAGCTTCTTCATCGCTTCCAGCAACGGGATGATCGAATCGGGAAGTTTGTTCATCAATGGCTTCCTGGACCACGCCGTCCATCGCCGCCGACTTCGCGAGCTTCGCGCTCACACGGGCTGCCGAACGCGCGCTCCTCACACACGGCAAGCCGAACCTGGCGCAGCCTGTCGATCGCCAGCCGCTGCCGGCGCCCAGGCACAAATCGTATCCTGATAAAAACTTACGGACAAGTGTCTTGAACCCTACGTCCCGGCGCACGCGCATGCGCATGCGTCATGCCTCTGCTCCCAACCGACTTGGTCTACCGCGCGTTCTTGCGCGCCTGCGCGCCGTGCTCGAAGGCGCGCCGAGTGCGGCGGACGTGGCGTCCGCATTCCGGGCACTCCGCACCCTCGTCATTCTGAGAGTATCTTGCCTGCGCCTGAAATCCGTGGAATACTTCAGTTATCGTCGCGTGGTGCAACGC
>JABRWC010000179.1:0-22012 GCA_039961675.1 Phycisphaerae bacterium
GCTGCCAGCGCCGAGCAGGTTCTACAGGTGGCCGCGGAATACGGTTGGCGCGCCGAGGTGCACCGCCGCAAGATCTTCCGCGTGATAGAGTTCTGGATTGAGAACGAGTACTTGCTTGAGGTCTTCCCGCCGGACTTCGCGGCGGAGTACCTGAAGGCCTGTGGCATGCTCGCACATGTTGCGCCGGAGCCGCGGTGATGCACGACATATTGCTCACCGGCGCCACAGGCTTCCTCGGCCACTATCTCCTGGCGGAGCTGCTGCGCGAGCCGTCCGTCCGCTGCCGGCTGATGCTGCGTCCGCCCATGCATGGGGGAGCGCAGCGGCTGGCGACGCTGGTCGGTGATTTGGGCTTGGACCTCGATTCGCTGCGGGCGGCCGGCCGCGTCGAACTTCTCGAAGGCGAGCTGCCGGATCATCGGCCCGACGCGTCGCGACTGAGCGGCGTCACGTGCGTCGTCCATGCGGCGGCGAACACCTCGTTCGATGCCGATCGAACGGGCGAACCCGCACGTACGAACCTGGACGGCACACGCGCGATGCTGCACCTGGCGGGCGAAGCGGGCATCCGCCGATTCGTCCTGGTCAGTACGGCGTTCGTGTGCGGCGACCGACGGGGCCGCATTGCGGAGCGCGTCAGCCCGCGTGCGCCCACGTTCGCGAACGTGTACGAACAGTCGAAATGGGAGGCCGAGCAGCTCGTGTGGGCCTGGCGCGGCGCTGAGCGGATTGCGACCATTTGCCGTCCGACGATCCTGTTTGGCGACTCGACGCGCGGCCGTGCGACCGTGATGAACGGGCTGTATCTGATCGCCCGCGCCACCGAGATTCTCAGTCGCGCCGTTACGGATGACGCGGAAGCGGACCGGCATCAGGTTCCGCTGCGGATCATCGGCGATCCCCGCGCGACCATCAACGCGATTCCGGTGGACTACGCGGCGCGCCGCATCGCGGGCATCGCGCTCGATGGCGCGGCGGAAAGCAGTGTGCATCACATTGCGAACCCGCAGCCGCCGACCCACGAGGAGATCAAGAAGTGGCTCGAGCAGTATTTCGACCTGGCCGGCGGCCGCTTCTGCCGCTCGGATTGGCCGCTTGAAGATCCGAACCGCTTCGAGGAACTGTTCTACTCCCGCAGCAACGCCGTGCAGGACTACTTCCGGTGCGACTTGTCGTTCGAGTCGCGCGACGGCGAGGAAACCGATCGCGTCCGGCTGATCGACCGTGAGCGATTCTTTCGGGCACTGCGCTACGCGCAAGCGACCAACTGGGGGCGCGAATGCCGCGCGCGAACACGTGCCCGCCGAGCGCCGCAGCGAGTCCGGCCGGACTGGTACTTCAACGAGTTTCTTCCGCGAACGTTGCCGCGCTCGCAAGTGGCCCGTGTCGACGCGCTGACCACGACGGCGCGGTTTGTGATCTGCGGCTGCGACGACGGCGAATGGGTCTGCCGGTTTGAGAACGGCGAACTGGCGCAGTTGAGCGCGGGCCCGAACGGCTTGCAGGAGGCTTTCGGGTACCGCGTCTCGGTGGACGAGTTCGCCGATGTCGTCACCGGCCGCCGCCCGGTGCAGGATGCCTTCTTCGAAGGCGGCGCGGAGATGTTCGGCGACATCGACCAGGCGCTCAAGATGGTGTCGATCATCGAGAAGTTTGTCGCCGAGTTCCCGGTTCGAGAGGCGGCGGGGCGGCGGTAGATGCACGCGGCGGCATGCGAGATCTGCGAAGAACACGTCTCGATCCCCGTCGAAGCGGCGGGTCTGCCCGGAGTGCTCGGCTACCCGTTTGCCGGAAAACCCGCGGTCAGCGCCGTCATCGCCGGCCCGCATCCGCTGCTGGGTGGAAACTTGAGGAGCAACGTGGTCCGCTCGCTGCGGCAGGCGCTCGCGGGCGCCGGCTGCGTCGCGCTGACGTTCGACTATCGTCGGCCTGACCCGATGAAGACGGGCCAGCGCGATTGGGCCACGATCACGGCGGAATTCTGGCGCCACGGTTGCGTCGAAGAGGAGCGCGACTGGGTTGATGATCTTCGTTCGGCGGCCCGCGCGCTGGCGAACTGGGGCCACACCGGAGCGCGACTGCTGGTGGGATACAGCTTCGGGTGCTGGGCGGTGGCGCAGAACGCGGCGGAGTTGAATCCGGCCGCGATCGTCCTGGTTTCGCCCAATCCGGGCCGGCACGATTTTTCGCGGCTTGCGGACACGCGAGCGCCGCTCTTGGTCGTTCAGAGCGACGACGACTTCACGCACGGACCGGACGCGGACGCCGCCTGGTTCAACGCGCTGCGCGAACCGAAGCGGCGCTGCGCGTTCAGCGGCGGCGGACACTTCTTCCGCGGGCGCGAAGCCGAGCTGACGGCCTGCGTGCTGGACTTCCTGCACGACCACTGCGCCCTGGGAGCGCTGCCGTGTTGACTTCGCCGGTTTGCGCGGAGAACGCGCTGGACTCGCGGCTTCGCGAGGCGCTGTCGATTCACCTCGACCCCAAGTGGGGCTCGGCGTACTGGCTCGCGCGCGCCGCACAGCTCGGCTTTGATCCGAGAGTCGAGATTCGATCTTCGGCTGACCTGCCTCGACTCGGCATCACGGACCTTGCGGATCTATCCGCTCGCGCGCTGGATGAGTTCATCCCCGCAATGGTGCTGGCTTCGCGGTCGAAGCTGGTCGTCGCCCAGACCGGCGGTACGCTCGGCCGGCCGGTGTGGACCGCGTATCTCGAAAACGAATTCGACGAAGCGTTCGTTGAGCCTTTCGTCGCGGCGGCTCGTCACGTCGGATTCCCGCTCGATGGCACATGGCTGTACGTTGGCCCGTCGGGGCCGCACATCATCGGTCGTGCCGCCGACGCGATCGCAAGGCGCAGCGGATCGGCGCCGCCGTTCATGGTCGACTTCGATTCGCGCTGGGCCAAAAAGCTGCCATCCGGAAGCTTCGCGGCCGATCGTTATCTGCGGCACGTCGTCGAACAGGCGGTTTCGGTGCTGCGAACGCAACCGATCGACGTGATCTTCACGACGCCGCCGATCCTGAATGCGCTCGCACGGGAACTGACGCCCGGCCAGCGCGAGCGCATCCGCGGCGTTCACTACGGCGGAATGGCGCTCGAACCCGAGGCCCTCCAGCGCTCACAAGTTGAGGACTTTCCGAACGCGGTGCACCTGTCGGGCTACGGCAACACGCTGTTCGGTTGTTGCCTGGAGCTTGATGCAAACGCCGGGCGCGCGCTGCGGTATTACCCGTACGGCGATCGGCTGCTGTTCGGCGTCGCGCCCGCGGAAGCTTCGCCTGGCTCGGGGTCCGCGACTGCGTACGGAGCTCCGGGCGCGTCGGGGCGATTGGTCTTCAGCCGCCTCGATCGCACGGTCCTGATGGTCAACGTCCTGGAGCGGGACGAAGTACGGCTTGTGCCGCCGCCCGGCGACGCGCCCCGCGGGTTCCACCTGACCGGCGTGGAGTCGCCCGCTCCTGTGGCCGCAGCCGGGCCAGGGGCGGCGATCGGTCTCTATTGAGGCATCGGCATGGACGGTATGCCAACGAAAACGCACGGCATCGCGGCCGCCATCTGGACGGTCTCGTTTTGCCTGGTCGGCTGTGCGCCGCGCGCCTTTCAGGACGCGCTGACGCTCTCCGTGGAGCAGAACCGGGTCGTCGATGCGGCGGCGCGGCGCGCCGATGCGGCCTGGTTCCTGCGCTTCGATGCTCTGCTGCTCAGCGATCTGGACGACGCGATCGCCGCCGCGGACACGGACGCCAAGCGCGCCCTGGCGGCGGACGTGTACCGTTCGGCGGCGCGACTGGCCCGCGACGTGACGCATCGGGAGATTGATCGCTTGCCAGCGCCGGCTCGATCCGCGCTTGCCGAGCGGTTTCACGTAAAAGCGAACCCGACCGCGTTGCACGAGCGGTTCGACCGCGATGCGGCCGAGGCGCTTCGCCGGGACCTGGCTGCGATCGAGACCGCGTCCGCGAAGTCGCTTCAGCAGAAACTGCTCGCGTTGCGGCAAAGCGTCAGTCCGTTGCCGGACGACCGCGGGCGACTCGGGCGGCAACTTATGCTGTGCTGGGCGGCGCTGCCGGCGTGGATCGGGCTGGAGAACGAGGAAGCGAAGCTGCGCGATAAGAGCGACGCGATGGCCGCGCGACAACTGGACCACGTCGCGCTCTGGCGCCCCGTGCCGCGCGCCGGCGACGATCTGCTGGCGCGGTTCGCGCCGATCATCGCCGTCGAATGGCCGGACCGGCGGCCCTATCCCGAAGGCAATGATCGCATCGGCGGCGTACGGTTGCGGCGAGACGGAGGGGCGATCGTCGTCGTTGTCGACCCGACCGATCCGCACGTATACGCGTACAACTGGGTGGCGAAGATACACGGTCGGCGGTATCCGCAGCTCGTGTACGTCTGGTGGTTTCCTGAGCGTCCCCCGATGACCGCAAACGACCCGTCCGCTGGGCACATCGACGGCGGCATGCTGCGGCTCACGCTGGATTCGCACCAGCGGCCCGTTATTGGCGAGGCGTCGCTCAACTGCGGCTGCGGGCACAGGGTGTTCGTCGCCAGCGCACTGGAGAACGCCGCACGGCACGAGTTCAGCGAGGCGCTGCCGGGCAACCGATTTGCGATCGAGCAGGATACGGACCGTGCGCACGACGTGATCGTCGCGGACACGTTTGATACGCCGCCGGAAAACGCCCGCCCGGTCGTCTTCCAGTCGGCCGGGTATCACGAGGTTTGCAAGCTGGATTTTGTCGACGCCGCCCGGGCCGCCGCGCTCCGCGCGACCGAGGAAACCAGCTATCGGCTCGTGCCGTATGACGTGTTGGACACACTGCCGCTCGATGGCGGTGTGGGCTCCATGTTCGGCCCCGACGGACTTGTGCATGACGCCGGACGCCGATCGGGTTACTTGCTCGCGCCGACCGGCATCCTGAGCGCCGGCCAGCCGCGAAAGCGCGGCACGCATCGCGTGCGGTGGGATGACTACCTGTTCGACGATCCGCACCTGCTCGAACGCACCTTGCGCCTGCCGCGTGGATTCTAGCCCGACGCCATGACAGCACCGATGATCGCGTTGTTGGCCGCCTGGGGAAGCATCTGCGGCGTATGGGCGCTGCTCCTCGTGGCGCAGCTCCGTGTCCGTCGCGAGGGCCTGCTGCTGCGTCCGCTCGTCGGGGACCTCGAGCGGGCCGACACTCTCCCGTCCGTGTCGGTCGTGATCCCGGCGCGCAACGAAGCGGCCGCGCTGGAAAATTGTCTGCACAGCGTGCTGTCGCAGGGCTACCCCAATCTCTCGGTGGTCGTCATCGACGACCGCAGCGAAGACGGCACGGCCGCGATCGCAGACCGGATCGCGCGCCGCGACGCACGAGTTCAACCGCTGCGGGTCGCTTCGCTGCCGGACGGCTGGATGGGCAAGTCGCACGCCCTCTGGAGTGCGACGCGCCAAGTCACGGCCGACTGGCTGCTATTTCTTGACGTGGACTGCACGCTCGGTCCACACGCCATTCAGACGGCGATCTGCGAGGCGCGGCGCCGAAACGTCGAGTTCCTCAGCCTTTGGCCGGGGCAGGCGCCGGGCAACTTCTGGGAACACGCGCTGATTCCGCTGTGCGCGGCGATCATCGCGCTATGGTTCGGGGCAAGAAAGCGCCCCGCTTTCGCCAACGGGCAGTTTCTGCTGGTCCGGCGAAGTGCCTACGAACGGATCGGCGGGCACCGCGCCGTGCGGTCAGCGCTGATCGAGGATATCCCGCTGGCCGAATGCGCAGCGCGAGCCGGCGTCGCGCCCTGGGTCGCCTCCGGGCGAGACCTGGTCAGGGTTCGAATGTACAGCGGCCTGAACGAGATCATCCGCGGCTGGGCGCGGATCTACGTCGGCGCGCTCCGCAGCGGCGTCAAAATCGTCCTCAGTATCCTGTGGCTGCTGTTCGGGTCGCTGTTGCCCTATGTCGCAATCGTCTTTCTGGCGGCAGCGCTCGTTTGGCCGTCACCGTTCCACGTGCAACGCCCGCCGCACGCCTTGACGGCCGTCACATTCACCGGCCCCACGCGGTTCACCCAATCGGCCACTTTTCTCCTGGCCAGCAGTCTGTGCCTGCTACACCTGGCGTTGATGCTGACAGCGAGCTGGAGGTTTTGGGGCATGGGCGGCTGCAAGCGCGCGTATCTCCTCCTCTATCCACTCTCGACCATCGTGGTGATTCGCATTCTGGCACAGGCGTGGTGGTGGCTGGTTGTCCGCCGGCAAGTGCCGTGGCGCGACCGGGTGTACACCACGGACCCCCGCGGCACAATCGTGACGCGAAGCACCGGCGATCGGACAAGCATGGACTGAACGACGCCGCCGGCGACTTGGCGCAAGTCCTTGCCGCCACCAGAAATAGGGCGACTTTCACGGATTGATTCCAAACCGCCACCGGCGGGACTCGAACCCGCAACCTGCGGTTTGCAAATCGGACATCGCTCGGTCCTAGGCTCGCAAAGTTCGCTACCACAAATGGTTGCGGTTGCAAGGACTGCGCGTGTTTGCGGCCAGTTAGGCGTATTCGGGGCCGCGAGCGCGGTCTTGACCGCGCGACCGCGCCGCGCTTCGCGTAGCGCGGGTCGCTTCGTCGTCGATATCCATGTCCCGGTCTCGCTGCCCCAACCGCCAAGCGTCAAAGCTCGTTCGCTCGATCCGACGTGCGCCCCGCGTCTTCCCGTTCGTCACCAGCGTTCCGCTTCCGGCGGCCCGCGAGACGCGCGCCTTGGCTTGGGCGAGCGTCAAACTGGGCAGGTCGTTTTCGATGAGACGCGCACACTCCGTGACGGTCAGCCACCGCTCCTCAGGATCCCGCGGCCGAACCGACCGCCGCGCGGCTGGTAGTTCACCAAGGTCGAGTGATGCTCTTCGCTCATTCCACGACGCGTGCTCCCTGAGCGATAGCAGCGTTGGGCGGACGCCGTCCCATGATTCGGTTTGCGGAATGCATGCGGGCACGAGAACGACCGGGCCAAAGGATGTCCGCAACCGGTCCGCACTCTCAATCGCCGTCCGTGCGTCGTCCCACGCCAGCCCGAAGGCGAGAAACACATCGAGTGGGCCGCCGCCCGTCGGTAGCGCGCCGGCCAGGTAGACACGCCCCGGCAGCACGGGCGCGACCGCCGCGCCCAGGGCAACCGCGCTCGCCACGGCCGACGCGATGGCTTCGAAGGACGGCTCCCACTGGCGCAGCTCGTCGGGTTCGATGGTGATGCGGCCGCAGCGACGCAGCCGAAACGACGATTCGCCGGCCAGAACCCTTCGTCTTGTCGAACGGGAGGTCGAGCCGAAGAAGCTTCAGTTCCACGTCGAGCACCTGATACTTCGGCTCCGTCGTGAACGGGACGTCCGGCTTCTTCAGGCAGACCGGATCGTACGGCTCCTTCCCGCTGTCGTCCGGCAGCTCCTTCAGGCCCAGGATCGCCGCGCAGAAGATCTCGGCGAGCTCCTCCTTGATCTTCTTCACGCCCTCGGCGTGCATCTCGATTTGGCCCTCCTCCGGCGGGTATGCGAACACGATCTCGAACGCCGACCGCCGCGGGCGCCGGCTGAACTTGCCGCCGTCGTCGTAGCCGAGTTCGGTCGTGGCGATGTCCTCGGGGTATGCGAAAAAGCAGTACCGCTCCGGGTCGTGCCGCTGGTAACGTCGACGTGGCAGTAGCGGCCGCGCCCCTGGCGGCGGTAGATGGCCTTGATTCGTCGGCTGAGCTGATCGATTGCGTCGCTGTCCGTCGCCGGTTCGAGCCGTTTGCCGAAGAAGCTGCGCCACCAGCCGCTGAAGCGGTCCATGACGTGGAAGGCGCCCGCGACCTCAAACCGGCGTGGTTCGTTCAGGAAAGTCCAGAAGGCCCGCTCGTAGTCGTTCTCCATCTTCTCGAAGTCGGCCGACCGGTCCTTGCCCCAGAACGCCGTCTCCTCCAGGATCGCGCGCGTCCCCGCGGCGCAGGCCAGCTCGTTGATCATCGTGAAGTCGCTCTCGACGGCGCCGCGCTGGGCATCCGGCAGGGCCTGCACAGCGTCGAAGACGGGATCGGCTTCGGTCTCGTCGAGCGCGTCCCAGTCGACGCCCAGGTTGAGGCGGCGCTCCCGGAAGTACCGCTGGAGTAGCGAGTTCGGAACCTTGCGGATGAAGTTTTCGCTGAATACTGACGTGCCATCGGCGCGCGCCCTCAGCCCGCCCGATGCCCGGGCAGCGGGCGGATGGCTAACATACGCCCCGCGTCGCGTCCATGCGACCCGATTCCGTGGCCTGCGGGGCGAACCGCCGAGAGCGGGAGGCACTGGCTCCTCGGAACCAACCCGGGCACCATAATGTTCTATTTATGTTAGGTCAAGCCACCGCGCCGAAAACCTCCCGGAGCTGCCGCGCAGAGCACCGTGCCGGAGCGACCTGCTCGACGAGCCCGTATACGACGCCGCGGCCAAGACTTAAGATACGCCGCCTCGCCCCCGGTTCAACTCGCGGTCTTCCGGCTGGGGGCTGAATAGCGGAATCGTCATGGCCCGAAAACGTGCACCCGAACATCCTGTTAACAGTTCAGCCGCGAACCTCGGCTTCGAGCGCGAGCTCTGGAAGCTCTCAGACGCGCTGCGGAACAACATGGACGCCGCCGAGTACAAGCACGTCGTGCTCGGCCTGATCTTCCTGAAGTACATCTCCGACGCCTTCGAGGCCAAGCGCGCCGACCTGCTCGCCCAGCGCGCCCAAGGCGCCGACCCCGAAGCCCCCGACGAGTACCGCGCAGAGAACATCTTCTGGGTTCCGCCCGGCGCGCGCTGGCCGCACCTGCTCAAGATGGCCAAGCAGCCGACGATCGGCAAGGTCGTCGATGACGCCATGTCGGCGATCGAGCGCGACACCCGTCTGCCTGTGGTTCATCGCCCGCGACAAAAAGAACGGCCGTTTCCGCGACCGGCGCGGGCACACGCTGTTCATCGACGCCCCGCAAGCTGGGCACGATGATCGACCGCGTCCACCGCGAGCTGACTGACGGCGACATCCGCCGCATCGCGGACACCTACCACGCCTGGCGCGGGGACAAGACCTGCAAGGCCAAGTACGCCGACGAGCCCGGCTTCTGCGCCTCGGCCACGCTGGACGACATCCGCAAGCATGGCCACGTTCTGACGCCCGGCCGGTACGTCGGGGCGGCGGAGGTCGAAGACGACGGCGAGCCGTTCGAGTAGAAGATGAAGCGCCTGACGGCTGAGCTGGCGGAGCAGATGAAGGAGTCGGGCCGGCTGGACAAGGTCATCGCGGCCAACTTGAAGGAGCTGGGGTTTGGCTGAGAAAGAACGGCGAATACAGGGTGCGTCAGGTGACGCGGAATCGGCCGTCCCCGGCGGCCAGATCGTCATCTACCAGGACGGCACGACCCGCCTTCAGGTGCGGATCGAGGGTCGCACGGTCTGGCTTCCGCAGCGCCTGATCGCCGAGCTGTACCAGGTCTCGGTCAAGACCGTAAACGAGCACCTGATCAACATTTACGCCGAGGGGGAACTGGACGACGACGCAACTATCCGGAGTTTCCGGATAGTTCAACGCGAGGGGGCCCGCGACGTCGCCCGCAACGTCGAGCATTACAGCCTCGAAGCCATTCTGGCCGTCGGCTACCGCGTCCGCTCGCACCGCGGCACGGCCTTCCGCCAGTGGGCGACGACCCAGCTCCGCGACCTGCTCGTCAAGGGCTTCGTGCTCGACGACGAGCGCATCAAGGCCGGCCGCACCATCGGCGCGGACTACTTCGACGAGCTGCTCGAGCGCATCCGCGACATCCGCGCCAGCGAGCGGCTCTTCTACCAGAAGATCACCGACATCTACGCCACCAGCATCGACTACGACCCCGCACACCGGATCAGCCAGACGTTCTTCGCCACCGTCCAGAACAAGCTGCACTGGGCCATCCACGGCCACACCGCGGCGGAGATCATCGCCAGGCGCGCGGACGCTTCGCAACCGCACATGGGCCTGACGACCTGGAAGAACGCGCCGCACGGCCCGATCCGCAAGGCCGATGTGACGGTCGCCAAGAACTACCTGACCGAGGAGGAAATCCGGGAGCTGAACCGCATCGTCTCGATGTACCTGGACTATGCCGAGGACCAGGCCCGCCGCCGCCGGCCGATGCACATGGCCGACTGGGTGGCCAAGCTCGACGCCTTCCTCCAGTTCAACGAGCGCGACATCCTGACGCACGCCGGCAAGGTCTCGCACCAGCTCGCCGAGGAGCACGCTCACGCGCAGTTCGAGCTGTACGAGGCCCAACGCCGCCGACTGGAGGCGGCGCAGCCGACGAGCGACTTCGACCAGGCCGTAGAGCAGGTTAAGCGGCTGGAGGCCGGCCCGGCGGCCGGCCGCGAGCGCGCCAGGGGCGCCGGCAAGGCCGGACGGAAGCGGAAGCGCAAGGGGGAGGCGGAGGAATGAGCTTTGGCCCGTCAATCCGTATGCGCCTCCCGAGCGTCTGCATCGGCGTCGGCGTGAAGTTCATGACGCCGTTCGAGATGCTGCGCCGCGAGCGGGCAAGGTTCGTCCTGGCCTGTCCCCGACTGCGATCGGGGAGAGGCGCCAGGCCATGAGCAGAACGCGGACGCACTGGACCCCCGCTTTCGCGGGGGTGACGAAAAACGCGGGGGTGACACTTGGAAAGCGTCATTCCCGCGCAAGCGGGAATCCAGGCCCTGTGCTTCGTCATACCCGCGCAAGCGGGAATCCAGGCCCTGTGCTTCGTCATTCCCGCGGAAGCGGGAATCCAGAATCCAGTGAGTCGCCCGGCCATGAACCGAAAACAACCCGCCGTCTACATCATGGCCAGCCGCCGCAACGGCACACTGTATGTCGGCGTCACCAGCAATCTGCCGCAGCGCGTCTGGGAACACCGCAACGATGTCCGCGAGGGGTTCACAAAGAAGTACGGCGTACACCTCCTCGTGTACTTCGAGTTGCACGACGACATGGCCTCTGCGATCACGCGCGAGAAGCAGCTCAAGAAGTGGAAGCGCGCGTGGAAGCTGGAGCTGATCGAGGCCGGCAACCCGCAATGGCGCGACCTGTGGGAGGACATCGCCTGACCCCGTCGTCATTCCTGCGCACGCGGGAATCCAGGGTTGAGACGTCATTCCCGCGGAAGCGGGAATCCAGACGTGCCCCGGTACACTGGACCCCCGCTTTCGCGGGGGTGACGGAGAAGGGCGCGGGGTGACGGAGAAGGGCGCGGGGGTGACGGAAAAGGGCGCGGGTGACGAGGCGCGACCCGGTACCCCCCGCGACGCGCTCTTGTCGAAGCTGGTGTCGGGCGAGCTGCGCATACGGGACGTGGAGCAGATCATCGGGAGGTGCGCGTGATGGGCGAGCTATTCAACATCTACTGCGACGAGAGCTGCCATCTCGAGCACGACCGACAACCGGTGATGGTGCTGGGGGCCGTGTGGTGCAAGGCGGCGGTCGTTCCGCAGGTCAGCCGGCGCATCCGCGAGATCAAAGAGCGGCACGGCGTCCCGCCGGGCGTCGAGATCAAGTGGGCCAAGGTGTCGCGGGCCAAGCAGCAGCTCTACCTGGACCTGGTCGATTACTTCTTCGATGACGACGACCTGCATTTCCGCGCCGTACTGATCGCCGACAAGTCGCAGCTCGACCATGCGGCGTTCGAGCAGACGCACGACACGTGGTACTACAAGATGTGCTTCCGGATGATCGAGCCGATCATCGACCCGACGCAGCGCTGCCGCGTTTACCTCGACATCAAGGATACGCGCAGCGAGCAGAAGCGCCGCAAGCTGCAAGAAGTGCTGCGCAACAGCCGCTACGACTCCGCCGGCCGCATCATCGAGCGCGTGCAGCAGATCCGCTCGCACGAGTCGGCGCCGATGCAGCTCGCGGACCTGTTGATCGGCGCCATCGGCTACCACAACCGAGGGCTGGCCGGGAATGCCGCGAAGCTGGCGCTCGTGCAGCGGATTCAACAGCGGTCGGGCTTGTCGCTGGACAGGACGACGTGGCTGCGTGAGCCAAAGGTGAATCTGTTGTGCTGGCAGAGCGGGGGGGCAAACGATGGCTGACCCCGGCTGGCTTCCACCGCTACTCGTACTGAATGATTACGGTGGAGATTGGGGCCGGTACGTGGAGGCAGTCTACGGCCGTTTTCGCGCCGACTTCGTGGAACGGACAGCGCAGTTTCGCGGGGAGCCCGTGCGCGTCGGTACGCAGTTGATCGACGGGAAGGAGCGGACATTCTGGCAGGTGAACTCCGAAGGCAACGTCGAGCAGGAAAGAAGGCCGGACTTGCGACGGTGTGAGCGCATCGGCTGGATTCGCGAGATGATCGAACACGAGAACGACGAAGCGATCGTGTCTTGGCCGCAATCTCGCGGGGCCAAGCAACGGCACGTGGTGTGGCTCAGGCACGCCGACTTTGCTGTGATCCTGGAGAAGCGCCCGGGTTGCTGGTGGTTGTGGACTGCCTATCCGACCGAGCGGCCACACACGCAAAAGAAGCTCATCCGGGAGTACGAAGAATGGAAAAAAGCCAACGCCGCTCCCTGAGGAGCGGCGTCCGAACTCCTTCCGCCCATGGCGGATGAGCTAATAGAAGTATCGACCACGAGCCGGGCGAAGTCAAGCGCGGTTCGGGCTCTGGCTAGCGTACACGAGTTAAGGCATGGCGCAGCAAGGGTTTACGGATTCCGTCGTCGAACAGGCCGCGTTGGCCTGGCTCGAGGCCCTCGGCTTCGCCGTCGCCCACGGGCCGGAGATCGCACCCGGCGAGTTGGCAGCCGAGCGCGACGACTACGGCCAGGTCGTGCTGCATCGGCGGCTGCGCGACGCGCTGGCCCGGCTGAACCCCGACCTGCCGCCGGAGGCGCTGGACGAGGCCTTCCGCAGGCTCACGCGGCCGGAGTCGGCCGACCTGGTCGCCAACAACCGGGCGCTGCACCGGATGCTGGTAGACGGCGTGAACGTCGAGTATCGCCGGACGGACGGGACGATCGCCGGCGCGCAGGCCCGCGTGATCGACTTCGACGACCCCGACGCCAACGACTGGCTGGCGGTCAACCTGGTTCAGGCCCGATCGTTTGCCGAAATGCTTGAAAACGCGATCAAGCGGTACCAGAACCGAGCGATCGAGGCCGCACAGGTGATCGAAGAACTGATCGAGCTGGCCAAGGAAATGCGCGCGGCAGATCGGAGGGGCGAGCAACTCGGCCTGTCGGAAGAGGAGATCGCTTTCTACGACGCGCTCGAGGTGAATGACAGCGCGGTCCGCGTACTCGGCGAGCCGACGCTTCGCACGATCGCTCGCGAGGTGGTCGAAGCGGTCCGAAACAACACGACGATCGACTGGACCATCAAGGAGTCGGTGCGCGCCAGGCTCCGCGTGCTCGTGAAGCGCATCTTGCGAAAGTACGGGTACCCGCCCGACAAGCAGGAGAAGGCGACGCAGACCGTGCTCCAACAGGCCGAGCTCCTTTGCGCCAACGTCCTTTGACCTCGGAGACATCAGAGATGCGTGTCACGGTCCCCGCTGAAAGAGTCACCGTTCCGCGATGACGGCCGCGTGAACTACGCCAGAGGGGCGAGAGACCGCCCGGGCTATGCGCGGGTTCGGCTCGATGGAGAAACCGACTCCGCACGGTTCGGTTCGCTCCCGCGGACGGAACCCTGGCGTGCGCCGTTCCATTCGCGAACGGCATCCGCGGGGGCTTTTGCGACGCCGTCGCGCCGCAGATTGGCCGTGGTTTCTCGCATATAATACGTGCGGCGATGGGGTTCGCCCGGTGCCGGAACATGCCCGGTCCGAACCGCCCGTCTGTTCGGGCTGATGACCCCTGCTGGACGATCGACCCGAGTTCCAGCGGGGCGCAACGTCACTCTGCCTCACCTGGGATTCGAGTCGCAGACGTTTTCCGCCGGATGTTCGTATCTATCCGGTCCAGGGAGCGTAAGCGATGAACGCGTTCCACCGTCAGCACGTCGCTTCCACATTTCGGACGATTGACCAGCGCCTGACCGAGATCGAAGCCATCCTGCTGGCGGTTGGCGCGGAATCCCCGCTCTCCACGTACGTTATGGACGTTGGGCCGATGGAGCGGCAGGCCACGGCCGGCTACATCAAGCGCATTCGCGAAAAGATGTGGTGGGTGACGAAGCAGCTCGAAGTCCACGACGACCGCCGACGAACGAGCGCCGCGTGGGCGCTCCGCACGGCACTCCTGGGGGCGATGATCGACCTGGTGGACTTGGAGCCGCACCGCATGCGCGGCTATGGCGAGGTCAATCCCGAATCTGCCCCGAAGCTGGCAGCCGCATGTGCCGACCTTCAACGGCTTTTCAACTCGCTCGACGCCTATCTGCGGCGATCACAAGGCGAGGACTTGGGGAAGCGCCTGGCGCGGCTGGAGACTGCGCCGGCAACGCGCGACGCACTGGCCACGATCGAAGCCGTCATCACGCGAAACGGCCTGGTCGAACTTCGCCCGAGGCTGGACATGATTCTCTCCCGGCTTGAGGCGCCGGAGTACGAGGTTGCCTTCTTCGGACGCGTCAGCTCCGGCAAATCCTCCCTGCTCAACTACCTGCTCGGCAGCGACATACTGCCGGTTGCCGTCCTGCCGGTGACGGCTGTGATTACTCGCTTGCGACGGGCCGAGCGGGCGGGGCTCCTCGTGCGATTCGAGGTCTCGCAGCCGGCGGCCGTTCCCGTCGATCAGATCGCCCAATTCGTGACGGAGGAGGGCAACTCCGACAACCGCCGGCGCGTGGCTGAGGTGGAGGTCCACTTGCCCAGCCCGCGGCTCCAGCACGGCGTCACGCTGATCGACACGCCCGGCGTCGGCTCGCTGGCCACGTTCGGCGCGGCTCAGACGAAAGCCTATTTGCCGCGCTGCGACCTGGGCGTGCTGCTCGTGGATGCGGGCGCGAGTTTGAATCAGGAGGATCTGGCAATCTTGCAGGGTTTCCACGATGCCGCCGTGCCGGCAATGGTGCTGGTCAGCAAGTGCGACCTGCTCAGCGGCCCCGATCGAGCGCGCGTGGTGAGTTACGTGGAGCAGCACATCCGGGAAGCGCTCGGCTGCGAGCTGCCGGTCCATCCCGTCAGCACGCGCGGCGCCGACGCCGCGCTGACGGACTGCTGGTTCGATGAGCGCATTGTGCCGCTCATGCGCGATCACCGTGCGAGCTTGGAGCGATCACTTCGCCGCAAGATCGGGAACCTGTGCGATACGGTCGCCGCTTTCCTTACGGCGCGGCTCGACCGCGCTGCCGGCAGCGCTGTGTTTCACTCCGCGATCGACCAGGCGACAATCCGTCGGTTGATGGAAGCCGCCGGCGACCGCATCGCGGCGGTGTCGCTAAAGCTCACGGAGCCGACCGACAAGGGCATGAATGATACGCTATCGGAGATCATGGATCAGACCGCGGCACACGTCGTGGAGCAAACACGGCGCGGGAACGGAGGCGAAGGCGTGCTGCGCGAGAGGCTGCTGGGCGCTATGGTACATGAGGCGGAGACGACCCGCGCGCAGATTGAGGAACTCGGGCGGTTCCTTGCGGAAACGATTGAGCGCCTCGCGCTGACCTTAGAGGACATGTCCCGGGTCGCTGACGATCCGCCGCACGAGTCCGGCGCAATGGCCGAGCTGCGTACACCACCCGGCCCGCTCCCCCAGCCCGCAGAGTCGCGATTGAGCGATTTGTCGCCGGTGCGTTGCCCCTGGCTGTTGAGCCTCCTCCCGGGATTGGCCCGTTCGGTTGTACGTCGGCGAATTCGGCGGGCCAACTGGGGGCAGTGGTCGGCGCTATCTGATTACCGCACGAAGCTGCGCACCTGGCTGACGGTGGAGCTGCGCCGCCTGACTGAGGCGTATGAGTCACAGGCCGCCCTCATTCACGAGCGATTGGCAGCGGCAGGGCGTGAGGGTGCCTCACCCCCGGTCGCCACGGACGCGGTTCGGGAGGACCTGGAGCGCATGCAAGCGCTGCTCTCGCCAGTGTCACGCGACAGCGATGCGGTACGCGAGACACTCAGATGCGAGACGACGCTCGACCCGGTTACATAGTGGCCTGCTCCCCAAAATCTGATCCAGGCGTTATGAGAGTCATTGGTCCGGCCGCGGCGTAGCCGCGGCCGGTGGAGGTGACTCTCGATGAAACGGAAACGTCACACCCCCGAGCAGATCATTCACAAGCTCCGCTAGGCCGCCGCCGACTGCCGTGGTCAGCGGGATCACGTCGTGCCAATCGCCGTCGTCACCGGGGTCGCGCATATAGAACCCAAGCTCGCTCGCCAGGTTGTAGCGGCCATCCGCAAGGATGAACGGTTCGCTTCCAGCTTCGCCGTGAAAGGCCTCCTCGGCCACTTCGGCGACATGTCCAAGCTCATCCAGCGCACGAATGCAGACGGCGTCGGGATGGCAGGGACTCGGCCCGTGATGACCGAGGCGGTCACGACGTTCGCAACCACCATGACGCCGGCGTAGGGTCGCAACACGCCCCGCGCATTTCGTGGGGCGAGCCGTCGCAGGAACGGCAGGGCTCGCCGCGCAGCAACGTGACCGCGTCGGCCAGCAGCGCCTTGCGGGCCGGCGTGCGCAACCCGCGTGACGCCCACGCCAGCGCCCGCCCGACCAGGACGACCGGCCAGGCCGTCGCGGCGGCGATCACCAGCGGCGCGGCGGCCATGACGCCGTAGCCGCTCGCGGCGATCCGCTTGCGGCTGCGCAGCCGGTCGGCCAGCCAGCCGCCGTAGAGCTTGGCCGCGCTCGACAGCCCGTCGGCCACGCGCTCGACCGTGCCCAGCGCCACGGCGGCCGCTCCCAGCGACGCCAAGAACGCCGGCAGGAGCACGGTGACGGTCTCGTGGCTCAGGTCGGAGAACAGCGACGCCAAGCCGATGCCGAGGACCGTGCGTTTGAGCCAGCGCAGCGGCGTGCGCGCGCGTCCGGTTGCGTCGACTGCTCGGTTCACGTGATCCCCCGCGCATTGGACTCAGTCTCCGTGGCGCGCTCCCCCAACCGTGCGTTTTCGAGCCGAGTAAGATGCTCTCGCAACGCCTCGGCGTCGGTCGGTTGCACGCCGAGCATCTCGGTCAAGCTCGCGATCTCATTTCCGATCGCCTCCCACGCTTGCTTGTGCAAGTCGGCGATCGCCGCACCCAGGACGTCCGACCAATCGGCGGCCAGGCGCGAGAGGTTCTTCTCGACCTCCCACGGAATCCGGCGGCGGAAGTGCCCGTGGAACAGCCCGCCCAGCAGCGGCATCGGCACCAGGAACCACAGCAGGTCGATCTGGATGTCGAAGACCTTCCCGACCGCGATGGGCGGTGCGGGCACGGCTATGGGCCGCGTCACCCAGCGCAGCGGCGAGAGCGTAATGCCCAGGGCGGCGTCCATGTTGCGGCTGAGCCGGTCGCGGAAGGCTTCGACCAGCCGCGCGAAACGCTGCTGCGCCTCTTCGACGAGCTGGCGCGCCAGCGGCGCGATGGACAGCGAAACGTCGTAGAGTTCGCGCATCAATTCTCCGTGCAGCCAGTCCTCGAAGCGCTGCCGCTGCACCGCGAGGTTGCCGCGCCAGCCAGGGAGTTCCTCCTTCGCGCGGCCGACGAGAGATTCGGCGAGTTCGGCCCGTCGCGGCTTGAGCTTCGCTTCGAACGCCGCACGCGTCGCGCCGATCATCCGCTGGGCTGTGAGCGACAGCTCGTCGCGGACCACCGCCTCGCGCACCGACTCGTTGAGCACCGCGGCCTTCAGTGCTTCGCGCTGCTCCTGCGTGCGCTCCGCGGCGCGCAACGCGACCGTCAAATACTCGCGACAGGCCTGCATCAATCCGGCGAGCTTGTGATGCAGCACCTTTTCACGCTCCACATCAATCTGCCGCGCGAGAGGGAGCAGCAGCTCGCTGGAAAGGCGGGTCTTCCAGTGGTCCGTCTGCGTGCGCGTCGAGAACGGCAGGATCGGCGCGCTGTCGCCGACGTGCACGCGCCGCAGCCCCTCGCGCACGAACGCCTCGACTTCCGCTCGTTGCGACTCGCTGAGCAGGTCCACTTTGCTGAGGATGACCGCGACCCGTGGCGCGTGCCGCCGCACCTCGGCCAGCAGCCGGCGATCCTCGTCGGCCAGCGGCCGGTCGGCGCTGATAACCACCAGCGCCACGGCCATGTGCGGCAGCCATTGCTGCGTGCTCTGCGTGTTGTGGGCGAGGATGCTGCCCAGCCCGGGCGTATCGACGAGCCGCAGGCCGCGCAGTTCCGCCAGCGCCGGCGTGTCAACGTCCACGCAGGCGATTTGCCGCCGGTTGCCAGGGTTGCTGGCCTCCGCGACGAAGTCGGCGACGGTATTCATGGCGATCGGCTCGACCCGACCGTTCAGGAACGTAACCCGGGCAGCGCATTTCTCACCCGCGCTTAGGCGCGTGACGACGGCCGTAACCGGAAGAACGCCCACCGGAAGCAGCTCGTGGCCGACCAGCGCATTGAGCAGCGAGGTCTTTCCCGACTTGAACTGCCCCAGTACCGCCACGTCCAGCGGCGCGTCGTGCTCGGCGAGCTCGCGGCATGCGGCCAGCGAGGGCTGAAGACTACGCAGCGAGAATTGCACCACGACCTGCACTACCGCATTGAGCGCGGTCTGTGCTGAGAGGGCGTTGGGCAGGCTGCGCGAGGTCATAGCGTGCGGCGCCCTCCGCGGCCAGGCCGCCACAATGCGTGGTCGAGAGAGCCGGCAGCGTCCCGACATGACGAATAACGCAACAGAAGTGCAGAACGCCAGGATCGCGCAGCGCGCAATGGCCCCGTCGCTGCGCACGTGCCCGTCAGGCGAGCTTGTGCACCAGAGCTCCGTCGATGACCAGCTCCTTCACGACGGGGATCAGCAGGAGCAGGCCGCATTGCCACTCGGCCCGCAGCGCCGCCCGCAGGTTTGCCGGCCGGAAAAGGGAACCGGGCGACAGGGCGGCGACGCTCGGAATCCAGCGCGGGACGCGCGCCCGGTAGGCCTCGTACGCGGCGCCGAACATTTTGCGGAGGCGCACTTCTTCGAAGCCGACGACGGCAACGTGATACACGAAACCGGTCCACGCCGCACAAATGGGCACGAGCCAGTAAAGCTCGCAGAGGATGGACAGCCCGATGAGCATCGCGACGTTGCCGATATACACCGGGTTGCGCGTGAGCGTGTAGGGCCCGCTGGTGGCAAGCTGCGGCTCGTCCAGCCGCAGCCGGTATTTGAGATGCCGCTGCGAGACGATTCGTAGCCACCATCCCAGCAGAAAGAGCGGCAGTCCCAGACCGATGTTGAGCGCATCGCCCTCGTACTCCCACGAGAGCGAGAATGCCATGACGAGGATCAGCGGCGTCATCAGCAGGCCGCGCAGCTTGAAGACCGCGCTGGGAAACAGGCGCAGGCGCGATGCCTTTGGGGATCCCAATGTATGTCTCCGAGTCGGCGGTGAGTTCGACAGGAGCGAACGACCTTCGCTCGCCTGACGGATGCTGACAATCATATCGCGGCGCCCCCGAGTGCGCCGTACGGCCGAGCGCAATGCGGCCATGCTGTACAGGCGGCTGCAAGCGCAATCGCGCGTTAGACTCCATCGCGATTGGCAGAGTCAGGATTGCCATAGTCGGTGCCATCAGCCTGCGTCCGCTCCTTCAGCGGGTGAGGGCATTCTGGAACACCGCTGCCTTGCCCAACTCCGCCTCGATCTCCAGCAGCCGGTTGTATTTGGCGATGCGCTCGCTGCGGCAGGCCGAGCCGGTCTTGATCTGGCCGCCGCCCATTGCGACGGCGAAGTCGGCCATGAAGGCGTCCTCCGTCTCACCGGAGCGATGCGAGATCACGAAGCCCCATCCGGCCTTGCGGCACAGGTCGATCGCCTCAATCGTCTCGGTGACCGTGCCGATCTGGTTGAGCTTGATGAGCACGGCGTTGCTGCATTTCTCGCGGATGCCGCGCGCGATGAAGCGCGTGTTGGTAACGTAGATGTCGTCGCCGACGATCTGCACGCGCTGCCCGAGCGCCGCCGTGTGTTGCCGGAAACCCTCCCAGTCGTTCTCAGCCAATCCATCCTCGATCGAAACGATCGGGTAGCGCTCGATCCATTGCGCGAAGAGTCCCGTCATCTCCGCAGCGGACTTGCGGCCCTGGCCGGACTTCGACAAGTTGTACGTGATCGGCGCACCGCCGCTTCCGCCTTCAGCGAACGAGCTGGCGGCGGGGTCGAGTGCGATGGCCACGTCTTGGCCCGGATTGTAGCCCGTGGCGGTGATCGCCTCGACGATGACCTCGCACGCCTCGTCATTGCTCTTGAGGTTCGGCGCGAAGCCGCCTTCGTCGCCGACGCCGGTCGCGTAGCCCTTTTTCTTCAGAATACCGCGCAGCGCGTGAAACGTCTCCGCTCCGTAGCGCAGCGCCTCGGCGAACGTCGGCGCCCCGATCGGCATGACCATGAACTCCTGGAAATCGACGCTGTTGTCGGCGTGCTTGCCGCCATTGACGATGTTCATCATCGGCACGGGCAGCCGCGTCGCACCCGGCCCGCCGAGGTACGCATAGAGAGGTATGCTCGCGGCCCGGGCCGCTGCCCCAGCGACGGCCATCGAGACGCCCAGGATGGCGTTCGCGCCGAGCTTGCCTTTGTTGGGCGTTCCGTCCAGTTCGATCAGCAGATGGTCGATTTCGGCCTGTCGGGCCGGGTCCATGCCGATGAGCTTCGGCGCAATGCTACGGTGGATGTTCTCGACCGCCTTGAGCACACCCTTGCCGCCGAAGCGCTTGGCGTCGCCGTCGCGCAGCTCGACGGCTTCGTTTTCGCCGGTGGACGCCCCCGACGGAACGGACGCACTCGCGGTAATGCCGTTATCCAGCGTGACGAACACCCGGATCGTCGGGTTGCCGCGCGAATCGAGAATCTCGATCGCGCGAACTCGTTCAATTCCGCGGTTCATACACGTTCTCCTTGTCGATCGGATGCGTCGCTCACTTCGCGGGCGGCGTCGTTCGCCGTCAGCGCTGCTTGCACGGCCTCGCGAACCAGTTGCGCGGGATGCTCCGCGAGTGACCGCATAAAACCAAGCGCTGCCGTTCCGCCGATTTGTCCGAGGGCCTCCACGGCGGCGCGGGCGATGTATACGTCCTTGGTGTCCCGTGCCAGCCGTGCCAGCGGCGCCACCGCTCGCTCGTCGCGGATCTTCCCGAGAATCCACGCAGCCCGGATAGGCGTCTGCGGCTCCGGGTGTTGAATGGCGAGGATCAGGTGTTCCACGTAGTCTCTGTCCTTCCAGAACGCGTCCATGTCCACACCGCAGTGTTGGCAGAAGTGAGCATCCTCAGCAACTTCACCCCAGCACTTTGGGCAGAAAAAATGAACCATCGGCTACTCGCCAATTACGCGACCGCGACGCAGAATTTCCATCAGCGCAGTCCGTCTTTCCGGACGCAGCTCAATTCGATCAATCGCCTCCGCCGCAGCGTCGATGTCGTACGTAACGCGCCGCAAGCGGATTTCGCCATCCTGCCATAGCGCGTAGGCTGCCCGTGGATCGCCGTCCAGCGGCTGTCCGACCGAGCCGGGGTTCACGATGCGTAGGCGGCCCCAATCACGAGCGAAGGGCAGGTGCGTATGGCCGACGACTAACACGTCCGCGTCCACGCCGGAGACCAACTCACCGACTGCCAAATCCGAAAGCGATGGTGTCATGCGATAGTCAAACAGCGGCTCGCGCGGCGTCGCATGGAGCAGCGCAAAGCGCACGCCGTCGTATTCCCAGGTTAAGCGTAGTGGCAAGCGCCGCAACCAGTTGCGTTCGTTGACATCGAGTTGTATGCGCGTCCAATCCCGCATTGACACTGCGAGAGGTTCCTTGGCTACGCTCGCGCGCGGGTCTGCATCGTGCGCGACGGCATGGTCGTGGTTCCCCCGCACGGCGATCACCCCGTGCTTGTCACCGGGCGGGTTGAATCCAGCCAGAGATGGGCGGGTTAAAGCCAGCCAGTGGTTTGCAT
>JABRWC010000180.1:0-7694 GCA_039961675.1 Phycisphaerae bacterium
CATCGTTCGCCGTCCAGCACGCCGGCCGCCGCGGAAACGAACGAACCACTCACCCGCGGCCGATGCCAGTTGAGATTATAGCGGTTGCCAAGCAGCCCCGATGACACGCCGCGGCCGACGGGTACGCGATGCGCCGCCTGCGTCCGCCGGCCGCGTTCACATCGCTCGCATCATCAGCAGCGCCATCGCGGCCGCCGCCAGTATCAGCAGCGCCGCGCCGATTCGACCCCGGTGCGGCGTGGCGGGCCCCGCAACGAGCCACTCGCCGCAGTAGGGGCAGCGCTCCGCGAGTTCGGAGACGTCGCGGCGACAGCTCGAACACGGTACGGTCGCATCATCGTCGTCTTCCGCGAGGTCGCATTCCTGCGGGCCTTCGTCGTCATCTTCGCGGTCGTCGTCTTCCCAGTCCACCGTGGGCATGGGGTCACTTCACGATGGGAAGGATCTGCTTGAAGCGCTCCGTTCCGCAGGCGTCCAGCATCTCGAAGATCGCCGCCTCGACGGTGGTGACCACGGCGCCCGCGCAACGCATCCGCGCCAGCGCCACATCGCGGTCGCGTTCGCGCCGCGAGCTGACTGCGTCCGCGAGCACGAATGGCGTCAGGCCGGCGTCGAGCAAGTCGAACGCAGTCTGCTGCACGCACACGTGCGCCTCGATGCCCGTGAGCAGGACCTGCGGCCGCACGGTCGCCGTAAGCAGCCCGCGCAGGGCCTCGTCGCGCCAGGCGCTGAACGTCAGTTTCTCGCGGCGCGGGGCGTCGGCGAGGAGCTCCACGAGCGCGGCGGCGGTCGGCCCCAGCCCCTTCACATACTGCTCGGAGAGCGTGCATGGCATTCCGAGCACCCGCGCTGCGCGGACCATGCGCGCGAGTTGCGCGAGCATCGCCTCCTGCTCGGCGATATGCGGCAGCAACCGCTCCTGCACGTCGATCACGAGCAACTGGGACTGCGAGGCGTTCAGCCGATTCACGTGCGCCATGACGTTCGCCCCCTTCCAGCGCGCCACGCGGCTCCCCGTAAGCATAGGTCGGTCGCGGCGCGTTGAAAACCGCGGGGGGCCGGATTCGTCGCGCCGCCGCGCGCCTCGGTGCGCGAAGTGTCTCCGGCAATATCTGGACGCCGCGCGTCGGCGACGGTAGGATCAATCTGGGTTTCGAATCGAGGAGGCGCGCGTCATGGAAGACATCGCGTTGCGCGAAGCATCGGATGCTCTGGCCGAATCCAGCACCCGCTCACCTGCGGTGGAAAACGACGGACCTTTGTCGGCGCTACCCGTGGCCAGTGCCGAGGAAGCCGGCGGCGCGTTGCGACTCGCCGAAGCGCCGGCCGCGTCGTTGGACGTCGGCGATCAGCCGGCGGCGCCGGTTCCAGCATGCGTTCCGGACGCGCCCACGCCCGAATCCCTGATCGAAGCGCTGCTCTTTGCCAGCGATACGCCGCTCAGCGCGGCCCGTCTTGCAGAACTGCTCGGCGGCGCCACGGACGTACGCGGGCACATCGAGGCGCTGAACGAGAAATACGCCCGCGCCGGACTGTCGTTCCGGATCGAGCCGATCGCCCGCGGCTACCAGATGATGACGTTGCCCGCCTACCGGCCGTGGCTGAACAAGCTCCAGAAGCAGCGCAGCGAGACGCGTCTCGGCGAGGCTGCGCTCGAGACGCTCTCGATCATCGCGTACAAGCAGCCCGTCATTCGCGCCGAGATCGACGCGATTCGCGGCGTTTCATGCTCGGAGGTCGTCGGCCGGCTCCGCGAAATGGGGCTGGTGCGCGTGGTGGGCCGGGCGGAGGTCGTCGGCCGCCCGCTGCTGTACGGCACCACCCGCAAGTTCCTCGATGTTTTCGGACTCGCCGACCTCGACGAGCTGCCGCCGATGGAGGCCCTGAAGCTCCGCCCCCGGCCCGCGCTCGCCGAAGTCGCGGCCGCGGAACCGCCGGTCGTCGAGCGCCACGCGGTGGCCGGGGCATAACGCGCTTCCCCGGCATCGTTGTCCCTCGGTCACGCGCTCAGCGCCAACCCGTTTGCGTTCACGGCGACCGATCGCGTTCACTCTCGCGCACCAGAATTCCAGACCGCCGCTTAATTGTCATGCTGAGGCCAGCCCGTCGGCCGAAGCAGCTCCTGCGCCGGATCGCGTGGATCCATTTCGCGCGTCCTTCCCGGTCGGGTTCACCCGCGCGCCGGCCGCACGCGTGAGGCGGCGGGTTTTCGGGTTCAACGGCGATTTCAGCTTCGGAGTCGGAGGTCCAAGGCTACGAGCTGTCGCGTTCGGACGGCCGACGCTACGGCATGGTCGAACGTCCGCTCGCGATCGCGCCGCCGGCGACGCGGGATCGGCCGGAAAATCCCGAAACCGCGCGTCAGAGATCGCGTTTCCTGGTGATATAGCCGTTGGAACGAACGGGACACGGACCCAGCAATCGAAAGGAAACGGACATGCGACGCACTCTCAGCAAGCAGACGAAGAAGTTGGTAGCGATGGCGGCGTTCATGAGCGCGACGGCCCTCCAGGCTGGGACCGCCTGCCAGCAGATCATGGATGCCTTCTGGACCGGCTTCGAGATCGGCTACGGTTCCGTCTGACGTGAACTCAACGAACGAATCCTGGCCGCGGCTCCTCCTCCCGCGGCCGGGATTCGCCTGCGCCGGCCGCGGCTCCGAAGCCCCTGACGTGCCGCCAAAAACTGCTTCGGACAGCGCACCGAGCCCGCCGGTTGCTCGTGCTCTCGGCGCCGCCGTACGGTCTCTCGTGTCATTCGCGCCGCCGATCGCGTCCCTGGGCGCTGCGCCTTCCTGACCGGAAGTGTGGGACCGGCCGGTGGCCGGTCGTTTCGCTCCGCGTGGGGGCGCCAAGCTCCGCTCGACTTTCCTTGATGATTGCGGGGGGCGCAGCCGCGCTATCCCGGTGCGATGCGTGCCAGCGCCGTCGGCTCGCGCGGCGCGGACTTGTACAGCTCAAGCTCCGAGATGGCGGGAATGGCGCGCGCATCCCGAACCACGAACCGTATGCGCCGCGACGTCACCGGGTCAATGCGGAGGATTCGCTGGTAGCCGATCGTCGTGCCCTCGGCGACCGCGATAATCCCATTTCCATCCTCGGCCTCGACCGCGAACGAGCGTACGCGCTGCCCATCCTCGATGTGCTCTTTGAGCACGATTCGGTCAAACGTCCGCGGCGCCTCAAACGAAAGCTCCACCACCCACGGGCCGCTCGTTTCCATTGGCATCCAATACGTGTCGCGGTCTCCGTCAAACAGATGCGCCCCCGGATGCGGCGCATGAGGCGGAGCGGCGGCTCCGTCGCCCGCCGCCCCCGATGCGGCGGTCAGGTTCACCGCGAATGACTCGTCCAGAACGCTCCGCAACTCGCGCAACCGCGCCGCGTCGTTCTCATGAATCAGCCCGCGCCGGTCGGCCGGCACGTTCAGCAGCAGCACCGCCCCACGGCCGACCGAGCCGTACCAGATGTCCAGCAGTTCGCCGAGCGACTTGACCAACGCGTCCTCCGCCGGGTGATAGAACCACCCAGGGCGGATCGACACGTCGCATTCGGCCGGCACCCAGTACCGTCCGTCGGCGTGCCCCTCGGTGAGCTGCTTGTACTCCGGCGTGCCGGGAAAGAACTCGTCTCGGCGGAGCGTGCACCAGTTCGTCGTCCCGGCGAATCCGCGCTCGTTGCCGACCCATCGAACGTCGGGGCCGGCGTCGGAAAAGATCACCGCCTGAGGCGCGAACCGCCGCACGACGTCGGTGAAGGACGGCCAGTCGTACACCTGCCGCTTCCCGTTCGGACCTTCGCCGCACGCTCCGTCCCACCAGACTTCGCACACCGGCCCGTAGTTGGTGAGCAACTCCGCAAGCTGCCGGCGGTAGTGCTCGTTGTAGCGCGGCGAGTCGCCGTAGCTCGGCTCGTGCCGGTCCCACGGCGACAGGTACACGCCGAACCGCAGCCCGGCCTCGCGGCAGGCGTCGGCGACCTCGCGCACCACGTCGCCCTTCCCGCCGCGCCATGGCGAGTTCTTGACGCTGTGCTCGGTGTGCGCGCTCGGCCAGAGGCAGAAGCCGTCGTGGTGCTTGGCGGTGAGGATCACTTGCTTCATGCCGGCGTCCTTGAACACGCGCACCCACTGCCGCGCGTCGAAGTCGGTCGGGTTGAACAGCGCCGGCGATTCGGTACCGTCGCCCCATTCGCGATCGGTGAACGTGTTCATGCCGAAATGTACGAACGCCGCGAACTCCGTCGCGTGCCAGGCGAGCTGTTGCGGCGTGGGTCTGGGCAGGTCGGCGGCCGCGTCCGCGACGGTGGGAGACCCGACGCCCCGTGCGCCGCCCGATGGGCGGAGCTCGGCGCGCTTCGCGCGATGCCACGCCTCGTCCGGCACGTCCATGCGGTCGATGCCCGGTCCGGAGTACTGAAGCCGCAGCGATTCCTCGCCCGATCTTTCAAAGAACGTCAGCACGATCGGATGGGGGCCGCGCGCCAGCGCGATCTGGCCCGACTTCTCCGAGTCGCCGTGCAAGCCGTCGTTGTCCACGACCACGCTGTCACCGATCATCAACTTGCTGCCGTCATCGGACGCGAGCCAGAACGTGTACACGCCGTCGCGCGGCACGCTCAGGTAGCCGCTGAAACGCATCGCGAACGCGTCGCGCCGCTCGCGCGGCTGCAACGTGAGGTTGGAAACGGGGACGACTTTGGCGGGCGTCAGCGTCGAGAAGTCCGGCAGCCTGTCGTATTCGCCCTCGAAATACTCGCACAACAGTCCGGACTGAAGCTCACTGGCATCGGCGGCCCGCCGCGGCGTCACTTTCGTAAACGTCGCGGACGACGCAGCGCTGACCGGCTGCGCGCCGCGAAATACGCGCGCGGTCACGGTGGTCGTATCGGTGAGGCGAATCACGCCTTCGACCCTCGGCGATGCCGGCGTCGGCGGCGTGCCGTCCGTCGTGTATCGCGTTTCGAACGCAGGATGGTCCTCGCGCAGCGTGATTTCCGTGGAGTCGATGAAGACGGGCGCCGCGGCGTCGAATCGTGGCGCGGAAACCACCTGCAATTCGTCCGCGAACGTCGCGCTGATTACCGAGACGTACGGGTCGGGCGCCGTCGTCGGTGTCTCGATCACGAGGGCGTCCTGCTCGCGTTTCCAGGCCAGGCCCGCGCCGGAGTCCGGCGTCGTTCCCAGGAAGACGCGTTGCGGGTCGTTGACCAGTCCGTGAACCACGAGCCGGCCGTCGCTCGGCCAGTCGAACACGTGGAAGAACAGCACGCCCCGGCCGGACGCCTGGGGATGCACGGCGCGCGTGCAGCGTCCCCAGGGCAGAAGCCCGAACGGACTGGCCTGCGTGCCGTAGATCGCAGCGCCGTTGGCCTTCATCCACGCGCCGATCTCGCGCAGGCGTTCGACGCTTTCCGGCGGAATCTCGCCCTCGGCGGTCGGGCCGACGTTGAGCAGGAAGTTGCCGCCCTTGCTGGCGATGTCGCACACCATCCGAATCAGCTCGCCTGTGGACTTGAAGTTCTTGTCAGCCTTGTTGAACCCCCAGTGGTCGTTCATCGTCATGCAGGTTTCCCAGTCCACGCCGGGCAGTCCGGTGGCGGGGATTTCCTGCTCGGGCGTGCCGTAGTCGCCCAGGTGGTCGCCGACGGTCAGGCCGGCCATGCCGCTGCGGCCCTTGTCCACGCGGTTGTTGATGATGATGTCCGGCTGGAGGCCGCGGACGTAGTGGTATAGATCGACGCCGCGCTCGTGGTTCCAGGTGTCCTCCCACTCGCCGTCGAACCACAGCACGCCGAGCGGGCCATAGTTCGTGACCAGCTCGCGGAGCTGCGCCTTCATGTACTGCACGTAGCGGCCGAAGTCGGCGCCGGTTGCGGGCCGCTGCGCCTCCTCCCACGGCCGCCGCGGCAGGTAGTCCGGGTGGTGCCAGTCCATGATCGAGTGGTAGAAGCACAGGCGGATGCCCTCGCGCCGGCAGGCCTCGGCAAGCTCCTTCAGAATGTCTCGCCTGAAGGGCGTCGACATCACGTCGAAGTCGGTCTGCTGCGAGTCCCACAGGCAGAAGCCGTCGTGGTGCTTGCTGGTGATGACGATGTACTTCATACCCGCATCCTTGGCGATGCGGACCCATTCGTCGGCGCTGAACTTCACCGGGTTGAACCGCCCGACGAATTCCTCGTACTCCTCGATCGGAATCTGCGCGGAATGGCGTATCCACTCGCCATACCGCGACTGGCCTTTCCACTCGCCGGCGGGGATGGCGTACAGCCCCCAGTGAATGAACAGGCCGAAGCGCGCCGCGCGCCACCAGGCCATGCGCTGATCGCGCGCGTGTCCCGATTCCGCGGGTTGCGAGGCTGGGACTTCCAAGGCCCGAGCCGACGGTCCGGCCAGCAGCAGCCCGAGCAGCACGCAGACTCTGGGAAGCATGGGTCACAGCTCCAATCCGAGTGGTGAGAACACGCCGCGCGCCGGTGCGCGCATTCGATTTCCCACGCTGACTCGCTCAGCGCGGCGGTCGCCTACGTCCGCCCGCCGCCCGCCTTGAGAGACGCGAATGCTTCGAGCCAGCGCGGCTCCGTCGCCGCGTCGGTGATGACGTGGTCCGCCTCCGACAGGCCGGCGAAGTAGACCAGCGCCTTGGCCCCGAATTTGCTGTGATCCGCGAGCAGATAGCGAGTGTCCGCGAAATCCAGCATGCAGCGCTTGATCCGCGCGTGTTCGTCCGCCCCGACGCTGAGGCCGCGTTCCGGGTCGATCCCCTTGGTGGAAAAGAACAGCTTGCGAACGTGGAATCGCCGCAGGAACTCCTCGGCCAGCGGCCCCACGAATGAGAGCGACGGCGCATCGAGCGAGCCGCCGCACATGACGATCCGTATCTGCGTCCGCTTCCAAAGGCAGATCGGGATCGCCAGCGAGTTCGTGATCACGGTCAGTGGAACGTCCGGCAGGATGCGGGCCAGCTCGTAGGCCGTCGAGCTGGCGTCGAACGCGAGCACGTCGCCCTCTTCGACGTGTTGCAACGCCGTCCGAGCGATTTCGCGCTTGGCCTCCAGGTGGTCGATCGACCGCACCGTAAACGGCAGCTCGCCGCCGATTTCGTCCAGCGGCATCGCGCCGCCGTGCGTGCGGACGAGCTTGCCTTCGCGGTCGAGCTTCTCCAGGTCGCGGCGGATGGTCTCTTCGGTGACGTTCAGTGTGCGGGCCAGCTCCGCGACGCGTACGCTGCCGGCATCCCGAAGTTGGTTGACGATGACCCGCTGTCGTTCCTTCGCCAGCAAGCGAGCGTTCCCCGCGCGGTGTCCGCGGCCCACGTACGCCGAATCACCTGGCACCGCCGGCGCGTCCGAACGGGAGAGTGGATTCGGCCGACGCATCGTTGCTACGCGCCTCGCAGACCCGCGCTCGGAGGGCAAGTTATACAGCGTGCCGCCCGGCTTCCGCACCTTCACGCATCGGAATTCGGGCATTCGCCCGCAGCCGCGCGGAAAGGTGTCCTCCGTCCCAAAGAAAATCTTGCAGAAACGCAGAATATCGGGAACAATACAACAAGGTCAACAGGATTGGCCAGGCCAAGTCGCCGACGAGCACCGACTTGCGTTTGCTCTGAGGATGTTCGCTCGCAATTCCGTTTAGTGCGTCAAAGCCGGCGCGCCAGCTTGGGGTTTCAAGGGATGGTCGCCTGGGTACCGCAG
>JABRWC010000181.1:0-13063 GCA_039961675.1 Phycisphaerae bacterium
GTCGCGGATTGCGCAGGTCGACAGCGAGCGGTTGAACTTGTCGAACCCGACGTGCCACACCTTGCCGCTGTCGGTAATGTCGCCACGCTTCGTCGCGTCGATCCGATACAGGTGGCCGATGCCCTCACCGTGCTCGGGGTCCTGCCCGACGTTTAAAAACACAGCATCGTCGTGAATCACCGGCGTGGCGATGATCTCGTTCGCGGTCCCGCGCCCGCCCAGGATGTACTGCGCCCCAGGCGGATTCAGGTTGAACATCCAGAGCTTCTTGCCGGACGGCGGGTCAAAGCTGTACGCCCAGCCGTCGCCGCCGGGAAACACGACCTGCGGCGACCCGGCGACCACGCCGTATGCCGGGCTGGACCACTGCCCGTGAAACACGCGATGCTCGACGCTGGCCTCCCAGGCGAGCTCGCCCGACTTCCAGTTGACGGCGATGAAGGCGGGTGCCGTCGGCGACGGCAGGTTGAGGTGCCCTTCGTCCACGCCGTTCGACGTCACGAGAAAGACCAGTTCGCCGGCGACGACGGGCGATGACGTCGCCAGGTTGTGCGGGAAAACGCCGAGCTCCTCGATCATGTCGTAGATCCAGACGAAGTCGGCGTCCTGCGGCTCGGTGTACTTTTCGTCCTTGTACGGCCCGTCGTTGCCGTTGGCGAAGCCGTTCATGTCCACACAGACCAGCTCGCAGCGGTTGCTCACGTAGTACGCGCGGTCGCCGTCGATGAACGCCGTCGAGCAGATTCCCTGTTGCGGCCAGTCGTTCACGCGGCCGGCGGCGAGCTTGTCGTGCGTCGCCTGCCAGAGAAGCTTGCCGGTCTTTTCGTCGAAGCAGAGCACCACGCCCTTGTCGCCGCTGATGCCGGAACGGAGGTTGCCGTCGTTGTTCGTGCCGACCAGGATTCGGCCGCCGGCGATGACCGGGTTCCCGTAGGTCTGCGAGCCGAGCGCGGCCTTCCACTTGACGTTGCGGCCGGTCTTGATGTCCCACTCGGCGGGAATGCCGATCTCGTCCGAGACCATGTTGCGGTCCGGCCGCCCGCCCCACATGGGCCAGTCGCCCTGGCGCGCCGGCGCTTCGTCCGCAGCGAGCGGCGCGGCGAGCGCGGCGAGCGCGGCAATGCACACCGGTGCGAATGCGCTGCGGTGTTGGAATTCGGATTGCGGGTTCTGGATGCGTCCGCACGCAGCCGCGCTCGGCATGGTCATCTTCGTGGCTTCGTGGCCCCGTGGCTTCGTGCCTTCCTTATTCATTCCGGTAAACCTTCACGTTGTCGAAGTATGTCGCCGGTCCGTCGCTCCTGGACGTGGTGCCGTTGGAGTAGCAGTACAGCCCGGCGCTGCCCTCCGCATGCGGGCAATCGTCGGTCAACTCAATCACCCAGTCCGGCGGCTCCGCCGCAGTCCGCGGCCAGGCCTTCGCCCGGCAGCGCGCCTGGCCGCCCTCGATCCGCACGTCGAACTTCACGCGATACCAGACGCCGGGCTCCCAGGCGAACTCCACGTCTTTTCGCAATCGCGGGACGGCGCCCCAGGTCTCGATCCGCGCCATGGTCTTCGCGCCGCGCTTCCGGTCCGCGCCCATCAGCATGAACACGTAGCGGTCGTTCACCAGCCCCATGTCCGGCAGAAAGCTCGCCCGACCCGCGTCGCGCTCGTCGCTCAGCATTTCCGATTCAACCGTGTAGCCGGCTTCAATCGGCGGCGTGATGTACGTCTGCATGCGCATGAACGGCGGCGACGGCCGCTCCTTGCTGGCGATTTTCGCCAGCACCATCGTGCCGTCCTTCTCCAGCGCCTTCACGCGTCCACCCGCGGCGACCCAGCCGGCCGGCACCGCGTCCGGCTTCAGCGTGTCGAAAGTCTGCTCGAGCGGCAGCGCGGGTACCACGCGCACGCGGGCCGCGGCTTCCTCGCCGATCCACTTCGCCTTCACCAGTCCGGCTGACGCGGGACTGTCGGCGGCGATCGTCAGCGTGCCCTCGACGTCGATCGCACCTTGCAAGCCCGCCAGCGACCACTGGCGCGCGTCGCCGGCGACGGCCGCGTGAACCGGGCGGCCGAAGTCCGTGAACGGGCGAAGCTGAAACGAGACTTTTTCACCGGGCCGGAGCGTCACGTCCGCGGGAAAGATCAGTGTGCGTGCGGGTTTCTCGCCGGGATGATCGGACTCCTCGGCGGCAATCGCCGCCGGCCGCTCACTCACGGCTTCGCCAGCTCGACCCAGGCAGTACGTGTGATAGCGCGTCATGAAGTACACCCAGCCGCCACAGACCGCCGGCGAGCCGAAGAGCTCGTCGATGGCGCCGTTTTTCGACGGGAACTCGTAGCGGCAGAGCGGCTCCACGTGATCGCCGGCGTCGCGCAGGACGTGAAAGATCCCGTTCTGTTCGCCGACGTAGATCACGCCGTCGGCCGTGACGACCGGGGAGCCTTTGCCAACGCGGCCGAGGTTGTACTGCCAGTAGACGTGGCCGTTCTGGCCATCGACGCAGATCAGGTTCGCTGAGTTGTCGACGGCATAAACGCGGCCGCGCGCGACGGCCGGCGAGGCGTAGCCCATCCCCAGTCCGTCCACGCGCCAGACCTCGTTCGTCTTGGTGATGTCGCCGCTGCCCCGGCCGTCGATGCACACCAGCCGACCCATGACCGTCGTGTCCACATTTTCCTCGCCGTGGGCGACGTAAACGAAGTTCCCGTCCACGACGGGCGACGAATTCAGCGCAAGCTTGCTGAGCTGGAACTTCCAGACGACCTCGCCGGTGCGCGAGCGGAGCGCATACACCCAGCCGTCGGCGTTCGGGGCGATCAGCAGCCGCTGTCCGTCGATCACGGCGACGACGGGCGTGGCGTACGTGGTGTCCTGCGGCGGCTTGCCGGCCGGGTCCGCCCACCAGACGACTTCGCCGGTGCGCTTGTCGAGCGCCAGAATGCGGTGTCCGCCGCGTGCCTGCTCGCCCCAGCTCGAATTCGCGAAACTGATGATGACGCGGTCCTCGTCGAGGATCGGGTTGAACAGCCGGCCGCCGTAGCCGCTGATGCGGCCGAACTCCTCGGTAAGTGAGCGCTTCCAGACGAGCGTCCCGTCGCGGTCCCAGCAGAGCAGCTCGCCGCTCGTGGCGTGGCAATAGACGTAGCCGGTCGCCGGGTCCGCCACGAGCGAGGTCCAGCCCACGCGGTCCTCGACGATGTCCGTGTGGAAGACGCCGAACCGCTTCTCCCAGATCACCCGGCCGGTGTCCGCATCCAGGCACAGCACCCGCTCCTGGCTGCATGGGGTGTGCTCGTCCACGGGAGCGTTGAAGTACACGCGGCCGCCGAGCACGATCGGCGTGTTTCGGCCGCCGAAGTCCTGGCGCCAGAGCACGCCATCGCCGTCGGGCGACCAGCTCGTAACGACCGCATTCTCACGGGCGAGGCCGTTGTCTTCCGGGCCGCGCCAGGACGGCCAGTCGGCCGCCCATGCGCCCGCGGCGATCAGCGCCCAACAGACAATCGCAATCGTCCGAATCATGTGTGCCGTACTCCACTCAGATCGCTTCGGAACGGGCGAAAGACCGTGGCCCAGCAGCGACGAAACGCGTTGCTCCACATTGAGCCGTGGAACGGCGAAAGACTCCCCCCGACGAGCAGCGGCGGTCCGTGAAGCGCGCCGCTCCGCGACGCGCGATGGAGCCGTGAAGCCCCCGCGCCACCAGCAGCCCTGAGAGGGCGGCGGACCGTAGCCCACGGCGAAAGCCGTGGGAAAACGGCCACCGGTCCGATGAAACTCCGGACGGGGCGGAAGAGCGCCACGGTGCGGTCGCGAGCAATTCCAATTTCTACCTCTCCGCCGTACGCGATTCGCCTAGCACCACGCGCTGCGATTTCAACTCGAAGCGCGGCAGCGAACCGGGCACTGCCAGCGTCACCTTCGGCCGCACGTTGAGCCGGTCGCGCACGTGTCGCGCGATTCTTTCGGCCAGGCCGGAGGTGTCGACCCCTGCCCGCGGCTCGATCCGCAGCTCCAGTTCGGCCAAAGCGTGCACTTGCCGCACTTGAATCTGGAACTCGGCCACTTCGTCCAGCTCGCGGAGGATACCCTCAATCGCGGACGGGAACACGTTCACGCCGCGGATGACCAGCGCATCGTCGACCCGCCCGCACACGCCGCCTTCGGCGCGCGCCAGCCAGCGGCCGGCGACCGGTTCGCCGCGCGTAAGGCGCACCAGGTCGCCTGTGCGGTAGCGGATGACCGGGCTGCCAAGCCGCCCGAGGTTCGTCAGCACGAGTTCACCCGCCGTTCCGTCCGGCACCGTCGCGCCGGATTTCGGATCGATGACTTCGGCGATGAACTCGGTTTCGAGCACCCGCAGCGCTCCCCGCGCCTCGGCCGATTCGAACCCCCATGCGCCAGCCTCGGTCATGCCTGCGTGGTCGAACACCTCCGCGCCCCAGGCGTCCTCGATCCGTCGCCGCACCGCGGGAACGCTGCCGCCCGGCTCGCCGGCGACGATCACCGCCCGCACTGCCGACGAGGCCAGCGGGATGCCATGCTCCGCGGCCGCCTCGGCCATGTGCAGCGCGTAGGTCGGCGTGCAGACCACCACCGTGGCGCTGAGATCAAGCAGATGCCGCAAGCGCGACAGCGTGCTCATGCCCCCCGCCGGCAGGACCAGGCAGCCCAGCTCGACGGCCGCGTCGAACGCAGCCCAGAACCCGATGAACGGTCCGAACGAGAACGGAAACAGGACTCGATCGAGCGCCGTCACGCGCGCCCCGCAAAGCACGTGCATCCAGCAGCGACGCCACCAGGCCCAGCTTTCGTCCGTGTCAAGCCAGCGCAGCGGCCGGCCCTGCGTGCCCGAGGTCTGGTGCACGCGGACGTACCGATCCAGCGAATAGGTGAGGTTCGTGCCGTAGGGGGGGCGCTCGAACTGGTCCGCCTGAAGCTCGTCGCGCGTCGTGAACGGAAGCGCTTCGAGCGGGTCGGCGAGCGGATCGAAGCTCACCGAACCCAGCTTGCGTGCATAAAACGGGTTGCGAACGCGGATTTCGCCCAGCAGCGCTCCGAGCCGCTGCCGCTGGTAGCGCTCGAGCGCGGTCCGGTCCGGGAATGCTTCGGCGGGGATGGCGTTGGCTGACATCCGTGCACTGGCCTCCGTCCCCCGCAGCGCGTCATCAGTCCGACACTGTGGCGATGACCTTCAACTCGATCGCGATCGGCGTCGGCAGGCGGTTCACTTCAACCGTGGTCCGCGCCGGGTTCGGCTTGCCGGGGCCGGCGAAATATTCCGCGTAAACGCGGTTGTAGACGGCAAAGTCGTTCATGTTCGTCAGAAAAACGGTCACGTCGACGATGCGCTCCCAGGACGAGCCGGCGTCTTCGAGCACGACACGGACGTTCTCGAACACCGAGCGGCACTGCGCCTCGATGTCGTAGCGCACGACCTTTCCGGAGGCGTCCAGCTCGACGCCCGGAATGCGCGCGGAGCCGCGCTCGCGCGGACCGATACCCGAGAGGAACAGCAGATCGCCCACGCGCTTGGCGTGCGGATAGGCGCCGACCGGCTCCGGAGCGCGCGTGCTGCGGATCGTTTCACTCATGCGAATGGCTCCCGCGGGCGACCATCGGACGGCCGCACTCCGTCCCCCGCGCTTCCTGACGCGGCCGACGCGCACCGGAAGTGGCGGCGTCCCGCCTGCGGCGCCGAACTCCGGAATCGTCGCTCGCGCGTCTTGCCGAACCAAGAGCGACCCGCATAATAACCGGTCTGTGCACTCCGGCGGGATGCGCGATTGGCGTCCGTGCCGAGAGCGACAGGCCGGTTGCGGCATCGACTGGCGGCGTACCCAAGTGGCCCAAGGGAACGGTTTGCAAAACCGTCATTCGCGGGTTCGAATCCCGCCGCCGCCTTCTTGCCAGCACGTCGGGCCATGCCTGCGCAGGGGCAACCCGACTGGACTGCGCAGGGGTTTTCGCCATCGTGTTGGCGTCGGGACCGCCGTTGCGCGCGGGTGACGGGTCTGCGCCCTTGCGAATGAAAGCTGGTGCGTGCGACGATCACGGGCGAGAGGCCCGTGCCACTTCGGCCTACGCGCCGGCCTTCATCTTCTCGGCCTTCTCGGCGGCCTGCTCGACGGTCCCGACGTACATGAACGCGCCTTCGGGCAGGTGGTCCCACTTCCCGTCGCACAGCTCCTTGAAGCTGCGCAGCGTGTCTTCGCGCTTCGTGTAGTTGCCGGGCGTGTTCGTGAACGCCTCGGCGACGAAGAACGGCTGCGAGAAGAAGCGTTCGATCTTCCGCGCCCGGGACACGATGAGCTTGTCTTCCTCGCTCAGCTCCTCGACGCCCAGGATCGCGATGATGTCCTGGAGGCTCTTGTAGCGCTGGAGGATTGCCTGCACGCGGCGCGCCACCTGGTAGTGTTCTGCGCCGACAACGCCCGGGTCGAGGATGCGCGAGCTCGAGGCCAGCGGGTCGATGGCCGGATAGATGCCCTTCTCGGAGATCGAGCGCTCCAGCACGATGAACGCGTCGAGGTGCGTGAAGGTCGTGGCCGGGGCCGGGTCGGTCAGGTCGTCGGCCGGGACGTACACGGCCTGCACGCTCGTCACCGCGCCGTGCTTGGTGGAGGTGATGCGCTCCTGGAGCTCGCCCATCTCGGTGCTCAGCGTGGGCTGGTATCCGACGGCCGACGGCATGCGGCCCAGCAGCGCCGACACTTCCGAGCCGGCCTGCGAAAAGCGGAAGATGTTGTCGATGAACAGCAGCGTGTCCGCGCCGGTCTGGTCGCGGAAGTACTCGGCCATCGTCAGGGCGGTCAGCGCGGCCCGCAGGCGCGCGCCCGGCGGCTCGTTCATCTGGCCGAAGACCATCGCCGTCTGGTCGATGACGCTCTTGCCCGTGTTGCCGATCTTGGCGTGCTGCATCTCCAGCCACAGGTCGTTGCCTTCGCGTGTGCGCTCGCCCACGCCGGCAAACACCGAGTAGCCGCCGTGCTGCGTGGCGATGCGCGCGATCAGCTCCTGAATGATGACCGTCTTTCCCAGCCCGGCGCCGCCGAACAGGCCGATCTTCCCGCCGCGGACGAACGGCACGAGCAGGTCGATGATCTTGATCCCGGTCTCGAACTGCTCGGTCTTGGGCGTGAGGTCGGCGAATTCGGGCGGCTCGGTGTGGATCGGACGGCGCTCGGTGGCCGCGACGGGGCCGCGTCCGTCGACAGGCTCGCCGACGAGGTTGAAGACGCGCCCGAGCGTGACGGGGCCAACGGGCACGGCGATCGCCGAGCCGGTGTCGCGGATGGGCATGCCGCGCTGGAGGCCGTCGGTGCTGCCGAGCGCGACGGCGCGGACGCGTCCGCCGCCGAGGTGCTGGGCGACCTCGCACCACAGAATCTCCTCCTGCACCTGATCGCCGAGGTCGCGCTTCAGGTTGACCTTGAGTGCGTTGTAGATTCGGGGCAGGTTGGCCTCGCTGAACTCGGCGTCGAGCGTCGAGCCGATGACCTGCGTGATGCGGCCGATGTTGCCGTCTGCTGCTACCATCGCTTGCTCCGCGTTGAAGTCGCCTCAGTGCAAATGCCGAATGCAAAATGAAAAATGCAAAACACCGTTCGCAGGATGCGGAAACTCTCCGTTAATCTCGGTCTTCGCGGCTGCGAGCGTTGCCGACGATTGCGGTCAGGATCGCCACCAATTCCGATCACTCCGCGCTCAGGTCGTCCAATTCACTTCGATGCGAATGACCGGTCCCGCGGATCTCGCGGAGCCAAGAGCGCGTCTCGCGCGTTTCCGACCGCCGGATGTTCATCCGCCGGATGAACTCCGCCCTGCGTTGCGCCGCCTCGGCCTTGGTGACATTCGCGCCGATGCCGGTGCCGCACCTGGCGGTCTGCCGAGCGAAGACCGCACCTACCAGGATTCGCGGCAACGAGTCCAAGCGCTTCGCCGCGCATACGCCGGACCGAAAGGTCCGATCCTGGATGTCTCGCCCGCCGCGCGGATCTCGCGCGTGCGCGCCGCTCAGCGAGTCCGTTTTGCATTCTCCATTCTGCATTCTTCACTTGCCTTCCACTGCGTTCGCTCCGCCCACGATGTCCGCCAGCTCCATCGTGATCTGGCTCTGTCGGGCGCGGTTGTACTGCGTCCCCAGGCTCTTGATCATCTCCGCCGCCGCATCCGTCGCGGACTTCATCGCCGTCATCCGCGCCACCTGTTCGCTGACGATCGAGTCGTTGAAATACTGGTACAGGCGCACCTTCACCGACTCGGGAATCAGCCGCGCGAGCAGGATTTCAGGCGGCGGGGAGAACTCGAAATCCGGGCGGGCGCCGCCCTTGGCCGCGTCGCCCTCGGGCGGCACGATCGGCAGGAGCTGCGCCACCGTGGCGCGTTGCACGCCGATCGACAGGAAGCGCGTATATGCGACGTCCACGCGCGCGATCTGTCGGGCCGTGTACTGTTGCATGTAGCGCTCGGCCATCGTCGCGACGCGGGCGTAGGCGATCTTGTCCTCCACGTCCGTGATGCGCTCGACCAGCGACCAGCCGAGGAAGCGCGCATAGCCGACGCCCTTCTTGCCGACCATTTCTATTGAGGCGGTGAGTCCTTGCTGTTCAAGATGCTTGCGGCGTTCGGTCGCGGCGCGGAGGACCGAGGCGTTGTACGCCCCGCACAGGCCGCGGTTGGAGGTAATCACCAGCAACACGCTGCGCTCGACGCCGGCGACCGGCTGGAGCAGCGGATGCTCGGCGGACTCGACGCCCGCGAGGGTCTGGATCATCTCGGTGAGCTTGTTGGTGTACGGCTTGCCGGCGGTGGCGCGCTGGAGGCACTTCTGGAAGCGCGCGGTCGCAATGAGCTGCATCGTCTGCGTGATCTTGCGGATGTTCGCGACGGCTTTGCGGCGTTTGATGATGGCGCGGGCTTTAGCCATAAGAGTTCACAGTGCAAAGCGAAAAGTGATAGATGAAGACCCCGTACGGGAGGCCGCGCCCGGCCCACGAGTGATCCTTCGATCGGACTTGGTCATTCACGTTCACGACCTCTGGCGCTCATCGCCATGGCGCTGAGGATTCTCACGAGCTCGTCCCCACGCGCCGATCCGGTGCTGCATTCTCCGGCGCGGCACCATCTCGCTGGCTGCGACCAGGGCAGCCAGTAGCGCGTCTGCATCGCTTCCTTTCGCGCGAAGCTCAGCGTCTACGCGAGCGCCTGCTTCGTGTGCGCGCCCTGGGCTTCTTCGACGTTGGCGCCGACGGCCGTGGCGCACCGGCAGACTCGGCGGCCGATCGTCTCGCCGCCGATGCCGCGCGGCAGGAACGATACCCAGCGGAGCACTCGGAGCGGGAAGTCGAAGCAACGTTCCTGAACGCCGGGCCGGGTCCGCGGATGCGCCGCTGACCCGTTGCCCACGTCGTCGCTCTCGCGTTTCACGGCTTGCGTCGATTCTCTCACTCACGAACTCGGCGTCGTCGAAGTATGGGCAAATCTCGCGTAGCGCGCCGGCGCTCGGCGATCACTCCGCACTTGTCATTTTGCACGTTGCACTTGTCACTCGCGACCGGCGCTCGCGCCCTTCGCCCCGAAGTTGCGCTTGAAGTTCGCCACGATCTCCTTCAGCCGGTTGTCCAGCTCGTCGGTCCACTTCTCCTTGAGCACCTTCTCGCGCATCTCGGGGAACTCGTCGTGGTAGTGTTTCAAAAGCGCCTCCTCGAACGCCCGCACTTCGTTCAGCGGCAGGTCGTCCAGGAATCCGCGTGTGCCCGCGTGGATGCTCAGAATCTGGTCCGCCACGTGCATCGGCTGGTACTGCGGCTGCTTGAGCAGCTCCACCATCCGCCGACCGCGGTCGAGCTGCTTCTGCGTCACCGGGTCCAGCTCGGTGCCGAGCTGCGCGAACGCCTCCAGCGCGCGGAACGCGGCCAGGTCCAGCCGCAGCGATCCGGCGATTTTCTTCATCGCTGGGACCTGGGCGTTGCCGCCCACGCGGCTGACCGAGATGCCCACGTTCACCGCAGGGCGCACGCCGGCGAAGAACAGGTCGGGCTCGAGATAGATCTGTCCGTCGGTGATCGAAATCACGTTCGTCGGGATGTACGCGGAGACCTCGCCTTCCAGCGTCTCGATCACCGGCAGCGCCGTCAGGCTGCCGCCGCTCTTGCGAAGCCGGCGCGCTTCGTGCGTCTCGGCGCCGAGCTGCTGGAGGTCTATGTGCAGCGCCTCCTTGTCCTGCTCGCCCTTGTAGACTTTGCCGTTGACGCCGGTCTCCACGTCCGGCGGCGCGCCCTTCTTCACGATCACGCGCTGCTCGGCCAGCTTGCAGGCCCGCTCCAGCAGTCGGCTGTGCAGGTAGAACACGTCGCCCGGATAGGCCTCACGGCCCGGCGGGCGGCGCAGCAGCAGCGAAAGCTGGCGGTAGGACTGGGCCTGCTTGGTCAGGTCGTCGTAGATGCACAGCGTCGCCCGGCCGTGCTCGTACATGAAGTACTCGGCCATGGCGCAGCCGGCATACGGGGCGATGTACTGGAGCGGCGCCGGCACCGACGCGCTGGCGACCACGACGATCGTGTAGTCCATCGCGCCGTGGTCCGCGAGCGTGCGGCAGATGCCCGCCACCGTCGAGTCCTTCTGACCGATCGCCACGTACACGCAGATCACGTCGCCGCCGCGCTGATTGATAATCGTGTCCAGCGCGATGGCGGTTTTGCCGGTCTTGCGGTCGCCGATGATCAGCTCGCGCTGCCCGCGGCCGATCGGGATCATGCTGTCGATGGGCTTGATGCCGGTCTGGAGCGGCTCGTTGACCGGCTGGCGCTCGGCGATGCCGGGGGCGATGATCTCCAGCGGCCGGCGGTGCGGCGACTGGATCGGACCTTTGCCGTCCAGCGGCCGTCCGAGCGGGTCGACCACTCGGCCGACGAGCGCGTCGCCGACGGGCACGCTGAGCAGCCGATTCGTGCAGCGGACCTCCTCGCCTTCCTTCACGTCGAGGTAGCCGCCGAGCACGACCGCGCCGATCGAGTTCTCCTCCAGGTTGAACACGACGCCGGTCGCGCCGCTGGCGAACTGGAGCATCTCGCCGGCCTTGGCGTTGGGCAGTCCGAAGATGCGCGCGACGCCGTCGCCGACTTCCAGCACGCGCCCGATCTCCGCCACGTCCAGCTCGGACTTGTAGTGGCTGATCTCGGCCTTGATGATCGTCGCGATCTCGTCCGCTTTGAACTTCATGATGGATCCCTGGTCCTGGTCGGCGGCAACCCCGCGCCCACCGGCGAAGTCCCGCCGCGAAAGTCCGCATTCCCGCCCGCGCCGTGCCCGGGACGGCGCCCGAGCGCCCGTCGTCAGCCGCTGGACACATCCTCGAACCCGCGCTCCGCGCGCTCCCGCAGGGCACTGCGCGCCGCTTCGAGCCGGGTGCGAAGCGAGTTGTCCCAGCGCACGTCGCCCACCTGGAGGATCAGCCCGCCGAGGATCTCGGGCCGCACGCGGTATTGCACCAGCGCGCGTTTGCCGGACAGCTCGCCGGCCAGCCGCTCGATCTCAGCCCGCTGCTCGTCGGGCAGTTCGACGGCGCTGGTGGCCACGGCCTCAATCTGGTTGGACGCCTGCTCCTGCCGCAGCACGAAGCGCCGGTGCATCGCGGCGATCAGGCCGGCGCGCTCGTGTCGGTTCATGACCAGCAGCGTGTTGAGCGTCGCGTCGCTGAGCCGGCCGCGGAACATGCGCTCCAGTCCCGCCTCGCGCCGCTCCACGCCCAGGCCGCGCGATTCCATGAAGTTCGCGAATTCCGGCTTCGACTGCACCAGGGCGAGCAACTCGTCGAGCTCGGCGCGCGTTTCGGACACTGTGCCCGATTCCCGCGCCAACTCGAACAGCGCCGCCGCATACACGTCGGCGACGCCCAGTTCCTGGTCCAGTTGGGCCATCGGTCGGCTCCCGGTCGCCTCCGCGCTTAGTTCATCTTCCCGCCGGCGCGGATGGCTTCGAGCGATTCGCGCAGCAGGTCGCGATGATCCTGCGCCGAAAGCTGCTTCTTGATCACGCGGCCGGCCAGCTCGACCGCCAGCTCGCCGGCCAGGTCGTAGACGTCCTTCTTGGCGGTGTCGGTCGCGAGCTGAATCTCGCGCCTCGCGCGGGCGATCATCTCGTCGGACTCGCGCCGTGCTTCCTCGTGGATTCTCCGCCGCACCGCCTCCGCATCGCGCCGGCCTTCCTCCACGATGGCCGTTGCCTCGGCCCGCGCACGATCCAGCCGGGCTTCGTACTCGGCCAGGCGCTTCTCCGCTTCCTGCCGCTCGCGCCGCGCCGCTTCCAGCGACTCGCGGATCGTCTGCTCGCGCTCGCCCAGCACCCGCAGCAGCGGCGGCCAGGCCTTCGTCCCCAGGATGTACACCACCACGCCGAAGATGATCAGCGTGATCACCGCGTTGCCGACGCCGCCGCGGAAAATCTTCTCGATGATCGTTCCGCCGGCCTCGCCCCCGGCGCCCTCGCTGGCGAAGGCGCAGGCGGAAAGGCAGGCGGTCAGCGCTGCGGCATAAGCGAAAGTCCAGGCGCGCGCTCGCACGGTTGGCTCCTCGGTGCGCGATCGGACCGGGCGCGCGGAGCGCGCCGCCGGACCGATCGGCCGATGGTTACTTGGCGATGCAGACGATGAGCGCGAAGAACGCCGCGCCTTCGATCATGCCCGCGGTCACGTACATCGGCGTCATCATCGCTGCGGCCGACTCCGGCTGGCGCGCGATCGACTCGACCACGCTGCCGCCGATGCGGCCGATGCCCAGGCCCGCGCCGATCAGCGCCAGACCTGCGCCGATGCCCGCGCCGACGCCGGCGGGGACGGCCGGACCGGCGGCCGGGGCGTCCGCGGCCAGCGCGGCGTCCGCGCCGAATGCCGCCATACCGAGGACCATGCAGACCACCGCGAACAGCGACCGAGCCTTCATCATATTCTCCCTTTCGGTTGCGAAAAGTCCGTTTCGGGGACCGCGCCGCGGCCGACCCCGTCGGTTCCGGCGACTCCCTGCGCGGCGCTAGTGCGCTGCATGCGCCGGCGCGTGCCCATGCTCCTCGCCG